>NZ_JBFBBK010000007.1:0-220250 GCF_040682635.1 Streptomyces sp. NPDC051133
CGGCACTTGCCGCACACCAGGTGGCCCTCGCCGCTGACCCGGTCGCCGATGCGGATGTCGGTCACGTCGCGGCCGACCTCGACCACGGGGTGCCCTCGCGCGCGTTCGGGCGGACCTCACATCTTGACGCCCGCCATCGCGCGGCACATCTCCGCCGCGCGGCGACACGCCTCCGCGCAGCGCATCATCTGCGGGTCGTCCGGCATCGTCATACACGCCTCGGCGCACATGTCGCACGCCTTGGCGCACATCGCGCACATCTCGCCCGACATCGGCGAGCGGCGCATCATCATGTCGGCGCACATACGGGTCGTCTCGGAGCAGTCCATGAGGGCACGCATGATCTGCATCTGGGCCTGACCGCCCATGTGCATGCAGGAGCTCATGGACTCCTCGCACATCGTGTGCGCGGCCATGCAGGCGTTGACGCAGTCCTGCATCTGCTGGGTCATGGGGGTCATCGTTCCGGGCTGGGCCATGGCTCCTCCTAGGGGGGCGTGGGACCGGGACGGGGTCCCGTGTGCTTCCGTCCTACGTCCCCCCGGGCCGCCCCGCATGTGACCGACCGGTCGGGAGGTGCGCCCAGGCAGCGGAAAGGCGCCCCGCGGGGGGCGCCTTCCCAAAGAGCCGTACCGCCGCCGTTACGGCAGGTTGCGGGCCATCACGATCCGCTGGACCTGGTTCGTGCCCTCATAAATCTGGGTGCTTTACAGGCCATACGGCTCTGGCCTGCACAGAACACCCCTCCCGGAAGGGGCCTCCCCAGCATTTCCCCATGATCGTAAACAGTCTCCGCAGGCAGGAGGCGAGCTGGAGGCACCACCACCAATCGCGCCGCGTACGAGCAGGCCGGGCGCAGGTTACGCGGTTTCCCGTTCCGTCAACCGTGATCGCTTGACCGGTGCGCACAGCCCTCGGGAGCATCAACCCAGATGCGGGGTACTGGCAGCGGCACGGGAGAGGGGAACCCAGACCATGAAGGTCACCAAGCTGGTCAGCACGTGCGACATCAAGGACTGCCCGACGATCTACGCCACGGATCGTGGCACCTTCCTGGTACAGGGCGAGACGCCGACCGACCACGGGCTTCAGATTCCCGCGCACGAAACCCTGCTCGAGATCCCGATGGAACTGATCCAGAAGGCCATCCGTGACAACCTCATCTAGGACCCTCGGCGAGCTCTTCGAGGCATTCGAGCGCGAGGCATTCCGGCTGGAGACCCTGGACGACTACAGCAAGTCCGGGAGCGTCGACGCCTATCAGGCATTCCTGGCCGGGGAGCCACAGCCAGACGACTACAACGCAGGCTGGATCGAAGAACTACGCTCGCACACCGAGAAGGGGAAGCGGGTATACCGGGTCCATATCCTGTCCCGCCCGCTCACGGACTATCTCAGGTTCGAACTCGGCTGGGGCTACCACAAGAATGCGAGCGGGGGTGAAGAGTTCTTCATCCTCGACATCACCGACAAACCCAACCCCCTGGAGAACGTTCCGGATTTCTGGTTCTTCGACTCCGAATCCGTGGCCGTGATGAACTACGACGGAAGCGGAAAGTACCTGGGATCGGAAGTGCTACCGCCGGAACGAACAGCGGAATTCACGCGGTACCGTGATGCGGCTCTCGCGCACGCGGAACCGTTCACCGAATGGTGGGCCAAGTACGGGACGTGAACAGAGCACAGCTTGGAGCCGCGCTGCGGGCGCTGCGAGTGGCATCCGGCAAGGAAGCCAAAGCGGTGGCCCGCAGCGCCCTCATGTCTCCGTCCAAGCTGTCCAAGATCGAGAATGCGAAGCTGGCACCCAGCGCGGCGGACGTAGAGCGCATCCTGACCGCCATCGGTGTCTCGGACGAGGTCAAAGCGGAGTACGCGGAAGCCGCACGCGCGTCAGCGACGGAAGCGACGGCGTGGCGCCTGCTCAAGCGAATCGGGGTCCACAAGGGCCAGCAGGCCGCCAAGGCTCTGGAAGCCCAGATGTCTGTACTGCGGCTGTTTCAACCCGCGCTCGTTCCGGGCCTGCTCCAGACGCCCGAGTACATCAGGGCCATTCTGCAACGGCACAATCTGAGTGAAGACGCACTCACGCGAACGATCAATGGGCGACTCGAACGGCAAGCGGTTCTCTACGACAACGCAAAGTCGCTCCGGTTCATCATCACCGAACCTGTTCTGCGCTGGCGCATCGTGCGACCGCAGATGATGGCCGCTCAGCTTGATCGCATCGTCTCCATTTCGCGGCTCTCCCACGTGGACATCCGGATAGTCCCTCTGCGAATTCAGCAACATGACATCGCAAATCATGCCTTCGTCATCCGTGACGACCGCATGGTGACGGTTGAAACCGTCCATGCCGAAGTCGTCGTTACGGACCCGCGAGATGTGAGTCTCTACGTTGATAAGTTCGAAGGATTCGCGCGAGCCGCGCTGGCCGGCGACGAAATGCGGGATCTGATCGAAAGCATCCGCAACGACTTTTTGCGGGAACAGGAAACAGACTAGAGGCGCAATCGTGGGCCGCCGAAGATGGGGGCCATGGTGAGCGACAGCAAGGCACATAGGACCGAAGCGGCTGATCATCTGGGCAGCAGTGAGGCCCGACAGTTCCTCTCCCGTCTCTCCGGAGCGTTCGGCGTCGGCGGCGTGCTCATGGTGCAGAAGAGCGACCCTGGCCCCGAAGGCGCGGACCTGGCGCCGAGTTCGGCTTTGCACTGGCCTCGGTGCGAGTGCGGGACCCCGAAGTGTCCTGACTACAAGCCCCCGCCGAATAGCCCATCAGCGGGACTGAGCGGCAGAGTCGCCGCAGCCAACGCGCGGAGCCGTGGGGGTGGGCTGTGAGCGTCAGAGCGGCCATGCGGTACGTCATGCACCGGATCATCGAGCATCCCGACACGGACGTGACGTTCGAGGCCGAGTGTCTGCACTGCGGTTGGAAGGCGACTCCCGCCGATGACTCGGCCTCCGTCGACGTGGAGTGCATGAGCCACACGGGCCGGTCCGGGCACGCCGGTTTCCGGCGCATCCGGACCTCGTTCGCCATGGTCGTTCGCGCCGAGTGACACACCGCTCCTGCGGTGGAATCCCTGAACTCCCGCCCGGTATGGGCGGCGACGGTCAGTCATGGCCGTGATCAGTTGAGCAGGAAGGTGAAGTGATGCTGGACGGAAGTGATCTGTACGCGCTCGACATCAACGGGGCGTCGTTC
This sequence comes from Streptomyces sp. NPDC051133, assembly GCF_040682635.1. Lineage (NCBI taxonomy): Bacteria > Bacillati > Actinomycetota > Actinomycetes > Kitasatosporales > Streptomycetaceae > Streptomyces > Streptomyces sp. NPDC051133. The sequence goes on from NZ_JBFBBK010000007.1 coordinate 3,206, forward strand.
GTGAAGGCATGCGGCGGCCCCTGCACCGAAGGGTGCGTGACCCTGGCGCGGATCGGTGACGACGCCTGGGCCCTGGGTGACAGCAAGCGGCCGGACGCTCAACCGCTGCGGTTCACCACGGAGGAACTGGACGCGGCCGGTATCGACCCGGCGCGCTTCGGCCTGAACGTCTGATCCTCCCCCTCCCGCCAGCCAGGCCGGGTCCCCCTGTCCCTGGGTCCGGCCCGGCTGGCACTCCTCGGAAGGGAACGACTGGTGCACCACCACGGCTATCTATGGACCGGCCCGAAAGACCGCTTCGACAATGAAGCCCTACGGCGGCCCCCTCATTCAGATCCGCCCCCGACAGGAAGCAGGCCGGAACTGATCCTTCGTTACCGCGAGGTGGCCGCAGAGTTCCCCACGTCGGATCTCCCGCCGCTGGAAACGGCGTACTGGCTAGTCAAGCCCCGTTCACTGGTTCGGGGCACGTGGGATGAGGCGAAGGAAGCGGCGGCCTGGCTCGGTGAGCGTCTGTCCGAGTACACCCCCCGGTTCGCATCGGAAAGAGACCGAGACACCACGCGCCTGGCCCGACTGGTGAACGCCGCTGCCGAACAACTGCACTCGGGTGCTGATGTGTCGTACGGCTTCTACCTCGAACGTCCGTCGTATCTGTCCCTGGCAGTGGTGACGTGCTCCCCGAATCACTCAAAACCTGAACTGGCCTGCCCCATGAGGTAGTCGAACGACGAAGGAGCAATAGGGGTTCAACTCAACGTGCGGTTCCGACTGCTTCGGCTCGGGGGCGGGCTCCGGGACTGCTCCCTTCCCAGACTGACGACCGTTGCTCGGTTCCGCCCACGCTCCGCGCTGGCCGGCTGCGACACAGAGCCACTCCGCTATACGAAAAGGGTGCCGACGCCTACCCGCCGCTAGCATAGGTTTCCGCTTGCCGACTCAGATGATCAATAAGCTGTTTAATTTGATGCTGCGTGGGCTCATTCCAGTCCGCATCGGATTTGACAGGCACGCCAAGTACGGCAAGCTTCGTAAGGTGCCCCCTAAGGGTGGCCAAAACTTGAAGATACTCCTGCCATTGTTGCTGAAGTTGCGCGTGGGCGGCCGCGTCTCCCGTCATTCTTGCCACGTCTATGTCAAGACGATAGACATATACGTTGCTGGCTTGTCTCGCGGTGGTAAGGGAAGCTTGCAGTTCCTTTAGTACCGTACCCCGCCGCTTACGCTTGTCCTCGTTCCGCGCACGTTCTCGCGCATGCTCCTCGTCGAGCTGATTGTGCCTAATTTCCTTTTGCTTTTCGCGGTCCTCTTTTTTCACCTGGAACCGGTGACGAAGATCCTCCACCCAGATCTTCGTGGCTTCTACTGAAGCGATACGCCAAGCCGCCGTCATCCCGACAATAAAGCCTGACGCCGCCGTCCCAATAAGCGCCGCCCAGTCAGGCATGCCGCCTCCCCCCTGCGCAAACTGTGGTGAATGGGAAGTCTAATGCGTGCGGGACCTGCAGGTCAGGCCTTCCAGACTCTGTCTGGCTACTCCGCGACGAAGCCGGACAAACACCCCTACACCAGGTGAGGTGAGGGGTGCTTGTGCGGCGGGTGGAGAGGTGCCAAGTCTTGCGGGAAGCCCAGTGGGGTGCGCGGGGTTGACTGGTTGGCTAGAGCAGAGCACGGAACGGGTTCTCATCCAGCGGTTCCGGGGGCCCTTGGCGGGTCGTCAGTTCTGGATCTTTTTTCGGTTCTGGACGGTAGGCGTCCAGGCGGACGACGGTGGGCCGCCGCGCTTCCCGTTCTGCTGCGGCCGGCATGGGGGCGGAAGAATGGGAGACCGGTTCTGGCTCGGACTCGGAATCGTCACCGCGGAGTGTGAAAACGGTGGCCGGCCGACCGCTCTTCCCCGACCGTTCCACAGTCACGACGACTTCCGGAAGTGCTCGGACCTGAGCGGCCGTCGCTCCCACGTACGGGAGAATCTGCGAGGACGTGGCCGATCCTCCATGAAGTTCGATCCTGGCCCGGACCTTCTCCGCGAGGCTGAGCGGCTGACACTTCCTGGTCTTGCTCCCGCTTCCGGCGGCGATGGCCTCCACCGTGTTCATGGCGTACGTGACCAGGGAGGCCGCTGCGTGCAGGTCATCAGCGGTGATCTCAGGGCGCAGGTCAAACAGCGCGAACAGAGCGGCGATCCGGCGTACCTGCTCATTGCAGCGTGCGGCGAACGGCTTCAGATCTTCCGACTCACGGGCCTTGCTCAACAGGTCCTGTCGGATCGTGTCGGCCACGTCGTAGGCGTCATCGGCCAAGGTGACCGTGTTAACGCGCTGTCCGAACCGGACGGCCCTCGCGAAGAGTTCGCCTGCCTCCGGGACCAGGTGTGCGGGCATGCGCTCCCGCTCGCTGAGCCAGCAGACTTGAGACACGGGCAGGGTCAACAGCCGGTTGTAAGATCCGCCGTCTCGGTCGGTTCCTGAGAGGTTCGCCGAAAACTCCTCCGGCGTGATGTGCCCCATGATCGCGACTCGGGGAGCGTCCACCTGGACGGGATCCTTGGCCCTGGACGTGGCGACGGGCGCACCGTCCCACAGATCACGGAGAACCTGAGAGAGGTTGGCCTGTCTGCGTCCGGCCCGCAGGACACGGGCGTACTCGGTATCGATGATCAGGGCGTGTTCTCCGCAGTCAGCCACTGCCTGAATGAGTCCCGCGCCGCCCACCACACCGTGAATCACATTGCCGGTCATGAAGGTTCGGTTGGCGTCCCGGGCAATGGACTCAGCGATGCCCCACGACTGCCCCTTGCCCTCACCGGTGCCACCGCAGAGCAGGACATGAAGCATGAGCGGCATGGAACCGGAACCGCGCTGAACTCGGGTTTCCGGCAGCATGGCGGAGAACACGCACAGGAGGCCACCGAGCAGACCGGGGCGGAGTTCTCATCCCCTCCGGCCTGTTCGACCAGGGAAGCGATCGGAATCCGGAGGTGATGAGCAATGACCACGAACGTAGTCAGGCTCGGCTTACGCTCACCACGCTCCCACTGGTAGACAGCCTGGGTGCTGCACCCGATTTGATCGGCTAGCTCCTTGACGGTGATTCCCAAACTGAGACGTCGAGATTTTCCCTTCTCAGGGTCATACATGGTTCCCCCAAGCATTCGAGTGAGTAACAAGAAGAGCAAAAGACAGGGCCCCTGGGTGGCTGAGGGGTGAAGAAATCTGGTGATGCCACAGAGTCGACTATCACTCCACTTGACCTAAAATTCTCTGACTGAGAATCCAAGTGAAGAGGGCCGCTTTGGGGGCGGCCCTACACCTCACAAGAGGACAACGTAAGAGAAGACACTGCCCCCCTTACCCCCCACTGTGAACGAGATCAGCAGAGAGCAAGAGGAGGAGTGTTTCTCTACGTTGTCATCTCACAGGGAGGTTTCCGCAGAGCCCCGTAACGACTTGGGAACTGCCCGGCCGTGTAGGCCGTGCCAGAGGCACACCGCCGAGTGTGCATGGCCCCAGAGGATCGCTCCTCCACTGCTCTGAATAAATGCGACACATGCGGGGGACGCCCTGAAGCGGCTACCGCTGTCACCTTCCGGTGGTGTTGATCCGGCCCCACAGCTCTCGGTAGCCGGACAGGTCTTGCTCCTCCAGGCCGTCAAAGTCGAGCTACGGCGGCACATCAAGAACCACGGCGTATGGGGGCCGGAGCGACTTCTCTTCCCCAACGTGACGCGGACTGGCTACCTCTACGCGTCGTACTTCTACCCGAAGATCTGGATGGAGGCTCTGGGCAAGGGACAGGTGAAGTACTGCAAGGCGCACTCACTCCGGCACTACTACGGGTCGCGACTGCTGTACGCCGGAGTCCCCGAGAACGACGTGGCCGACTGGATGGGCCACAGCAGTACGGACGTGCTGAGGGAGCACTACCACTACATCTTCGAAGGGGCCGAGCAGCGTGGCCGGGCCGCCATCGCAACGATGTTGACGCCCGGCGCCGACGACCCGACTGAGGGATCAGAGGTCGCCTGATCCGCGTACGACAACAGCCCCCGACGTCGGGCCGGGGGCTGTGTTGTTTGTGCAGGTCAGTGGCCGTTTTCAGCCCGGCATCTGCCCAGGATTCCCCCAGCATGACGCCCGGGAACGGCCCTGATCAGGCCGCAACGGACAGAAAGCCTAGGGCGTCCCTCCGGACCTTCGAAACAGCTCCTGACCTGCAAAAACCCTGCTAAGGCAGGTTCCGCGCCATCACGATCCGCTGGACCTGGTTCGTGCCCTCATAAATCTGCGTGATCTTCGCGTCGCGCATCATGCGCTCCACCGGGTAGTCACGGGTGTAGCCGTAGCCGCCGAGGAGCTGGACCGCGTCCGTGGTGACCTCCATGGCCACGTCCGAGGCGAAGCACTTGGCGGCGGCGCCCAGGTAGGTGAGGTCGGCGTCGCCGCGCTCGGAGGCGGCGGCGGCCTGGTAGGTGAGGGCGCGGGCCGCCGAGATCTTCATGGACATGTCGGCGAGCATGAACTGGATGCCCTGGAAGTCGGCGATCGCCTTGCCGAACTGCTTGCGCTCCTGGACGTAGCCCTTGGCGTAGTCGAGGGCGCCCTGGGCGCAGCCGAGCGCCTGGGCGGCGATGGTGATGCGGGTGTGGTCCAGGGTCTTCATGGCGGTCATGAAGCCGGTGCCCTCCTCGCCGATCATGCGGTCGGCGGGGATGCGGACGTTGTCGAAGTAGACCTCGCGGGTCGGGGAGCCCTTGATGCCGAGCTTCTTCTCGGGGGCGCCGAAGGAGACGCCCTCGTCGGACTTCTCGACGACGAACGCGGAGATGCCCTTGGAGCGCTTCGAGGGGTCCGTCACGGCCATCACCGTGTAGTACTCGGAGACGCCCGCGTTGGTGATCCAGCGCTTCACGCCGTTGAGGATCCAGTGGTCTCCGTCACGGACCGCCTTGGTCTTCATGCCGGCCGCGTCCGAGCCCGCCTCCGGCTCGGAGAGGCAGTACGAGAACATCCCGTCGCCCTTGGCGAGCGGGGTCAGGTACTTCTTCTTCAGCTCCTCGCCGCCGGAGAGGATCACCGGCAGGGAGCCGAGCTTGTTCACGGCCGGGATGAGGGAGGAGGAGACGCAGGCGCGGGCCACCTCCTCGATCACGATGACCGTGGCGAGCGCGTCGGCGCCGGCGCCGCCGTACTCCTCGGGGACGTGCACCGCGTGCAGGTCGTTGGCCACGAGGGCGTCCAGCGCCTCCTGGGGGAAGCGGGCCTCCTCGTCCACCGCCGCGGCGTACGGCGCGATCTTCGCCTCGACCAGGGCGCGGACGGCGTCGCGGAGCATGTCGTGCTCCTCGGACGGGCGGTACAGGTCGAAGTCAGCCGTTCCGGCCACGGTCTCTCACGCTCCAAAGACGCAGTGATACTGACGCTAATTACCGTTAAGTAACTCAAATTTTAGAGGGCCGCCCGTGGGACGCCTACGTGAGGTACGCGACAGCGGGGAAATTGCCCGGTGGGCGGCCCGACTATGCTCGGCTCCGCATCACCGACGTACCCGATCTGGAGCGCACCCCATGAGCCTGAAGATCACCGTGATCGGCACCGGCTATCTCGGCGCCACCCACGCCGCGGCCATGGCCGAGCTGGGCTTCGAGGTGCTGGGACTCGACGTCGTGCCCGAGAAGATCGCCATGCTGGAGCGCGGCGAGACACCGATGTACGAGCCGGGGCTGGAGGAGCTGCTGCGCCGGCACGTGGCGGGCTTCGAGGGGTCCACCGGGCGGCTGCGGTTCACCACGGACTGGGCCGAGATCGGGGCCTTCGGCGACGTGCACTTCGTGTGCGTGAACACCCCGCAGCGGCACGGCGATTACGCGGCGGACATGTCGTACGTCGACTCCGCCATCGCCTCGCTCGCCCCGCACCTGCACGGCCCGGCCCTGGTCGTCGGCAAGTCGACCGTGCCGGTGGGCTCGGCCGACCGGCTGGCGTCGTACCTGGTCGACCACGCGCCGGCCGGCGGGGACGCCGAGCTGGCCTGGAACCCGGAGTTCCTGCGGGAGGGGTTCGCGGTCCAGGACACCCTGCACCCGGACCGGATCGTGGTCGGGGTGCGCAGCGAGCGGGCGGAGAAGCTGCTGCGGGAGGTGTACGCGACCCCGGTCGGCGAGGGCACGCCGTTCGTGGTGACCGACTTCCCGACCGCCGAGCTGGTGAAGACGGCCGCGAACTCCTTCCTGGCGACGAAGATCTCGTTCATCAACGCGATGGCGGAGGTGTGCGAGGCCGCGGGCGGTGACGTGGCCAGGCTCGCGGAGGCCATCGGGCACGACGACCGGATCGGCGCCAAGTTCCTGCGGGCCGGGATCGGTTTCGGCGGCGGCTGTCTGCCGAAGGACATCCGGGCGTTCATGGCGCGGGCGGGCGAGCTGGGCGCGGACCAGGCGCTGACCTTCCTGCGCGAGATCGACTCCATCAACATGCGCCGGCGCGGTCAGATGGTGGAGATGACCCGGGAGGCGCTGGGCGGCGGTTCCTTCCTCGGCAAGCGGGTCGCGGTGCTCGGTGCCACCTTCAAGCCGGACTCGGACGACGTCCGTGACTCGCCCGCGCTGAACGTGGCCGGGCAGATCCATCTCCAGGGCGGTCAGGTGACCGTGTACGACCCGAAGGGCATGGGCAACGCCCGCAAGGTGTTCCCGACGCTGGGGTACGCCGACTCGGCGGCGCAGGCCGTGCGCGGTGCGGACGTGGTGCTGCACCTGACCGAGTGGCGGGAGTTCCGCGAGCTGGACCCGGCGGCGCTCGGTGAGGTGGCGGCGGCCCGGCTGATCCTGGACGGGCGCAACACCCTGGACCCGGAGCTGTGGCGGCGGGCCGGGTGGACGTACCGGGCGATGGGCCGGCCCACCGCGTAGCAGACGCACGTGGCGACGCCGGTTCGGCCGAGGCTCAGTCGGCCGAACCGGCGTCTTTCCGCATTCTGCACCAAGTCCGGGCGGCTCACGTCCCCTTCGCCCGGTAGCGCCGCATCTTCGCGCGCGCCCCGCACACCTGCATCGAGCACCAGCGGCCGCGTCCGGCGGGGCTGCGGTCGTAGTACGCCCAGTGGCAGGTGTCGGCCTCGCAGGCCTTCAGCCGGGTCCAGGTGCCGGCGACGAGCGCCCCGGCGACGGCGGCGGCGACCCGGGAGAGCAGGGGGCGCGCGTCGGCGGGTGCGAGGGCGGCCGTGCCGTCGTCGTCGAGGGTGACGAGCAGCGGGGCGTGCGCCAGCAGGTCGCCCAGGGGGGTGACCGTGCGGTGCGGGGGGTGCCCGGCGTGCGCGAGGAGCACGGCGCGCAGCGACTCGCGCAGTTCCCGGGCCCCGTCCAGTTCCGCCTCGGTGAGGGCGAAGCGGGCGCGGCCGTCCGCCGTGTCGAGCGCGTCGTGTCCCGTTTCGAGGTCGAGCGTGTTGACCAGCGATTCGACCAGCGCCAGGCCTGCGGGGGCGGCCGATCTCTCACTCATGCTTGCGACGTTACCCCCGATGGGGGAGCATGCAGTAACCGTTACCGGTTACCCGTCTCTACAGGTAACTCAAGGAGGTAGTCATGGCTGTCGCCAAGCTCGGTGTCGTGGTCCTGGACTGTCCCGATCCCCATGCGCTGGCCGGTTTCTACGCCGGGGTGCTGGGCGGCACGGTGGAGGGGGACGAGGACTGGGTGGACCTGAGGTCGCCCGGCGGCCCGGCGCTGGCCTTCCAGCGGGCGCCGGAGCATGTGCCGCCGGTGTGGCCGTCGGCGGACGGCTCGCAGCAGTTCCACCTGGACCTCGTGGTGGAGGACCTGGACGCGGCCGAGAAGGGGGTGCTGGAGCTGGGCGCGAAGCCGCTGGACGCGGAGGACCGCGAGCGCACCTTCCGTGTCTACGCCGACCCGGCGGGGCACCCGTTCTGTCTCTGCGCCTGCTGAGAGGGAGGACATCATGGCGTCCGTCGCCCGTTTGCGTTCCGTCGTGCTCGACTGTCCCGACCCGCACGCACTGGCCGCCTTCTACGCGGCGGTGGCGGGAGGCACCCCGCAGGCGGACGACGACGACTGGGTCGTACTGCGGGTGCCGGACGGCCCGCGGCTGGCGTTCCAGCGGGCCGAGGGGCACACCCCGCCCCAGTGGCCGCGCGCGGACCGCGACGGCCAGCAGTTCCACCTCGACTTCGACGCGGGGCGGACCTGGGCGGAGATCGACGCGGCCCATGAGCGGGTGCTCGCGCTGGGTGCCGGCCCGCTGGACCTGGAGGACCGGGAGAAGAAGGACTTCCAGGTGTACGCCGACCCGGCCGGGCATCCCTTCTGCCTGTGCCGGATCGACGAGGCGTAGTGCCGCGGGCGGGGAGAGGTTCTAGGCGTCCGGCTCGGTGGTCCTCGCCCGGGCCCCCTCCCCGCGGTGCTGTGTGAGGCGGGCGCCGAAGTCGGCGCTGCGCACCACCCGCTGCACGTTTCCCCAGGTCAGCAGGGCCAGCTCGGCCTCGGACCAGCCGCGGCGGAGCAGCTCGGCGATCAGGTGCGGGTAGCGGGAGGTGTCGGCGAGGCCGCGGGGGTGGGTGGCGCCGGAGCCGTAGGTGCCGGACAGGCCGACGCACTCGGGGCCGGCCACGTCGCGGACGTGATCGAGGTGGTCGGCGACGTCCCGGACGGTCGGGCCGGTCTGCTCGGCGGTCAGCGGCACCATGCACAACCCCTTGGCCTCGCCCAGCGCGGCGAGCAGTTCGTCGGGCAGGTTGGCGGGATGCGGGCGCAGGGCGCGGGCGGCGGAGCGGGTGCACAGCACCGGGGTCCTGGACAGGGCCACGGCACGCTCCACGGTGGCCTGGGAGGCGCCGGAGACGTCGGCGAGGACACCCAGCCGGTTCATCTCGCCCACCACCTCCTCACCGAACCGGGTCAGCCCCGCCGCGCCCGCCCAGTCCGTGCCCGTGAGGGTGAGCACGCGCAGCCCGAGGGCGCGCAGCATGCGCAGGACGCCCAGGGAGCCGCCGAGCGCGCCGGCGTGGGCGGGGCCCAGCAGCACCGCGACCCGGCCGTGGTTGCGGGCGTCGATGATCTGCCCGGCGGTGCGCACCAGGCGCAGGCCCTCCGGGTGGCCGTCGATCACCGAGCGCGCCTGGTCCACCTGTTCCAGGGTCGCCGTCACCACACGGTCGCCGCCGGGCTCTTCCGGCAGGTGCAGCGACCAGAACAGCGCGCCGACACGGCCCTCGCGCAGCCGGGGCACATCGGTGGCGAGGGCGGCCTCGCCCCGCTCCAGGTCGCACCAGGGCAGCCGGCGCAGCGCCCAGGGCAGTCCGCTGTAGCCGTCGGCGACCGGGTGGGCGGTGAGCAGCGCGTGGGCCCGCTCCAGCGCCTCGTCCGCGGAGCGGGGGGCGGCCTCCGGGAAGGGAACGTCCGGGAAGGGGTCGTCAGGGAAGGGGTCGTCCGGCAGGTCGTCGCCCTCGCCGGCCTCGGTCGTGCGGGGAATGTCGTCCTGGAGGTCGGCCATGGCGGCTCCGTACGTCGTGGGCTACGTCGGTCGTGAGCGTGGGCTACGTCGGTCGTGAGCTACGTCGTGATGCGGCGGGCGTATCGCCACGGTCGCACGGAGCGGAGGAGACCTCCCTGGTGAGTGGGGCGTTCGGGGGTAACCCGGTCAGGCCTCGCGGGCGGTGCGGATCACCTCGTCCAGCGTCTCCCGGGACCGCTCCAGATCGGCGATCATGCGGTCGATGCGGTCGCGTTCGGCGGTGAGGTCGGCGACCAGCCTGGGGGTGGCGACCGCGGAGGGGCCGCCGTCCCGGTCGCGCATGCAGGGCAGCAGCTGCCGGATCTTGTCGCTGTGCAGCCCGGCCGCGTACAGCTCCTGGATCCGGATGACCCGGTCGACGGCCCGGTCGGGGTAGTCGCGGTGCCCGCCGGGGGTGCGTTCGGCCGTGAGCAGGCCCTGGGTCTCGTAGTAGCGCAGCGACCGCTCGCTCACGCCCGTGCGCCGGGCCAGTTCACCGATGCGCATCCGCCACCTCCCCGAAGAGGGCTTGATTCTGACATCAGTGTCAAGTTCTACCGTTCCGGCATGACGCAGACAACGGACTTCCTGGCCCCGGCCCGGCTCGGCCGGCTGGCGCTCCCGAACCACCTCGTGATGGCCCCGCTCACCCGCAATCGCGCGGAAGCCGACGGCACCCCGACGGACCTGATGGTCACGCACTACGCCGAGCGCGCCTCGGCCGGGCTGATCATCGCCGAGGGCTCGACACCGAACGCGGCCGGGCAGACGTACCCCGACATCACCGCGATCCACACCGACCGGCACACGGCCGGCTGGCGGCAGGTCACCGACGCGGTCCGGGCGGCCGGCGGGCGGATGTTCCTGCAGCTCCAGCACGGCGGCCGGGTGAGCCATCCGGCGACCACGGGCCTGACCCCGGTGGCGCCCTCCGCGATCCCGCTGCCGGAGACGATCTTCACGCCGGGCGGGCACCGGCCGGCCGCCGTGCCCCGCGAGATGACGGCGGACGACATCCGCGCCACGATCGCCGACTTCGCCGCCGCCGCGCGCCGGGCCGTCGAGGCGGGCTTCGAGGGGGTGGAGGTGCACTCGGCCAACGGGATGCTGCTGCACCAGTTCCTCGCGGACAACACCAACCGCCGGACGGACGGCTACGGCGGCTCCGCGGCACGGCGGGTGCGGTTCGCGGCGGAGGTGACCGAGGCGGTGGCCGACGCGATCGGCGCGGACCGGGTGGGCATCCGCGTCTCCCCCGCGTCCACCGTCAACGGCGTCCTGGAGGAGGACACCGGCGCCCTCTACGCGGCGCTCCTGGACCGTCTGAAGGGCCTGGACCTCGCCTACCTGCACCTGGTGCGCTCCGACCCGGGGGCCGGCTGGTACCGGCGGATCCGCGCCGACTGGCCCGGCACCCTGATCGGCAACCCGGACCTGACCGGCCTGACCACCGAGGCCGTCACCCGGGCCGCGCGGGAGATGCTGGCGGCGGGCGCGGACCTGGTGGCGCTCGGCCGGCCGTTCCTCGCCAACCCGGACCTGGTCGAACGGCTGCGCCTGGGCGCCCCGCTCAACCCGGTCCGGGACCGCTACTTCATGTACGTGGGCGGCGCCGCCGGCTACAACGACTACCCCGCCCTGGACCGTCAGCCGTCCAGCGACTCGATGGTGGCGAGGGACGGCGCCCGGGTGGCCTGAAGGTCACGGGCCACGTCCTCGGCCACGCCCAGCACCCGTACCGCGTTCTGCCAGGTCAGCTTGGCCAGGTCGGCCTGGGACCAGCCGCGGTCCAGCAGCTCGGCGAGCAGGTTCGGGTAGCCGGAGACGTCGTCGAGGCCGTCCGGGGTGAACGCGGTGCCGTCGTAGTCGCCGCCGATGCCCAGGTGGTCGATGCCGGCCACCTCGCGCATGTGGTCCAGGTGGTCCGCCACCGTGGACACCGTGGCGACCGGGCGGGGGGTGCGCTCCTCGAACGCGCGGTGCAGCTTCATCGCCTCGGGGCTGGTGTCGAGGTGGTGGAAGCCGTGGGCGCGCAGGTTGTCGTCGGCCGCCGCCGTCCAGTCGACGGCCGCCTGGAGCACGAACTTCGGCACGAACGTCACCATCGCCACGCCGCCGTTGCCGGGCAGCCGCTCCAGCACGTCGTCGGGGATGTTGCGGGGGTGGTCGCACACCGACCGGGCGGAGGAGTGGGAGAAGATCACCGGCGCGGAGGTCGCGTCCAGGGCGTCCCGCATCGTCGTCGCCGCCACGTGCGAGAGGTCGACCAGCATGCCGAGCCGGTTCATCTCCCGGACCACCTCGCGGCCGAAGGCGGTGAGACCGCCGGCCTTGGGCTCGTCGGTCGCGGAGTCCGCCCAGTCCACGTTGTCGTTGTGGGTGAGCGTCATGTAGCGCACGCCGAGCGCGTACAGGCCGCGCAGGGTGCCGAGCGAGTTGGCGATGGAGTGGCCGCCCTCGGCGCCCATCAGGGAGGCGATACGGCCGTCCCGGCGTGCCCGCTCCATGTCGGCGGCGGCCAGCGCGGGCGCCAGGTCCGCCGGGTAGCGGGCCAGCAGCTGCCGGACGCAGTCGATCTGCTCCAGCGTCGCCGCCACCGGCTCCGGCTGGTCCGCGGGCACGTACACCGACCAGTACTGCGCGCCGACCCCGCCCTCGCGCAGCCGCGGGAGGTCGGTGTGCAGGCGCTCGCCCTGGTGCCCGGCGATGTCGAGCACGTCGAGGTCGTAGCCGGCGTGCTTGCGCAGCGCCCAGGGCAGGTCGTTGTGACCGTCGACGACGGGGAACGCGCGCAGCAGTTCCCGGGCCTCCTCCAGTGACGTCATCGCGGTCACTTCCCGAAGCCGAAGCCGCTCGCGCCCTCGACCTTGGAGCGCAGCCGCTTGCCCTTCTCGGTGGCCTGGTCGTTGAGGTCCTGCTGGAAGTCGCGCATCTTGTGCAGCAGGTCCTCGTCGTGCGCGGCGAGCATGCGGGCCGCGAGGAGACCGGCGTTGCGGGCACCGGCCACGGAGACCGTGGCCACGGGGACGCCGGCCGGCATCTGCACGATCGACAGCAGCGAGTCCATGCCGTCGAGGTACTTCAGCGGCACGGGGACGCCGATGACCGGCAGCGGGGTGACCGAGGCCAGCATGCCCGGCAGGTGGGCGGCGCCGCCCGCACCGGCGATGATCACCTTCAGCCCCCGGTCGGCGGCCTGCTCGCCGTAGGTGATCATCTCGCGCGGCATGCGGTGTGCGGAGACGACGTCCACCTCGTAGGCGATCTCGAACTCGTCCAGGGCCTTGGCGGCGGCCTCCATGACGGGCCAGTCGGAGTCCGACCCCATGACGATGCCAACAACAGGGCTCATTCGGTGATCGTGCCTCTCAGGTAGCCGGCTGCGTGACGGGCGCGCTCCAGCACGTCGTCCAGGTCGTCGCCGTAGGTGTTGACGTGTCCGACCTTGCGGCCGGGCTTCACGTCCTTGCCGTACATGTGGATCTTGAGCTTGGGGTCGCGGGCCATGCAGTGCAAGTACGCGGAGTACATGTCCGGGTAGTCGCCGCCGAGGACGTTGGCCATCACGGTCCACTTCGCACGCGGGCGCGGGTCGCCGAGCGGGAGGTCGAGGACGGCGCGGACGTGGTTGGCGAACTGCGAGGTGATCGCGCCGTCCATGGTCCAGTGACCGGAGTTGTGCGGGCGCATCGCCAGCTCGTTGACGAGGATGCGGCCGTCGCGGGTCTGGAACAGCTCGACCGCGAGGTGCCCGACGACACCCAGCTCCTTGGCGATGGTCAGGGCCATCTCCTCGGCGCGCAGCGCGAGGTCCTCGTCGAGGCCGGGCGCGGGGGCTATGACGGTGTCGCAGACGCCGTTGACCTGCTGGGACTCGACCACCGGGTAGGCGACGGCCTGGCCGTGCGGGGAGCGTACGACGTTGGCCGCGAGCTCGCGGACGTAGTCGACCTTCTCCTCGGCGAGAACCGGGACGCCCGCCTTGAACGGGTCGGCGGCCTCCTCCACGGAGTCCACGACCCACACGCCCTTGCCGTCGTAGCCGCCGCGGACGGTCTTCAGGACGACGGGGAAGCCGTCGCCCCGCGCACCCTCCGGGAGGCCCTCGCGGGCGAACGCGGCCACGTCGGCGGGATCGGCGACGATCCGGTGCCGTGGGCACGGGATGCCGATCGAGTCGAGTCTGGCGCGCATCACCCCCTTGTCCTGGGCGTGCACCAGTGCGTCGGGCCCCGGGCGCACGGGGATGCCGTCCGCCTCCAGGGCCTTGAGGTGCTCGGTGGGTACATGTTCGTGATCGAAGGTGATCACATCGCAACCGCGCGCGAACTCGCGCAGCGTGTCCAGGTCGCGATAGTCGCCGACGACGACATCGCTCACGACCTGCGCCGCGGAATCCTGAGGGGTGTCACTGAGAAGCTTGAACCTGATGCCCAACGGGATGCCCGCTTCGTGCGTCATACGCGCGAGCTGCCCCCCGCCGACCATGCCGACTACCGGGAACGTCACACCCCTAGCGTATCGGCCACGCCGGGGCGGCCGGATCGCGTCCCTCTCACCGCGTCTTACCCGTCCCTTTCCGGTCTCTTTCCGACCTGTTTCCGAGCCTTGGCCTTGTGCACAGGCGCCGGGGGGTCGGCCTGGATAGCATGGCCGGGTTGACGAAACCTACCGACGGGAGCTGCACAGCCATGGAACCTCGTTCCTCGGGGCTGCAACGGCTCGTACGCGAGGTGGCCAAGTTCGGCGCCGTCGGCGGTGCCGGCGTCCTTGTCAATCTCGGCGTGTTCAACCTGGTCCGGCACGTCTCCACGCTGCCGGTCGTGCGCGCCAGCATCATCGCGACGGTCGTCGCGATCGTCTTCAACTACGTCGGCTTCCGTTACTGGACGTACCGGGACCGTGACAAGCACGGCCGCACCAAGGAACTCACGCTGTTCCTGCTCTTCAGCGCGATCGGCCTGGTCATCGAGAACGGCGTGCTGTACCTGGCGACCTACGGCCTCGGCTGGGACAGCCCGCTGCAGAGCAACGTCTTCAAGTTCCTCGGCATCGGCGTCGCGACCCTGTTCCGCTTCTGGTCCTACCGCACCTGGGTGTTCCGGGCCATGCCCTCCCAGGAGGCGGAGACGATCCTGGTGGCGGAGGCGAGGAAGCCGCAGAACGAGCCCGAGCCGAAGTCCCAGCGGGTGCCGTAGCCGCCGGTCAGCGGACCGTCGGCAGCTCCTCGTCCGGCTTGCGGGCCGGGGGCGTGCGGGAGAGGAAGAGGCCGAACACCGGCGGCTGGGTCTGCAGCAGCTCCAGCCGGCCGCCGTCCGCCTCGGCCAGGTCACGGGCCACGGCCAGGCCGATGCCCGTGGAGTTCCGTCCGCTGATCGTCCGCTCGAAGATCCGCGCGCCGAGGTCGGCCGGGACGCCGGGCCCTTCGTCGGTGACCTCGACGACGGCCTGGTTGCCGGTGACCCGGGTGCGCAGGGCGACCGTGCCGCCCCCGTGCATCAGCGAGTTCTCGATCAGGGCGGCCAGCACCTGGGCGACCGCGCCCGGGGTGCCGACGGCCTGCAGATGCCGCTTGCCCGAGCTGACGATGGCCCGGCCGGCGCTGCGGTAGGCGGGCCGCCACTCGGCGAGCTGCTGCTGGATGACCTCGTCGAGGTCGAAGGTGACGGCGGAGCCGGTCCGCGGGTCGCGGGAGTTCGTCAGCAGCCGCTCCACCACGTCCGTGAGCCGCTCGACCTGGGTGAGCGCGACGTTCGCCTCTTCCTTCACGGTCTCCGGGTCGTCCGTGAGGGTGATCTCCTCCAGCCGCATGGACAGCGCGGTCAGCGGGGTGCGCAGCTGGTGGGAGGCGTCGGCCGCGAGGCGCCGCTCGGCCGTGAGCATGCGCCCGATCCGCTCGGCGGAGGAGTCCAGCACATCGGCGACCCGGTCCAGCTCGGGGACGCCGTACCGCTTGTGGCGGGGGCGCGGGTCCCCGGAGCCGAGGCGCTCGGCGGTCTCCGCCAGGTCGGTCAGCGGGGAGGCGAGCCGGTTGGCCTGGCGTACGGCGAGCAGCACGGCGGCGACCACCGCGAGCAGTGCCACCAGCCCGATGATCAGCAGGGTCCGGCCGACCTCACGGGTCACCGCGGAGCGTGGCTCCTGCACGGTGACCGTCTCCCCCTCCTCACCCTGCTGCGAGGCGTGGATCACATCGCCCTGCGGCCGGGAGCCGATCTCGATCGGCGGCCGGCCCGGCATGCGGATCACCGCGTACTGCTCTTTGCTGACCGGGTTGCGCAGGACGTCCGCGTTGACCTTCTCCGCGGCGAGGATCCGGCTGTCGATGATGCTGGCCAGCCGCACCGCCTCGGAGTCCACCCGCTCCTGGGCGCTGTTGCTGATGGTCCGCGTCTCGACGATCACCAGCGAGATGCCGAAGACGGCGATCACCACGAGGACGACGGCGAGGGTGGACTGGATGAGACGTCGGCGCATGTTCCGTTACCTGAGGTGATCGCTGGTACCCGGGTGCGGCTCAGCTCTTCTCGAAGCGGAAGCCCACGCCTCGCACGGTGGCGATGTAGCGGGGGTTCGCCGCGTCGTCGCCGAGCTTCTTGCGCAGCCAGGAGATGTGCATGTCGAGGGTCTTGGTGGACGACCACCACGTGGTGTCCCAGACCTCGCGCATCAGCTGGTCGCGCGTGACGACCCGGCCGGCGTCCCGCACCAGCACCCGCAGCAGGTCGAACTCCTTGGCGGTGAGCTGGAGTTCCTCGTCGCCCATCCACGCGCGGTGCGACTCGACGTCGATCCGCACGCCGTGCGTGGCCGGCGGCTGCTGCGGCTCGGCGGAACCGCGCCGGAGCAGCGCCCGCACCCGGGCGAGCAGTTCGGCGAGCCGGAAGGGCTTGGTGACGTAGTCGTCGGCGCCCGCGTCCAGACCGACGACGGTGTCCACCTCGTCGGCCCGCGCGGTCAGGATGAGGATCGGCACGGTGTGGCCGTCGGAACGCAGTCGGCGGGCGACCTCCAGGCCGTCCATGCCGGGCAGGCCGAGGTCCAGCACGACCAGATCGACGCCGCCCTGCATCCCGGCGTCGAGTGCGGTGGGTCCGTCCTCGCGCACCTCGACCTCGTAACCCTCCCGGCGCAGGGCGCGGGCCAGCGGTTCCGAGATGGACGCGTCGTCCTCGGCGAGCAGTACACGGGTCATGAGGTGATGGTAGACCGCCCGTGCTCAGTGCTGGGGTGTGATCGGTTCCAGGGATTCTTACCTTCACGACCTGCTGGTACGAACCATTGGTCTGGAGATGCGATCGCAGGAGAGACCTTCGAATTCCGTCGTGCGGTTCCTTCGACACCTGTGATCCGCGTCTCAAGTCCTTCCATATCCGGCAGTGTCCTGCCGTACAGTGACGTGAACGCCTGTAGTACACCCGGGGACCTTTGGCGGGCACTTGACGCTGAAGGTCTCTTTTGTGTGCGGGCTGATCAAGATCAGCCTTGAAAGGAATGACCTCTGGCCGGGCTCGGACGCAAGCATGCGTCGGGCGTGGATCCCGGTGGTCGCCGTCCGCCGCTTCCGAGACCCGGAGGTCGGACTCCCCCTGGGCGTGGGGGTGGACGTCCGACCCTGCCGGTGCCGGCCGCACCCCCACCGGGCGCGCAGCGCTCCACAGCGCGTCCCGACCAGCAAGGAACGACCATGGCGTCCAGCCTGACGAAGGACTCGGTCCGCCCGGGCACCCCCGGCTCCGAGAAGACCTTCTTCGGCCACCCCCGCGGCCTGGCCACTCTGTTCATGACCGAGATGTGGGAGCGTTTCTCCTACTACGGCATGAGGGCCCTGCTCCCGCTGTACCTGGTGGCCCCGGGTGGCCTGCACCTGAACGCGGGCACGGCGACCGCGATCTACTCCGTGTACGTGTCGCTCGTGTACCTGCTCGCCCTGCCCGGCGGCTGGTTCGCCGACCGCGTGCTCGGCCCCCGCAAGACGGTCGCCGTCTCGGGTGTGATCATCATGCTCGGCCACCTGTGCCTCGCGCTGCCCGTGGCCGCGAGCTTCTTCGTCGGCCTGGGTCTCGTCGCCATAGGTTCGGGTCTGCTGAAGGCCAACATCTCCACGATGGTCGGCCACCTCTACAAGGGCCCCGAGGACCCGCGCCGCGACGGTGGCTTCACCCTCTTCTACATCGGCATCAACCTCGGTGCCTTCGCCGCCCCGCTGGTCATCGGCACCGTCGGTGAGAACGTCAACTGGCACCTGGGCTTCGCGCTGGCCGCGCTCGGCATGGCGCTGGGTCTGGCCCAGTACCTGCTCGGCGGCCGCCACCTGAACCCGAAGAGCAGCGAGGTCCCCACCCCGCTGACCCCCGCGGAGAAGTCCGCGACCCTGCGCAAGGGCCTGATCTGGCTGGTCATCGCCGCGGTCTTCTACGGCGTCGTCGGCGGCACCGGTCACTTCACCCTGAACTGGGCGCTGATCCCGCTCACGCTGATCGGCCTGATCATCCCGATCATGGTCATCGCCCGCATCCGCCGGGACAAGGACCTGGACGCGGCCGAGAAGTCCAAGGTGTCGGCGTACATCTGGTTCTTCGTCGCCGCCGCCGTCTTCTGGATGATCTACGACCAGGGTGGTTCGACCCTGTCGCTGTTCGCCGACAGCTCGGCCAAGAACTCGATCGCCGGCTGGACGTTCCCGGTCTCCTGGTACCAGTCGGTCAACCCGGTCATGATCATGGCGCTCGCGCCGGTCTTCGCCTGGCTGTGGCTGTGGCTGAACCGCCGCGGCAAGGAGCCGAGCACGATCGTGAAGTTCTCCTCCGGTCTGGTGCTGATCGGTGCGTCCTTCTTCCTCTTCCTCGCCCCGCTGTCGATCGCCGAGGGCGGTCACAAGGCCGCGGCGATGTGGCTGGTCGCGATCTACTTCGTGCAGACCGTCGGTGAGCTGACGCTGTCGCCGGTGGGTCTGTCCGTGACGACGAAGATGGCGCCGAAGAAGTACGCCTCCCAGATGATGGGCGTCTGGTTCCTCGCGGTCACCGCGGGCGACTCCGTCACCGCCCTGGTGTCGAACCCGGCCATAGGCGGGGTCAACCTCGACAAGATGGGCTTCGTGGCCCTGGAGGCCGTGCTCGCCGTGATCGCCGGTGTGGCGGTGTGGATGTACCGCAACAAGGTGAAGAAGATGATGGGCGACGTCCACTAGTCGCCTCGACGGCCGCTCCGGCCGTCACCCGGTCTCGGCCGGCGGAGGGCCGCCGCACCCTTGGGGTGCGGCGGCCCTTTCGGCGTCGAGCGGCCCTCTCGGCGCTCCGCGGCCCTCTCGGCGTCAGGGGCGGATCAGCGTGTCCTGCGCCCGGGCAGGAAGGTGAACACCGCGCCGCCCAGCAGGATCGCCGTGCCGGCCACCAGGCCCAGGGCCATCAGGGCGCCGTGGTCGCTCGCGCCCGTCTCGGCGAGCCCGCCGGAGCCGGAGGTGCTGCCGCCGCCACCGGTCGTGCCGCCCGAGGTGGATGTGGAGCCGGACGCGCTGCCCGGCTGGCTGCTGGTGTCCAGGGTGAGCGAGACCTGCGTCTTCGTCGGCGTGCAGGTGGTCGTCGTCCCCAGCGCCTTGACCGTCAGCACGCCCGGGGACAGCGTCGAGCTGCCGCTCGCGCCGGGCTTGTAGGTGCCGGTGAGGTCGGGTATGTCGATGGGGTCGCCGGACTTGATGGGGGCGGGGTTGGTCGGCCCCTCCACATGCACGGTGCCCTTGTCGGCACCGCCGAGGACCACCTCCATCGACGGTTTCACGGAGTCCTTCGGGATGTCGGCGGGGCTGTTCATCACCGACTTCTTGAACTGCACGGTGAGGTCGAAGTTCCCGCCGTTCTTCCTGGCGTTGATCTGCACCGGCGAGGTCGCGTTCTTGTCGCCGATCGGGGTCTTGCAGGCGTACGGGATCTGCACCTCCTTGCCGGTGAAGTCGGTCTGGCCGCTGCCGCCGCTCGCGGACGGGGAGGTGGACGGTGAGGCGGACGCGGACCCGCCGCTCGTCGGGGAGGCCGACCCCGTGGGGCTCCCCGACCCGGTCGGCGGCGCGCTGGACGAGCCGCCGCCGCCACCCGTCACCTGGATCGTCGCCGCCTTCTGCACGGTCTCCTTGGGCGTGCACTTGGTGTCCGTCGACATCGCGTTGACCGTGTACGCGTCCGGCGTCAGCGTCACCTCGCCGGCCGCCGTCAGCTTCAGGCTGCCCTTCATGTCGGACAGCACCATGTCGCCGCCCTTGGGGATCGCGGGGTTCGTGCGCGTCCCCTGCATCGCGACGTCGGCGGTCTGCGCCCCGGCCGCCTTCAGCACGCCGGACGGCTGCACCGAGTTGGCGGGCAGGTCGATGATGTCGGGGTTCTTCGACGCGGCCTGGACGAACTTCCACACGACGTCCACCGTGTCGCCCACCTTCGCGGTGGCCGGGGCGGTGATCTCGACCTTCGTGGTGCCGTCGACCGGGCTGATGCCCGCGGGCGGCACGCAGTGGGTGGCGTACGCCACCTCGGCCGCCTGCGCGGGCGCCACGGCCAGGCCCAGCAGGACGCCCGCTCCGCTCAGCGCCAGTGCGGCGCCCGCCGCGGCCGGCTTGCGTCCGCCGGCCGCTGTCCCTCTCCTTCGCATGCTCACGTGGGTCCCTTCGTGGTGGGAGTCGTCGGACTCGTCGGGCTGTCGTCGTGCGGTGCGGAGAGCCGGCCGGCCGGGCCGCCCGGGACGGAGTCCGGGCCGAACCACGGCAGGGTCGGGGTCGTGGGGGCCGCTTCGGCGGCGGCCGCCTCGGGGGCGCGGGCGCGGGAGAGCGGCAGCCGCAGGGCGGGCCGGGGCGGCCGCCGTCCGCCGCCGCGGCGGACACCGGCCGGGCGGCGCGGCCGTATCCGGTCCACCACGGCCATGCCGATGCGGAACAGCGCGGCCGGGACGACCAGGCAGAGCAGGATCCAGAACAGCGTCACGCCCCAGGGGCGGCCCACACCCCACGGCTGCGCGGCGAGGACCCTGCCGTCGTACTTCAGGGACACGGTGTAGTCGCCGTGCGCCCCGGCCGACAGCTCCACCGGCAGCTCCACCTGCGCCTTCCTGCCGGGCGCGAGGGTGCCGTGCCACTGCCGGTCGTCCCACTGGGGTGCGAAGACGCCGTGCGCGGTGCCGACCTGGAACACGGGGTCCTTGATCGTGCCGGTGCCGGTGTTGCCGACGGTGAAGACCAGGGTGCGGCCCGGCGGGGCGCCGAACCAGGTCAGCAGGGAGCCGGAGCCGGTCAGCCGGGTGTCGGAGAGGATCGCGAGGCGGCCGTCCGCGGGCTCGGCGGGCAGCGCGGCGACCGGATGCCCCGCGACCCGCAGCACGGCGTCCGCCTCGGCCTCGGCCCCCGTGACGGTGGCCACGTGCACCACACAGGGGCAGGGCACGGGCGGCTCGGCGACCGGGAGCTTCTTGCCGAAGGCCCCCCGGGTGTCGGTGGTGACGGCCCGGCCGTCGCCGTTGGCACAGGAGTTGGTGCCGCCGATGACGCCCCGGGCCGGGGTGGCCCGCCCGCAGACCAGCAGCATCAGCAGGGTGCGCGGCCGCCAGCCGGTCCCGGTGACGGTGACCGAGCCGCCGGTGCCTGCCTGCCCGGCGGACAGCTTCACCACGGGCCGGTCCGCCGCCCGCACCGGCCCCGCGAGGCTCACCAGCAGCAGCACGAGCACCGCCCCGCACGCCGTCCCCCGCAGAATCCGCACGATGCCGCTCACTTCGGCACGCCTCCCGTCAACTGGGTGCTCCGGGTGGGGGTTTCGGCCGCGGTGGGACGGTGCGGGGCCGGTCCGCGGTCGGGTGCGGGGCCGCCGTCCGCCCCCGGGGCGTCCGTGGTCGCACCACCGCTGTCCGTCGTACGGCTCCCCCGTCGCCGTACGACGATCACCGCGCCCAGGACCAGCGCACCGCCGGCCACGCCCGCCGCCGGGCCCCAGGGCACGAACCGCGCCGACGCGGTCGCCGTGTCCCGCGCTCCACCCGGGGCCGTGACCGTGAGCCGTACGTCGACCGAGTCCAGCGCGGGCTGGTCCGGCCAGGGCTCGCTGAGCCTCAGCCGCGCACCGGGGCGCAGGTGGACGGGCAGGACGCGCGCCGGACGGTCCAGGACCCGGCCGAGGACGCCGTCCGCCCGCACCGCGAGCCTCGGCACGAGGACGGTCGTACCGCGGTTGACCAGTTCGTAGGTGAGCCGGCCGGGGTGTACGGACAGGTGCTCCACGGTCAGCGCGGCGAGCGCCGGGCCGCGGACGCGCAGCCGCAGCGGTACGGTCACCGTCCGCCCGTCGGCGGCGCGGACCACGATCGTGCCGGCGCGGTCCCCGGGTCCGGCACCGGCCGGGACGGTCACCGTGAAGGGCACGTCGGCGCGGGTGCGGGCGGGAACGCGTACGCCCTGCCCGGCGAAGGCGACCCGGACGCCGGTGCCGGACAGCCGTACGGCGACGGGCTTCCGGCCGGAGTTCGTGACGGACACCGTGTCCCGCAGGACCGCTCCGGGCGGGCCCTCGGCGTAGAGGGACGGGCGGTCACCCCCCGAGGGCGCGACGGACCAGCCTCCTGCGGCGGCAGCGGCCCGGGGCGCCACTCCGACCGGCACGGTCAGGCAGAGCATCGCCGGGACGGCGACGGGGAGCAGACGCCGGCAGCGGGACAGGACACGGGCGGCGGACGGCATGGGCGGCTCCGACGGTCGTGGGCCGGACGGGCGGGGGCGGGCCGGGGGGCAGTGGGCGGCGGGGGGCTCCGCCGCGCTGCCGAGCCCCGGCGGCACACCGGAGTCTCAGCGCCGCACGGGCTGGCCGCGGCGGGTCAGCCACAGGGTGCCCGCCGCTCCGGCGAGGAGGACCGTGCCGCCGACCGTGGCCAGGGCGATCGCGGAGTCCTCGGGGCCGGTCTGCGGGAGCCGGCCGGTGTCGCCGCCGGACGGCGTCGAGGAGCCGGCGGTCGACGAGCCGCCGGCCGCGGTGACGTCCAGCGTGAGGGCCGGCCCGGGACTGTTGGCCGGCGTGCAGGTCGTCGTCGTACCCAGCGCCTTGATGGTGAGCGTGCCCGGGGTGAAGGTGACCTTGCCCGACTTCTTCGGCGTGTACGTGCCGCTCAGGTCACTGATCTTTATCGGGGTGTTGGCGGGGATGGCAGCGGCGTTGGCGGGCCCGCTGACCGGCAGGCTGCCACTGTCCGCGCCGCCCAGCCTGATGGTGGCGCTCGGGCTCATCGCACCCTTGCCCAGCTCGACCGGACTGGAGGAGACGCCCTTCTGCCAGGACATGGTGATCTTGTAGCCGCTGCCGCTCTTGACGCCCTTGATGGCGATGGGCGACACGGCGCTCTTGACGCCGATCGGCGTCTGGCAGCGGTAGTTGACGTCGACGACGTCGGCATGGGCGGCCGGCGCGGTCAGCAGCACCACCGAGCCGGCCAGGGCCGCGGCGGACGCGAGCGCGGCGGTTCGTTTCGGGTACGACACGATCGGTCCACCCCATTCGTTCCTGACGACAGACGGACGGTTTCCTGACGGCACATCAGATTTGGCCGTCAAGGTACGCCGGGGGTCGTGAGGAAGGAAGACACGTCACACGCCGGAGTTGTGGCGATCCGGCGTGTGTGTCGGGGTGCCGGAGTGGAGACGGAGGCTCGGGAGGTGCCCGTCGGCCGTCAGGCGGGTGCGCCGAGTTCGGCCCAGACCGTCTTGCCGGGACGGCCCTGCACCCGGACCACGCCCCAGTCGAGGCACAACCGCTGCACGATGAACATGCCGTGCCCGCCGGGCCGTCCCGCGCGGTGCGGGGTGCGCGGCGCGGGCTGGCCGGTGCCGGGGTCGGAGACCTCCACCCGGATCACCTTGTTGTCACAGGCGAGGAGCAGCTCGTCGGGGCCGTCGGCGTGCAGGCAGGCGTTGGTGACCAGCTCGGAGACGACGAGCAGCACGTCCTCGGCGGCGGCCCGCTGGTCGGCGGTGGCCGCGGGCAGCCAGCCCCACGCGTACAGCGCCTGACGGCTGAAGTCGCGGGCGAGTGGGACGACCCCGCTCTCGCCTCGCAGGCCGAGCTTGCGGACCTGTGGCCCCCGGACCTCCGGAGTGCCGCCGGAGGCCCCGGTCGGCACGGACGGCGCGGCTGCCCCCGTGGCGGCGCCGGCAGCCGGCGCGCCCCCCTCGGACGCCCCGGAAGCGCCGCTGGGCTCCGGGCCGCGGTCGCCCGGCGAGTAAGGCCGGGTGGTGCTCATCAGCGCTTCACCTCACCGATTCACCAGTTCACGATTCAAAAGTCCGGCACCGGCCGGTGCCGAACGGTCCGTACGCCATGCGCCCGCCGCCCGTGCTTCGGGGTTCCCCGCCCGCCCGTCCCTCGCACGCACGGCCCGTCCAGGTCGTCCGCCGGTTCCGGACGCTCCGGTGGCCGGCTGTCGTCAGGATGTGTGCTGCTGTCTCCTGCCCTCTCCTGCCCGGCCGGGCCCAGGGAACACCACCGTCTTCGGCGTGGCTGGTGCAACGCCCCGAGCGGCCGGTGCGCGGCAGGGGCCGGGCAGCGGGCTCAGTCGGCACCGTCGGCCAGGGCCGCCTCCACGGAGTCGTGCACGGTGAAGACCGCCTCGGCCCCCGTGATCTCGAACACACGGGCGACCACCGGCTGCATCCCGGCCAGATGAACCCCGCCCCCGGCGGCCTCGGCCTTCAGCCGGGCGCCGAGCAGGACGTTCAGCCCCGTGGAGTCGCAGAACTCCAGGCGCGCGCAGTCCACCACGAGCCGTGAGAAGCCCTTGGCCAGGAGGTCGTCGAGGGGCTCACGCAAAAGATCGGCGGTGTGATGGTCGAGCTCACCCGCCGGTGTCACAACGGCGCTGGAGCCCTCTTCCCGCACCTCCACCAGAAGCCGGCCCGACTGTGCGCTGCCGACCGTCCCGTGGTCCATGCCGTCTCTCTCCCGAGGTCGTGGCTGCTGATGCCCTCGAACATTACGCCTTCCATCCGCACTCCGACACCCGAACAACCTCACAGAATCGGACATACCCGGACAAGACGCACTTGCGATCGGTTCGGTGAAGCGGGTAGGGCTAGTAAGTACACCTGCCCCTACACGCCGGCTTCGGAGGCGCCGCACCTCGCAGTGCACGTTTTGGCTTCGGCAGCCTTATGCCGAGAACGATGGAGGACACCCATGTCACCCCGGCTCGACGCATCGCCTACCCCGATCGCGACGTCGACACCCCCACCGGAACAACTGGATCATCCCATCGACGCCCTCGACGCCTTCGAGGGACTCCCGGAGATCCCCCCGTACGACGAGATCGGCCCGGTCGACGCGCGGGCCCTGTCCAAGACCCTCTTCGAGCGGCTGGAGTCGCTGGAGGAAGGGACGCACGAGTACTCGTACGTCCGCAACACGCTCGTCGAGCTCAACCTCGCGCTCGTCAAGTTCGCCGCCTCCCGCTTCCGCTCCCGCAGCGAGCCGATGGAGGACATCATCCAGGTCGGCACGATCGGCCTGATCAAGGCGATCGACCGGTTCGAACTCTCGCGCGGTGTGGAGTTCCCCACGTTCGCGATGCCGACCATCATCGGTGAGATCAAGCGTTTCTTCCGCGACACCTCGTGGTCCGTGCGCGTCCCGCGCAGGCTGCAGGAGCTGCGCCTGGACCTGGCCAAGGCCGGGGACGAGCTGGCACAGAAGCTGGACCGCGCGCCGACGGTCGCGGAACTCGCCGAGCGTCTCGGCATCTCGAACGACGAGGTCGTCGAGGGCATGGCCGCCTCGAACGCCTACACCGCCTCCTCGCTGGACGCCCAGCCCGAGGAGGACGAGACCGAGGGCGCGCTCGCGGACCGCATCGGGTACGAGGACCACGGTCTGGAGGGGATCGAGTACGTCGAGTCCCTCAAGCCCCTGATCGCGGAACTCCCGGCCCGGGACCGCAAGATCCTCTCCCTGCGGTTCGTGGCCAACATGACCCAGTCGGAGATCGGCGAGGAACTCGGCATCTCCCAGATGCACGTGTCCCGGCTGCTGTCGCGCACGCTGGTGCGGCTGCGCAAGGGGCTGACGCTGGAGGAGTGACCCTCCGGAGTGTCGTCTCCGTACGTCGAAGCGGTCCGGCCGTCGGTGCCGGACCGCTTCGGTCTTCCCGGCTCCGGGCCTGCCTCTCCGGATCCGGTGGGTACCCCAACTCCCCAACCGTTATGCGGTTACCCGCGGAAACCTCTTTCCCCGGCCGTCCCCCTCCACCAGCATGGGGCCCCCGAACCGGCCGGTCGGCCGGACGCGTTCTGGAACGGAGGATGCCGGATGGCTCAGGGCGGCCTGGCCGGGACGGACGGAGGTCACGAGGACACGCCGGACGCGCGCCTGACCGAACTGCTGCGCACCCGGACGCCGACGGCGTACCCCGCGCTGCAGGAGCTGCGCCGACGGCACCAGCCGGCGGTCCTCGCCTACGCGCGGCTGTGCGCCGCGAGCGAGTCCGTGGCCCGCCGGCTGACGGCGGAGGCGTTCACCACGGTGGCCCGCGAGACGGCACGCGGCGTCGAACCGGGCGTCCCGCTGCGTCACCGGCTGCTGCTCGTGACCGCCGCCCGCACGGCCACCTGGGCGCGCGACGAGCGCTCCACGGGCGTGGACCCGGGCCTGCTGCTGGTGCTGGACGCGGCCGGCCTGCCCGAGGGCCCGACCCCGCCGCTCCTGACCGCCTTCCAGGCACTGCCGTCCCGCACCCAGGGCCTGCTCTGGTACGGCGTGCTGGAGCGGGAACCGCAGGAACGGACCGCCGCCCATCTGGGCCTGAGCAGCGCCGACGTGGCCCACGGCATTCCGCAGGCCCTCA
This sequence comes from Streptomyces sp. NPDC051133, assembly GCF_040682635.1. Classification (NCBI taxonomy): domain Bacteria; kingdom Bacillati; phylum Actinomycetota; class Actinomycetes; order Kitasatosporales; family Streptomycetaceae; genus Streptomyces; species Streptomyces sp. NPDC051133. The sequence goes on from NZ_JBFBBK010000007.1 coordinate 29,566, forward strand.
AGGCCCTGTCCCGCTCCTGCCTCACCCACCGCCTCGCCGCCTCCGACGACCCGCGCTGCGCCGACTTCCGCCGGCTGATCGAGGAGGCGGTACGGCCGGACGCGCCGCGCTACAGCCCCGACCTGGACGCCCACATGGCGGGCTGCCCGCACTGCACGGCCGCGGTCGAGGACCTGCGGGCGCTCAGGGACACTCCGCGCCAGACCCTGGCGGAGGGCCTGCTGCCGTGGCACGGGACGGCGTATCTGCGCCGGTCCGAGCCGCCGCGCCCGCTCGCCGGGGGCGCCCTCTCCGACCAGGCGCCCTGGCCGCCGGCCCGCCGTCTCCTGCTGGTCTCGGCGGCGCTGGGCGTGGCCCTGGTTCCGCTGCTGGTGTTCCTCCTCACCCCGGCCCACAGCTCCGACGGGCAGCAGCGGACGGCGGCGACCCCGGCGCCACCGCCCGTGACGGTCACCGCGACGGTCTCCGTCACCCCGTCCCCGTCTGCCTCCCCGTCTGCCTCCCCGTCGCCGTCCCCCTCCTCCGAGCCGCCGCGTCCGGCCAGGACGTCACACCGCCCGGCCACACCCCCGCCGCGCCGGACGACCCCCGCGCCGACGCCCCCGCCCGCGCCGCCGGGCACCTCCTTCGCCCAGGTGGTGAACCTGGCCACGGGCCGCTGCCTGGACATCCGCGACGGCGACCTGGACCAGGGCAACGACGTCGTCACCGCCCCCTGCTCGTCCTCCCCCACCCAGCGCTGGCGCTACGACACCCGTCTGGGCGTGCTCCGCTCGGCCGCCGACGACGACTTCTGCCTGGACAGCCGGGGCTCGGTCGACCGGGGCGTCGGCATCTGGGGCTGCGACTCGGTCTACGGCGACAACGGCGACAACCTCCGCTTCACCGTCGACCCCGACGGCACGATCCGCCCCGACATCGCGATCGAGACGGCGGTGACCCCGGACGGCCGCTACGGCGTGGCCCTGCGGCCCCTGGACGGCGGCCAGGAGCAGCGGTGGCGGGCCGGGGCCGCCTGAACCCGGCCCCGGTCCCGCCCGCGCCGCTCACACCACGCGCGTACCCTCGCGCCACACCCCGTTGACCAGCGGTACGCCCGGCCGGTAGGCGAGGTGGACGTGGCTGGGGGCGTCCAGGAGGGTCAGATCGGCGCGGGCGCCGGGGGTGAGGCGGCCGACGTCGGTGCGGCGCAGGGCCGCCGCGCCGCCCGCCGTGGCCGACCAGACCGCCTCGTCGGGGGTCATCCGCATGTCGCGGACGGCCAGGGCGATGCAGAAGGGCACGGAGGAGGTGAAGGACGAGCCCGGGTTGCAGTCCGTCGACAGCGCCACCGTGACCCCCGCGTCCAGCAGGCGGCGGGCGTCGGGCCACTCGGCCCGGGTGGAGAACTCCGCGCCGGGCAGGAGGGTGGCCACCGTGTCGCTGTTCGCCAGGGCGTCGACGTCCGCGTCCGTGAGATGGGTGCAGTGGTCGGCGCTGGCCGCGTCCAGCTCGACGGCCAGCTGGACGCCGGGGCCGTAGGAGAGCTGGTTGGCGTGGATGCGGGGGTGCAGGCCCTTCGCCCTGCCGGCGGTGAGGATCGCGCGGGCCTGGTCGCCGTCGAAGGCGCCCTTCTCGCAGAACACGTCGATCCAGCGGGCGTGCGGCGCGCAGGCGTCCAGCATCTCGCCGGTGACCAGGGCGACGTAGGCGGCCGGGTCGTCGGCGTGGTCGGGCGCGACGATGTGGGCGCCGAGGTACGTCACCTCGTCGGTGTGCCGGGCCGCGATGCGCAGGGCGCGGGACTCGTCCTCGACGGTGAGGCCGTAGCCCGACTTCGTCTCGAAGGTGGTGGTGCCCTGGCGGAGGGCCTCGGCGAGGTAGTGGGTGAGGTTCGCCTCCAGGTCGGCGTCGCTCGCCGCCCGGGTGGCCGCGACCGTGGTGCGGATGCCGCCGGCCGTGTAGGAGCGGCCGGACATGCGGGCGTTGAACTCCTGCGTGCGGTCGCCGGCGAAGACCAGGTGCGAGTGCGAGTCCACGAAGCCCGGCAGCACCGCCCGGCCGCCCGCGTCGACCCGGTTGTCAGTGGCGGGTGCTTTGCTGGATTCACCGGTCCACGCGATGCGGTCGCCGTCGATGACGACGGCCGCGTCCTGGACCAGACCGAGAGGGGAGCCGTCACCGAGGGAGGGGTCGTTGGTGACCAGCGTGGCGATGTTGGTGATGACGGTGCTGCTGCTCATGGTGTCGTCCTTGTGGGGGTCGGCGGTCCTCAGCCGCGCAGGGCTTCGACGGCGGCGGCCAGCGCCCGCGGCACGTCCGGTACGAGCGTGTGCGCTCCGTCGCGTACGACGTGCCGGCCGGCCACGACCGTATGCCGTACGTCCGCCGCGCTCGCCGCGAATACGGCCGTCTCGGCGCCGAGCCGGGGCACCGGTCCCGCTGTTCTGACGGAGTCGAGGGCGATGGTCGTGAAGTCGGCCGTGGCCCCGGTCTCCAGGGTGCCCGCCTCCTCCCAGCCCAGGGCCGCGTGTCCGTCCGCGGAGGCCGCCCGCAGCAGGGCCGCGGCCGTCCAGTGTCCGCGGGTGCGGGTGCGCAGCCGCTCGTTCAGCTCCATCGCGCGCGCCTCTTCGAGCAGGTCGATGACGGCGTGGCTGTCGGAGCCGAGGGAGAGCGGGGAACCGGCCCGCTGCAGGGTGACGGCCGGGCCGATGCCGTCGGCGAGGTCGCGCTCGGTCGTCGGGCACATGCAGGTGCCGGTGCCCGAGCCGCCGAGCAGCGCGATGTCCTCGTCGGTGAGGTGGGTGTTGTGCACGCCGGTGGTGCGCGGTCCGAGGACACCGTGGTCGGCGAGCAGCCGGGTGGGTGTGCGGCCGTGCACGGCGAGGCAGGCCTCGTTCTCGGCGGTCTGCTCCGACAGGTGCACGTGCAGCGGGGCCCGGCGCTCCTCGGCCCACCGTGCCACGGTCGCCAACTGGTCGGCGGGCACCGCCCGTACGGAGTGGATCGCCGCCCCGATCCGTGCGTGATCCCGTTCCTTGAGAACTGCACAGCGTTCGGCCCAGGCCTGCGCGCTGCCGTCGGAGAACCGCAGCTGGTGGGGGTTGGGCGGCTCGCCACCGTGCTTGTCCGAGATGCCGGAGGAGAGGTAGCAGGTGTCGAGGAGGGTGATCCGGATGCCGGCGTCGGCGGCGGCCGCGATCAGTGCCTCGCCCATCGCGTTGGGGTCGGCGTAGGGGGTGCCGCCGGGTGCGTGGTGCACGTAGTGGAACTCGCCGACACAGGTGATGCCGGCCAGCGCCATCTCGGCGTACACCGCGCGGGCGAGGGCGTGGTAGCGCTCCGGGGTGAGGCGCTCGGCGACGGAGTACATCACCTCGCGCCAGGTCCAGAAGGTTCCTGAGCCGACCTGGACCGTGCCGCGCAGCGCCCGGTGGAAGGCGTGGCTGTGGGCGTTGGCCAGGCCGGGCAGGGTCAGCCCGCGCAGCACCTCGGCGCCGGGCGGCGGGGCGGGCGTCCCGGTGCGGACGGCGGTGATCCGCCCGTCCGCCGTCTCGACCACGACTCCCGGCTCGACGTTCGTGCCGAGCCAGGCGTGCTCCAACCAGTAGGTCGCCTTGGTCACCTGCAGGCCAGCCCTTCCAGTACGTCGGCGAGCGCGTGCACCCCGGCCACGCAGTCGTCCTCGGCCGCGAACTCGGCCGGGGAGTGCGAGACACCGGTGGGGTTGCGCACGAACAGCATGGCGGTCGGGATGCTGCCGGAGAGGATTCCGGCGTCGTGTCCGGCGCCGGTTCCGAGGACGGGCACCGTCAGCTCGCTGTCCCTGCCCAGGATGCGGCCGAGTTCGTCGCGCAGGGCGTGGTCGAACTCCACGACCGGCGTGAAGGACTCCCGGACGACGTCCAGGTCGATGCCGTGGGCGTCGGCGTACTCCCGGGCGGCCTTCTCGATGCCGCCGACCACCGTGTCCAGGGTCCCCTGGTCGGCGGCGCGGGAGTCGAGCCAGCCGCGCACCAGCGAGGGGATCGCGTTGACGCCGTTCGGCTCGACGGAGATCTTGCCGAAGGTGGCGACGGCACCGGCCAGCTCGGCCTCCCGGCGGGCGGCGAGGACGGTCTCGGCGTACGACAGCATCGGGTCGCGCCGGTCGACGAGCCGGGTCGTCCCCGCGTGGTTGGCCTCGCCGCGGAAGTCGAACCTCCACCGGCCGTGCGGCCAGATGGCGCTGGCGATGCCGACCCGGTCGCCGGACAGGTCCAGCGCGCGGCCCTGTTCGACGTGCAGCTCCACGAAGGCGCCGATGCGGGCGAGCCGCTCGGGGTCGGGCCCGATGGCCTCGGGGTCGTGTCCGGCGGCCTCCATGGCCTGCGGCAGCGTCACACCGTCGCCGTCGGTGAGCCGGTGGGCGGCCTCGACCGTCAACTGCCCCGCGGTGAGCCGGGAGCCGACGCAGGCGAGCCCGAACCGGGCCCCTTCCTCGTCACCGAAGTTGACGACTGCCAGGGGCCTGGTGAGCTGCGCTCCCCTGCCGCGCAGCTCGTCCAGGGCGGCCAGGGAGGAGACCACCCCGAGGGGCCCGTCGAAGGCCCCTCCGTCCGGCACGGAGTCCAGATGCGACCCGGTGACCACCGCGTCCCCGGCCGCCGGGTCACCGAGCCAGGCCCACTGGTTGCCGTTCCGGTCGACTTCGTAGGCCAGGCCGCGGTCCTCGGCCTGCTGCCTGAACCAGGCCCGGCAGTCGGCGTCGGCACCGGTCCAGGCGTAGCGGCGGTAGCCGCCGGAGGCGGAGCTGCGGCCGATCGGCAGCAGCTCCGCCCACATGCTGTGGAAGGTCACGCCGGGTCACCCTCACGCATCGGCACCCGGACCCCCCGCTCGGCCGCGACCGAGTCCGCGATGTCGTACCCCGCGTCCACGTGCCGGATGACGCCCATGCCGGGGTCGTTGGTGAGGACACGACGGATCTTCTCGCCGCCGAGCTTCGTCCCGTCGGCCACCGTGACCTGCCCGGCGTGGATGGACCGTCCCATGCCGACGCCGCCACCGTGGTGGATGGAGACCCAGGACGCGCCGGAGGCCACGTTCACCATGGCGTTCAGCAGCGGCCAGTCGGCGATCGCGTCGGACCCGTCGAGCATGGCCTCGGTCTCGCGGTACGGCGAGGCCACCGACCCGCAGTCGAGGTGGTCGCGGCCGATCGCCAGCGGAGCCGCCAGCTCACCGGAGGCGACCATGTCGTTGAAGCGCTCGCCGGCCTTGTCCCGCTCGCCGTAGCCGAGCCAGCAGATGCGCGCGGGCAGGCCCTGGAAGTGGACGCGCTCGCCGGCCATCTTGATCCAGCGGGCCAGGGACTCGTTCTCCGGGAACAGCTCCAGGAGCGCCTTGTCGGTCTTGGCGATGTCGGCCGCGTCGCCGGACAGGGCGGCCCAGCGGAAGGGGCCCTTGCCCTCGCAGAAGAGGGGACGGATGTACGCGGGGACGAAGCCGGGGAAGGCGAACGCGCGGTCGTAACCGGCCAGCTGGGCCTCGCCGCGGATGGAGTTGCCGTAGTCGAAGACCTCGGCACCGGCGTCCATGAAGCCGACCATGGCCTCGACGTGCCTGGCCATGGACTCCCGCGCACGCGTGGTGAAGCCGGCCGGGTCCTTGGCGGCGGCGTCGGCCATGTCCTCGAAGGCCACCCCCACCGGCAGGTAGGACAGCGGGTCGTGGGCGGAGGTCTGGTCGGTGACGATGTCGATGGGCGCGTTCATCGCGAGCAGCTGCGGGACCAGTTCGGCCGCGTTGCCGAGGACGCCGATGGACAGCGGACGGCGGGCGTCCCGCGCCTCGGTGGCCAGCTGGAGCGCGTGGTCCAGGGAGTCGGCCTTCACGTCCAGGTAGCGGTGCTCGATGCGGCGGTCGATGGCGCGCGGGTCGCAGTCGATGCAGATCGCGACGCCGTCGTTCATCGTGACGGCGAGGGGCTGGGCGCCGCCCATGCCGCCGAGGCCGGCGGTGAGGGTGATGGTGCCGGCGAGGGTGCCGTTGAACTTCTTCGCGGCGACGGCGGCGAAGGTCTCGTAGGTGCCCTGGAGGATGCCCTGGGTGCCGATGTAGATCCAGGACCCGGCGGTCATCTGGCCGTACATGGTCAGGCCGAGGGCCTCCAGACGGCGGAACTCCTCCCAGTTGGCCCAGTCGCCGACCAGGTTGGAGTTGGCGATGAGGACACGCGGGGCCCACTCGTGGGTCTGCATGACGCCGACCGGGCGGCCGGACTGGACCAGCATGGTCTCGTCCTGCTTGAGGGTCCTCAGCGTGCGCACCATCGCGTCGAAGGAGCGCCAGTCACGGGCGGCCTTGCCGGTGCCGCCGTAGACGACGAGCTTGTCGGGGTGCTCGGCGACCTCGGGGTCGAGGTTGTTCTGCAGCATGCGCAGGGCGGCTTCCTGCTGCCATCCCAGAGTGCTGAGTTCCGTGCCGCGCGGAGCTCGTACGGGGCGGGGTCCCGACATCGTCTGCCTCCTCCTGTTACTACGTCTATTCACATCCTGGCTGTCTGAATAGAACTAGTCAATACATCGGGGCGTCTCCGTCCGCGCGCCGTCGGTGTTTGGCTGGATGTACGAGAGGCGGACACGAGGGGAGAAGTCGTGGCGCAGGACATCGGGACCGGGGCGCGGGACCGCGCCGCCCGGCGGGACGAGGCGGTGCGGGCAGCGGTCGAGCAGGGGCTGCTGGGGCCGGACGCGGCCGTGGTGGGACTGCTGGACGTCACCGGCATCCGGGAGTCGGCGGCGGCGCTGCGGGCGGCGTTCGAGGAGGTCCTCGCACCCGGGACGCCGGTGCTGCACGCCTTCGCGGTGAAGGCGACCCCGCTGGTGCCGGTGCTGCGGCTGCTGCACGAGGCGGGGATCGGCGCGGAGGTGGCCAGCCCGGGTGAGCTGGCGCTGGCACGGGCCGCCGGGGTGCCGCCGGCCCGGACCGTGCTGGACTCGCCGGCCAAGACCCCGGCCGAGCTGCGCGAGGCGCTGGCACTGGGCGTCGCCGTGAACGCCGACAATCCGCAGGAGCTGGCCCGGCTGGACACCCTCGTCCGCTCCGCGCCCCCTCGCTCCCCCCTCGGCATCCGGGTGAATCCGCAGGTCGGCGGCGGGACGATCGGGGCGACCTCGACCGCCACGGAGACCTCGAAGTTCGGCGTGGCGCTGCGCGACGAGGGGGCACGCGAGTGGGTGGTACGGGCGTACCTGGAGCGACCGTGGCTGACCCGGCTGCACGCGCACACCGGCTCGCAGGGCATCCCGCTGCCGCTGATGGTGCGGGGCGCGGCGGAGACGTACGCGCTCGCGGAGGAGATCAACGCGCGCGCGGGGCGGCGGCAGATCGACACGCTCGACATCGGCGGCGGGCTGCCGGTGAACTTCGCGGCCGAGGCCACGACGCCGTCGTACGCGCAGTACGCGCGGCTGCTGGCCGACCAGGTGCCGGGGCTGTGCGACGGGCGGTACGGGCTGGTGACCGAGTTCGGGCGGTCGCTGCTGGCCAAGCACGGGACGGTTGTGGCGCGGGTGGAATACGCCAAGAGCGCCGGCGGGCGGCGGATCGCGGTGACGCACGCGGGCGTGCAGGTGGCGACGCGGACGGTGTACGCGCCGGGGGCGTGGCCGCTCAGGATCGCCGCGTACGACGCCAAGGGGCGGCCCAAGGCGGGGCCGGAGGTCGTGCAGGACGTGGCCGGGCCGGCCTGCTTCTCCGGCGACCTGCTGGCCGAGGGGCGCGCGCTGCCGCTGCTGGAGCAGGGGGACTACGCGGCGGCGCTGGACACGGGGGCGTACTACTTCGCGCACCACTACGCCTACAACTCCCTCGCCCGGCCCGGCATCCACGGCTTCGTGCCGGACGGGTCGGGGGGCGTGGCCTTCGCGACCGTGCGGGAGCCGCAGACGGTCGCGGAGGTGGTGGCGGAATCCGGAGGGGCGCACGCGTCCGCGCTCACCACCCTGCGCGCGCCCGAGAGCCGTTGACGCACCCCTGCCGCCCCTCGAACAAATGGTTCAAGGGCCGTGAAACACACGTCAGTTGACCAACTCTAGTACGCCTGACGCATGTTCCACTGGAAAATGCCAAAGGCTCCACCTTCCCCGCGTACGGTGCGTAGTGTCGGCGTCACTCAACCGGAGTCCCAGGCGCGGGAGGGGAGCCACGGTGCCCGGAATCGACGAGTGCTTGCTGGAAGCGATGCGATTGCCCGGAGCCCGGGGCGCGGCGCTGGTGGACTGGACGAGCGGGCTCGCCCTCGGCACGGTCGGGGAGGCCCCCGGCGGGGATCACGAGACGACCGCCGCCGAGTCCGCCGAACTGGCCCGGATGGCCGCCGAGCACGGCTCCTTCGCGGCACCGGGGGACGAACACGCCCCGGTGGAGGACCTGATCATCAGCAACCGCGACAGCTACCACCTGCTGCGGTTCGTGGACACGTCCTTCGACAGCAGCGTCTTCCTGCACCTGTGGCTCGGCCGCGAGGAGGGCAATCTCGCGCTCGCCCGGATCCGGCTGGGCGAGATGGCCGCCCGGCTGGTGCTGGGATGACCATGGTGCGGACACCTCCGCCGCCCCTGCCGGTGCGGGACAAGGCGGCCACGCGCGCGCTGTCGCCGATGCTGACGCGGCTCGCCGAGGAGCGGGCCACCGGCGTCCTGGACAGAGAGCACGGCACCCTGTACCTGGCCGAGGGCCGGGTGGTGCACGCCGAGAGCCCCCTCGCCCCCGGTCTCGACGTGCTCCTCACGGCCCACGGCACCCTCGCGGCCGCCGCCTGGCAGCGGGCCGCCGCCGAGTCCGCCGGCCCGCTGAAGGCCGCCGAACTCCTGTGGGGGTCCGACCTGTTGCCGGCGGGCGCACTGGAGCTGTGCCATCTGGACGCGCTGTACGACGCCGGGTTCTTCGCGCTGGCGCCGAGCAGCACCCCGGGCCGGTTCCGGTACGACTCCACGCCCCGCCTCGGCCCGCTGCCCTCGGTGCCGGTCGTCGCGCTGGAGCGCGAGACGCTGCGCCGCCGGCTGCTGCTGCACCGGCTGTGGCCGGACCCGGCCGCCGACAGCGCCCCGCTGATCCGCGCGGACCCGGCCGCCGGACCGGCCGGCACTACGCCGGTCGCGCCCCGGCAGCGGGCGGTCCTGGACCGCGTGGACGGCGTCCGCACGGCCACCGGGATCGCCCGCAACCTCGGCCGGCAGGCGTTCCACACGCTGGTCGACGTGCGCCGGCTGGCGGCGGCCGGACATGTCACGCCGCGCCCCGTGGCGCCGCTGCCGATGGCCTCCGCCCCACCGCTGCCCCCACTCCCACCCCCACTGCCACCCCCGGTCACCGACCCCGACATCGCGCTGCTGAAGAGGCTCAGGGATGCGCTGGAGGCGCTTTGAACGGCACCGCCCCGCCGAGAGGAGAGAGCTGATGGTGTCCCAGGAGGACCTCAAGGTGGTCCTGGACGAGCTGCACCGGCTGCGCACCCGTGTCCCGCAGCTCACCGGCGCCCTGGCGGCGGGCGTCGACGGCCTGGTCGTCGCCCACGACACCCCCGGAGTCGACCCCGAGGGGCTGTCGGCGCTCACCGCCGCCGCGCTCGGCGTCGCCGTCCGGGTCTCCGACGCCACCGGACACGGCGGCTTCCGCGAGCTGCTGGTGCGCGGCGAGGGCGGCTACGTCGCCACCTACGCGGCCGGCCGCACCGCCGTGCTGACCCTGCTCGCCGAAGGCCGCGTCAACGTCGGCCGGCTGCACCTCGAGGGCCGCCGGGCCGGCGCCCGCATCGGGGAGCTGCTCGACGCCGCCGAGGCGGCGGCCCGGGCCGCCCGCCCGGCCGGAAGGCCGCTGGGCGCCGTCAGTGCCGCGCCCCCGACCCGTACCCGCACCCGTACACCCCGCACCACGAGCGCCGAAGCGCGCCCGGCAACCGACAGTTGAACAACCCGAGAGGACTCACCATGGCCAACACCGAGACCGCGCTGAAGGAAGCCCTCACCTCCATCGAGGGCGCGACCGGCGTAGCGCTCGTCGACTACACCAGCGGCATGGCGCTGGGCACGATGGGCGGCAGCAAGGCCTTCGACCTGAACGTGGCCGCCGCGGGCAACACCGACGTGATCCGCGCCAAGATGCGCACGATGGAGATGCTGGGCCTCAAAGGCGATATCGAGGACATCCTGATCACGCTCTCGGACCAGTACCACCTGATCCGACTGCTCAAGAGCCGCGGCGGCAACGGCCTGTTCCTCTACCTGGTACTGGACGCCTCCCGGGCCAACCTGGCGATGGCCCGGCACCAGCTGAAGAAGATCGAGGCGGAACTGGAGGTCTGAGCCGCCCGCCGGGGGGCGTCAGACGAGGGCAGCGGTACGGCGGCGGGCCCCGCCCGGGGCGGCGTCGCCGGCCGCGATGCCCGTACCGCGCAGGCCCTTCACGGACCGGCCCGCCGGACGGCCGCCGCGCCGGTCCAGCCAGTCGACGCGCACCCACAGCAGCGTGTCCCCGGCGCGCTCGCGCCGCCCGATCCAGGCGGCCTTCAGCCCGAGCCCGGCACCGAGCCCGGCGAGCAGCAGCCCGCCGGCCGCGGGAACCACGAAGCCGGAGCCGAGTGCCACGGCGAAGGCGAGCAACAGCCACCAGCGGTGGCCCCGGCGCCAGTTGCGCACGGTCACCGCCCGGTCCTGCAGCACGTCGTACTTGCCCGCGCGGGCCGCCCCGCGGGCGAGGGCGGCGTACCGCTTGCGGCGCGCCAGCGCCACCACGGCCGCGCCCACGAGGAACAGCGCGGCCCCGGCCGTCACCCCGATCCGCCGCCCCGTCAGCCCTTCCGGCACTCCGCCGAGCCCGGCGGCGATCACACCGAACCACCCCATGGGGGCGGCCCCGGCCCGTACGACGACGGCCACCCGGGCCAGCCCTTGTCCTCCGCGCGCCACGTCAGCCTCCCGTGTCACGTCCGCGCACCGCGCCTGCGTCTCGTCGACAACTTCCTCGGCACGCTAGCGGTGGAACGTGAGACGAATCTGAGAGCGCCCGGCCGTCACTCGACGAACAGGCCGCGCGCCGCCGCGGTGGCGTCGAACTCCTCCAGACGGGCCTGGGCGTCCGGCAGGTCGTCGCACATCGCCTCCAGCAGGACCCGGCCGAGCAGCATCGGCGCGCACGCGGTGTCGAAGGCGAGGCCGGTGCCGACGGCGGCGGGCACCAGCAGGTCGGAGTGCTTGGCCACCGGGGCGAAGGCGGAGTCGGCGACCGTGACCACGCTCAGGCCCGCCTGCTGGGCGTAGGCGAGGGTGTCCACGACCTCGCGCGGATGCCGGGGCAGCGCGAAGCACAGCAGCGCGGTGGCGCCCGCGCGGACGGCGGCGTCGATGCGGTCCTCGATCATCGTGCCGCCCTCGTTGAGCAGCCGGACGTCCGGGTGGACCTTGGCGGCGAAGTAGGCGAAGCCGTACGCCTGGGAGGCGGCGGCGCGCAGCCCCAGCACCGGCAGCGGGCGGGAGGCGGCGAGGACCCGGCCCGCCCGCTGCACCGGGCGCGGGTCGGCGAGCAGCTCGGCCAGATGCCTCAGGTTCTCGATCTCGGCCTCGACGGCGAGCTGGTACTCGTTGTGGACGCCGCCCTCGGGGGCCGGTTCCGCGGGCACGACCTCGCGCAGGTGCTTGCGCAGGGCGGGGTAGCCGTCGAAGCCGAGGGCGACCGCGAAACGGGTCACCGACGGCTGACTGACCCCGGCCAGTTCGGCCAGCTCCACGCTGGACAGGAACGGCACGTCGGCGGCCCGCCGGACCATGCTGTGCGCGATCCGGCGCTGGGTCGGCGTGAGACGGTGGCCCTCGAAGAGCGCCTGCAGCCGGTTGGCCGGGCTGTCCGTCACGCCGGCCGCCCCCGTACCGCCGTCGGCACCCCTGTCCGCGTTGTGGTCCGCGTTCTTGTCCATGTTCTCGTCGTTCTCGTCGTTCCCGTCGTTCCCGTCGTTCTCGTCGACGCTTCCGTCCACGCTCATGACGCGCTCCCCCTCCAGATGTCCGTGAACCGGTCGAGCAGTGCGGCCGCCGTCGTCACGTCGTCCGTGAGCGGGCGGTCGGCCGGGTCGTCGTCGAGGAGCGACTCGGCCAGTGCGAACGCCCGTCCGGCCGGCAGCCCCGGGTCGGGCCTGAGGTCGCGCTGGCGCAGCGCCCGGACGGCGGCGACGAGCTCGCAGCCCACCACCAGACGGTACGCACCGCACGCGCGCAGGGTCTGCCGCGCGGCGAGCGAGGCGAAGCTGGCCTGCTCCTCGACGCCCCGGGAGAGTACAGCGTGGCCGAGGGAGGCGGGGGCGGAGAAGGCCCGCAGGTCACCGAGGGCCGCACCGGCCGCGTACTCCAGGATCATCACGCCGGAGGAGGCCGGCTCGTGGTCGGCGAGGAAGGGGCGCAGCCGGGTGTAGGCGGGCTCGTTGAGGGTGGACAGGCGGGACGTGGACAGCCGGGCCACCTGGGTCACCGCGAGCCGGAAGTGGTCCAGGGCGAGGGCGAGTTGGGCCTGGTAGAAGCCGCCGTGATGGTAGGCGGTGAGGTCCTCGGGGGCGATGAGCGGGTTCTCGGCCGCCGCGTTGACCTCCACGGCCAGCACCTGCTCCAGGCTGTCGGCCGCGTCGTGCGCGGGGCCGTGTATCTGGGGCAGGCAGCGGAAGCCGTAGGGGTCCTGGATCCGGCCGAGCGGCGGGGTCGGGCGGTCGGCGGCGCCGATCAGCTCCCGCATCCGCCGGGCCACCTCGGTGCTCCCCCGGTGCGGGCGGGCGGCGTGCACGGGAGCGGCGTACGCCTCGTGGGAGCCGTCGACGGCGAACAGGGACAGCGCGGCGACGACCTGGGTGGCGCCGACGAGCCCGCGCAGTTCGTGCAGGGCGAGCGCGGACTGGCCGAGAGTGAGGGCGTTGCTGCTGATCAGGGCGAGGGCGTCGTTGTTGTCGAGGGGCTGCGGCTCGGGAGCGCCCGCGCCGCGCCACGGATGCTCCCCGGCCAGCGCGAGCCCCACTTGGGCCAGGGCCGCGATGTCGCCGGTGCCGACGGAGCCGAACTCGTTGACGACCGGGTACGCGCCCGCGCGCAGGGCCTCGCACAGCGCGGTCACCACGCCCGGCCGCAGCCCGGCGCCCCCGGCCAGCAGCTGGTTGGCCCGGACGGCGAGCATCGCGCGCACCTGGCGGGCGGGGAGCTGCTCGCCGATGGCGCCGGCGTGGCTGCGCAGCAGGCGCAGGCCGTGTCCGGCGGCGGCGTCGGTGGGCACGTCCTCGTTCCGGTTCGCGCCGACCCCGGTGGAGCGGCCGTAGACCCGCCCGGTGGCCGCGATGCTCCGTGCGGCGTTCCAGGACTCCTCCACCCGCCGCATCGCGCCGGCCTCGGGGACGGGCCGCGCCGCGCCGTCGGCCAGGCGTACGACGTCCTCGACGCCGAGTGCGGTGCCGTCGAGGACGACGGCCGCGGACCGCACGGACATCGGAGCGTCCACGATGCGAGACGACATCAAGCCCAAACTCCCCTCAACTCGGACATCGATTCTTGCCCTGCGGTCATCGATTACCTCGGTTTAACACTGAAGCATTGACAACCTATTCAGACACCAAGAACTCTGCATGACGTTATACAGCCGGGCAAGGGACATCTCATGATCCAGTTCGATGCGGTCCACAAGCGTTTCCCGAACGGCACCACGGCGGTCCACGACCTCGACCTGGAGATGCCGGAGGGCGGCATCACCGTCCTGGTCGGCTCCTCCGGTTGCGGCAAGACGACCACCCTGCGGATGATCAACCGGATGGTCGAGCCGACCTCCGGCACCATCCGCGTCGGCGGCAAGGACGTCACCCGGCAGGACGCGGCCGAGCTGCGCCGCTCCATCGGCTACGTCATCCAGCAGGCCGGCCTCTTCCCGCACCGCACGGTGCTCGACAACATCGCCACCGTCCCGCTGCTGCTCGGCTGGAACCGCAGGAAGGCCCGGGCCCGCGCCGCCGAACTCCTGGAGACCGTCGGCCTGGCCGCCGACGCGGGCAAGCGCTACCCGCACCAGCTCTCCGGCGGCCAGCAGCAGCGCGTCGGCGTGGCCCGCGCCCTGGCCGCCGACCCGCCGGTGCTGCTCATGGACGAGCCGTTCGGCGCGGTCGACCCGGTCGTCCGCACCCAGCTCCAGGACGAACTGCTGCGGCTGCAGAAGGAGTTGAGCAAGACCATCGTCTTCGTCACGCACGACATCGACGAGGCCGTGCGGCTCGGCGACCGGATCGCGGTCTTCCGCACCGGCGGCCACCTCGTCCAGTGCGCCCCGCCCGCCGAGCTCCTGGCCCGCCCCGCCGACGACTTCGTGGCCGACTTCCTCGGTGCCGAGCGCGGACTGAAGCTGCTGTCGCTGACGACCCTCGCCGACGTCCCGCAGGGCCCGGCGCCGGAAGGCGACACCTGGACCCTCGTCCTCGACGCCCATAACAGGCCCCTGCACTGGGCCTCGAAGGACGCCGAGACCCCCGTACGCCCGCTGAGGGACACCGACTCCCTCCTCTCCGCCCTCAACGAGTCGGTCGCCTCCCCCACCGGCCTGATCGCCCGCGTCGACGCCGACGGCGTCCTCACCGGCGTCTCCTCCCGGGACGACATCCACGAGCGCGCGGGCCGTGCGCATGCCGAAGTGCGGGTGGCCGCATGACGATCGACTGGTCCTGGATGTCCGCCCACACCGACGACCTCACGACTCTCACGCTCTCCCACCTCCAGGCCGCCCTGACGGCCGTCGCCCTCGGCCTGCTGATCTCGCTCCCGCTGGCCGTGGTCGCCCACCGGGTCCGCCCCCTTCGCGGCTTCCTGCTCGGCGCCTCGAACGTCCTGTTCACGATCCCCTCGATCGCGATCTTCGTGCTGCTCCTGCCGGTCAGCGGCCTGACCCGCACCACCACCGTGACCGGCCTGACGGTCTACACGCTGGTCGTGCTGCTGCGGAACACGGTCGAGGGCCTCGACTCGGTCCCCGTGAAGGTGAAGGAGGCCGCGAAGGCGATGGGCACGCGCCCCCTGCGCACGCTCCTCACGGTCGAGCTGCCCCTCGCGCTCCCCGTGATCTTCGCGGGCGTCCGCATCGCCACGGTCATGTCGATCTCCCTGGTCTCCGTCGCCACCTACATCGGCGACGGCGGCCTCGGCCAGCTCTTCACCGACGGCTTCCAGCGCGACTTCCCCACCCCGGTGATCGCCGGCGTGGTCCTCACCCTGCTCCTCGCCGTCGTCGCCGACGCGCTGCTGGTCGCCGTCCAGTACGCCCTCACCCCCTGGACCAGGAGGCGAGCCTGAGATGTTCGACCTGTTCAAGAACCTCGGTACCTGGCTGACCAGCGGCGCCCAGTGGACCGGGCCCGACGGCATCGCCCACCGCCTCGCCGAGCACCTCCAGTACTCCCTGCTGGCCACGCTGATCGCCGCCGCCATCGGACTCCCGCTCGGCCTGCTGATCGGCCACACCGGCAAGGGCGCCTTCCTCGCCATCAACCTCGCCTCGTTCGGACGCGCCCTACCGACCGTCGGCCTGGTCGTCCTGGTCTTCCTGGCCGGCGGCCTGTCGATGCTGCCGGTGTACGTCGCCCTGGTCGCCCTCGCGGTCCCGGCCATCGTCACCAACACCTACGCGGGCATGACGGCCGTCGACCCGGACGTGCGCGACGCCGCCCGCGGCCAGGGCATGCGCGGCCATCAGGTCCTCCTCCAGGTGGAGCTGCCGCTCGCACTGCCGCTGATCATGACCGGCCTGCGCCTGGCCCTGATCCAGGTCGTCGCCACGGCGACCATCGCCGCGTACGTCTCCTTCGGCGGCCTGGGCCGCTACGTCTTCGACGGTCTCGCCCAGCGCGACCTCGTCCAGGTGCTCGGCGGCGCGGTGCTGGTCGCCGTCGTCGCCGTCGTCCTGGACGTGGCCCTCGCCTCCGTCCAGCGCTTCCTCTTCCGACACCGCACCGCCTAGGAGCCCCCCGATGCATCGTCGTACCGTCCTCGGCGGCCTGTTCGCGGTCGCCTCCGTCCCCGCTCTCGCCGCCTGCGGCGGCGGGATCACCTCCCTCAAGGGCCAGGGATCCGGCTCCGGCGGCGGTGGCTCCAGCAAGGGCGGAGTCACCATCGGCACGGCCAACTTCACCGAGAACCAGGTGCTCGGCCACCTCTACGCGGCCGCCCTGGCGGGAGCCGGCGTGAAGACGACCGTCCGCCCCAACCTCGGCACCCGCGAGATCGTCATCCCCGCCCTCGAAGGCGGCGACATCGACCTGCTGCCCGAGTACCAGGGCGCCCTCCTCGACTACCTCGCCCCGAAGGTCACGGCCACCGAGTCGGGCGAGATGCAGAACGCCCTCGCCCAGGCGCTGCCGGCCGGCCTCCAGGTGCTGCCGTACGGCATGGCGGAGGACTCCGACGCCTTCGTCGTCACCCGCGAGACCGCCAGGAAGTACGGCCTGGTCTCCCTCGCCGACCTGAGGAAACAGAACGGGAAGCTGGTCGTCGGCGCCGCGCCCGAGGTGAAGAAGCGCCAGGTCGGAGCGGTCGGCCTGAAGGAGGTGTACGGCGTGGAGTTCAAGGAGTTCAAGTCGCTGGACTCCGACGGCCCGCTGGTCAAGGGCGCCCTGAAGAAGGGCGACGTGGACGTGGCGAACCTCTTCACCACCGACACCGACATCCGGGCCAACGACTGGGTGGTCCTCACCGACCCCGAGCACCTCGTCCCCAGCCAGCACATCGTCCCCCTCATCGCCGACCGCAAGGCCGACGACACGGTCCGCAAGGCCCTCGCGAAGCTGGGCAACCTGCTGACCACGGCCCAGCTCACCGAGCTGAACCGCCAGGTGGACAAGGACAAGAAGGACCCCGAGGACGTGGCGAACGCCTACGCCCGGCAGCACGGGCTGGTGAAGTAGATGAGCGGCCTGGTGGAACTGCGCTCCATCGACGTCGTCCCGGACGAGGAGCGGCACGGCACGGCCTTCAGCCAGTTCACCCTGTGGCTGGGCGCCAACCTGCAGATCACGGCGGTCGTCACCGGCGCCCTCGCGGTCGTCTTCGGCGGCGACGTGGTGTGGTCGGTCGCCGGGCTGCTGCTCGGCAACCTGCTGGGCGGCGCGGTGATGGCCCTGCACTCGGCCCAGGGCCCGAAGCTGGGCCTGCCGCAGATGATCCAGTCGCGGGCCCAGTTCGGGGTGCGCGGGGCGGTCGTACCACTGCTGCTGGTGATCGTGATGTACGTCGGCTTCTTCGCGTCCGGCAGCGTGCTCGCCGGGCAGGCGGTGGGCGAGCTGACGCACACCGACGACACGACGGGGATCGTCGTCTTCGCGGCCGTCACTGCGGTCGTGGCGGTGGTCGGCTACCGGGTCATCCACGCGCTCGGCCGGATCGCGAGCACGATCTGCGCGCTCGCCTTCGTCTACCTGGGCATCCGCCTCCTCGACCGCGCCGACCTGTCGTCCCTGCTGCACGACGCCCACTTCTCGCTGCCGATGTTCCTGCTGGCGATGTCCCTGTCGGCGTCCTGGCAGCTGGCGTTCGGGCCGTACGTGGCGGACTACTCGCGCTATCTGCCGCGTACGACGTCCACCAGGGCGACCTTCTGGTGGACCCTGTCCGGCTCGGCGATCGGCTCCCAGTGGTCGATGACCTTCGGGGTGCTGGTCGCGGCCACGGCGGGCGGGAAGTTCCTGGACAGCCAGGTCGGTTACGTCGTCGCCCTCGGCGGCACCGGCCTGGTCGCCTCCCTCTTCTACTTCGTCATCGCGCTGGGCAAGCTCACCATCAACGTCCTCAACACCTACGGCGGTTTCATGTCGATGGTGACGAGCGTGAGCGGCTTCCGGGGCCAACGGCAGCTGTCACGGGCCGGCCGGGCCGCGTACATCGGGCTCGTCATGGTCGCGGGCACGGCGGTGGCCCTGCTGGGCAAGGACAGCTTCCTGTCCTCCTTCAAGGACTTCCTGCTGTTCCTGCTGACCTTCTTCACGCCCTGGTCGGCGATCAACCTGGTCGACTACTACCTGATCTCCAAGGAGCGATACGACATCCCGGCCCTGTCCGACCCGCACGGCCGCTACGGCGCCTGGCGCTGGGACGCGCTCGCCGTGTACGCGGCCGGTCTGCTCGCCCAGCTGCCGTTCCTCGCCACGGGCTTCTACACCGGTCCCCTGGTGGACCCGCTGGGCGGCGCGGACATCTCCTGGATCGTCGGCCTGGCCGTACCGGCGCTGCTGTACCGGCTGGTCGCCCGGAAGGGCGTCGCGCCCGCGCCGGAGCCCCCGCAGGACAGGGGGGCTAACCCCAGTGCGGCGGGGACGACCGCTCCCTAGGCTGAACGGCATGAGCACACCGGACACGCGGGACGTCGACCTCGAGAAGGACCTCGACGCCACCGTGCGGGCACGCAGGGAACTGGGCGAGGAGTACGACACCGCCCTGGTGGACTCCTTCCTGGAGAAGGTCGAGCAGCGGATCGACGACACCGTGGACCGCCGTGTGCGCCGGCACCTGGCCGAGCAGCAGATGACGGTGGCGCGCGGCAGCTGGCGGCCGAAGCCGGCCGACTCCTGGGGGGAGCGGTTCGGGTTCGCCATCGTCTCGCTGGTCCTGGCGATCCCGCTGACCGCGCTCGGCGGCGTCTTCGCCGGCATCGGCGGGGTGGCGGTCACCTGGGGCGGCATCGTCGGTGTCAACATCGCCCAGGCCGTGCGGCTCAACCCGGAGCTGCTCGACGGGTTCCGCGGGCGGTCCGCCCGGCGGGACTGAGCGGACCGACCGGATCAGGCCTGCCGGGTCGGCAGGACCATGATCTGGCGGAGGTTGACGTGCCGGGGCCGGCTGGCGGCGTACGCGACGACGTCCGCGACCTCGGCCGCCGCCAGCCCGCCGATCGCCTCGAACATGCCGTCCAGCTGCCCGGACAGCTCCGTGCTGTCGACGTGCGTGGCCAGTTCGGTCTCCGTCAGCCCCGGCTCGATGTTCGTCACCCGGACGTCGCGCGGCCCGTACTCGGTGCGCAGGGACTGCGAGAGATAGGTGACGGCGGCCTTGGTGGCGCCGTACACCGCGTAGTTCGGGAACGGGATGTGGGCGCCGATGGAGGAGATATTCACCAGGTCGGCGGACCGGCCCTCACCGGCGGCGGCGACCAGGTCGGCGCCGAAGGCGCGGATCACCCGCAGCACCCCGGTGACGTTGGTGTCGAGCATCCGCTGCCACTCGTCGATCCGGCCCTCGGCGACGGGGTTCGGGAGCATGACACCGGCGTTGTTGACGACGAGGTCCACGGGCCCGAACGTCTCGTGCACCAGGTCCCGGGCGGCCGTCACGGACGTGTCGTCGGTGACGTCGGCGGCCACCGCGAGCGCCTCGCCGCCGTCGGCCCGGATCTTGTCCACCACCGTCTGCAGCCGGTCCGCGCGCCGGGCGAGCAGGGCCACCCGGGCGCCCTCGGCGGCGAGCTGCCGGGCGAGGGCCTCGCCGATGCCGCTGGCGGCCCCGGTGACGACGGCGGTGCGGCCGGACAGGTTCTCGTACGACATGGGTGTTCCCCCTGGTTCGTCCCGCCGGGGCGGCTCCCCGGCGGCTGACACCACCCTCGCCGCGTTCCGCCGCCGTACCCAGGGATGCGCTTTTCCTGGGTCTGCCAGTACCAGGTTGGCGGCCGGCCGCTCCCCTACGATCGCCGTATGGACGGGGACTGGTTGGAAGGGGAAGTCGGCGACTTCCTGCGCTCGCGCCGCGCTCGGATCCAGCCCGAGGAGGTGGGGCTGCCCAGCCACGGACGGCGCCGCGTGCCGGGTCTGCGCCGCGAGGAGGTGGCGCAGCTCGCGGGGGTCAGCGTCGACTACTACATCCGGCTGGAGCAGGGCCGGGGGACGTCGGTCAGTGACGCCGTGCTGGACGCGATCGCCCGGGTGCTGCGGCTGAACGAGACCGAGCACGCCCATCTGCTGACGGTGGCCCGTCCGCCCCGGCAGCGCGGGAGGCGGCAGGCCGCGGTGGACCGGGTGCGCCCCGGTATCCAGATCATGCTGGACGGCATGGAGCGCAGCCCGGCGCTCGTGCTGGGCCGCCGCATGGAGGTCCTGGCCTGGAACGCCCTCGGGGACGCGGTGATGGGCTTCAGCCGCATGGCGCCGGCGGAGCGGAGCATGCCCCGGCAGGTCTTCCTGGTCCCGGCCGGCCGGGAGCTGTACCCCGAGTGGCACGCGGTGGCCGCCCAGACGGTGGCCCATCTGCGCCTGAGCGCGGGCCGCTGGGCCGACGACCCCGAGCTGTGCGCGCTGGTCGGCGAACTCTCCCTGAAGAGCGAGGACTTCCGCCGGATGTGGGCGGACCACGAGGTCAGGGAGTGCGCGTACGGCGTGAAGAAGCTCCGGCACCCGGTGGCGGGCCTGCTGACTCTGCCGTACGAGACCCTGACCCTTCCCGCGGCCCCGGACCAGACGGTTGTCGTCTACACCCCGGAACCGGGCTCGGAGACGGCGGAACGCCTGGCGCTGCTGGGAAGCTGGGAGTCGAGCGGCGCGGCGCGCTGAGAGGACCTTCCCGCCGGGAAGACTTTCGCGGGGACCGCCGCACCCCCGTTGCCGGGGGGCGGGACGACGGCGGTCCCCGCGAGGGACGCGGGCCGGTCAGGGCCTGGCTTGCGCGTCCGTGGCGTCCATGGAGGTCCGGGAGCCGCTCCGGAGGTCCTTGGCGCCGTTCGGCGCCGGCCTGGGCGGGGAGCCGCTCCCGCCCTGCCGACACCCCCTAATGTGCCGGACCCGTGTTAAGCGGGTGCTGCGCGCACGTGACACTTCCGGTACGGCTCGACCGGCCCGGGTCACCGGAAGTTCGCCTCGGCCACGCGCGGTTCACCCCGGGTTCGCCGCTACTTCCCGCCCTTGGCCAGGAAGGCCAGCAGGTCCTGCCGGCTGACCACACCGGTCGGCTTGCCCTCGACGAGGACGATCGCCGCGTCGGCCGTGCCGAGCACCTGCATCAGGTCGCCGACCGGCTCACCGGAGCCGACCTGGGGCAGCGGGGCGCACATGTGCTTCTCCAGCGGGTCCTCGAGGGAGGCCCGCTTGGAGAACAGGGCGTCCAGCAGCTCCCGTTCGACGACCGAGCCGACGACCTCGGCGGCCATCACGTCCGGGTGACCGGCGCCCGGCTTGACGACCGGCATCTGCGAGACGCCGTACTCGCGCAGCACCTCGATGGCCTGGCCGACGGTCTCCTCGGGGTGCATGTGCACGAGGGAGGGGATGGCACCGGCGGCCTTGTCGCTCAGCACGTCGGCGACGCGGGCGCTCGGGCCCTCGTCCTCCAGGAAGCCGTAGTCGGCCATCCACTCGTCGTTGAAGATCTTGCTGAGGTAGCCGCGGCCGCTGTCGGGGAGCAGGACGACCACGACGTCGTCCGGGCCGAGCCGCTCGGCGACCCGCAGCGCCGCGACGACGGCCATGCCGCAGGAGCCGCCGACGAGCAGCCCCTCCTCCTTGGCCAGACGGCGGGTCATCTGGAAGGAGTCCTTGTCGGAGACGGCGACGATCTCGTCCGCGACGGAGCGGTCGTAGGCGGTCGGCCAGAAGTCCTCACCGACGCCCTCGACCAGGTAGGGCCGGCCGGAGCCGCCGGAGTACACGGAGCCCTCGGGGTCGGCGCCGACGACCTCGACCTTGCCGCCGCTGATCTCCTTCAGGTAGTTGCCGGTGCCGGAGATGGTGCCGCCGGTGCCGACGCCCGCCACGAAGTGGGTGATCTTCCCCTCGGTCTGCTCCCACAGCTCGGGGCCGGTCGAGTGATAGTGCGAGAGCGGGTTGTTGGGGTTGGAGTACTGGTCGGGCTTCCAGGCGCCGGGGGTCTCACGGACCAGCCGGTCGGACACGTTGTAGTAGGAGTCCGGGTGCTCGGGCGCCACGGCGGTCGGGCACACGACCACTTCGGCGCCGTAGGCCCGCAGCACGTTGATCTTGTCGGTGGAGACCTTGTCGGGGCAGACGAAGATGCACTTGTAGCCCTTCTGCTGGGCCACGATGGCGAGTCCGACCCCGGTGTTGCCGCTGGTCGGCTCGACGATGGTGCCGCCCGGCTTGAGCTCCCCGCTCTGCTCGGCGGCCTCGATCATGCGCAGGGCGATGCGGTCCTTCACGGAGCCGCCCGGGTTGAAGTACTCCACCTTGGCCAGGACGGTGGCCTGGATGCCCTGGGTGACGCTGTTGAGCCGCACCAGCGGG
Source organism: Streptomyces sp. NPDC051133 (assembly GCF_040682635.1). Lineage (NCBI taxonomy): Bacteria > Bacillati > Actinomycetota > Actinomycetes > Kitasatosporales > Streptomycetaceae > Streptomyces > Streptomyces sp. NPDC051133. The sequence goes on from NZ_JBFBBK010000007.1 coordinate 51,806, forward strand.
GTGTTGCCGACGAGGCTGATCATCGAGTCGTGGAAATGCACCGTTGTCTCCGGTTGCTTGCAAAAAACTGTGGTCGTAGTGGTGTCGCCAGCCTACGGCCCCCGGATGACCCGGGTCGGGCGTTCACTCCCCGTTGAGATTGATGCACGGGCCGTACGGGGCAAGGAGTGGATGTACGGCTACGAGGAGGTGGCGGCGACGCATGACGAGCATGTCGAGGGCGAGGGTGGCCCGGCGCATCGCGGCCGGGGCGGCGTACGGCGGCGGCGGGGTCGGACTGGTCGGCGCCGCCACCGTCGGGCTGCTGCTGGCGGAGGTGCGGCTGGCACGGCGCCATGTGGGCAACGGCAGCAGCGGCCGGGTGCCGGTGGCCGACGGCGTCTACGGCCATGCGTACGACGCCCCCGGCGAGCCGCCCCTCAGGCTGACCATGCTGGGCGACTCCACGGCGGCGGGCCAGGGCGTGCACCGCTCGGGCCAGACACCGGGCGCGCTGCTGGCGTCGGGGCTCGCGGCCGTGGCGGAGCGGCCGGTGGAGCTGCGCAACGTCGCCCTGCCCGGGGCGCAGTCCGACGACCTGGACCGTCAGGTGGCCCTGGTGCTGTCCTCGCCGCTGCCCGTCCCCGACATCTGCGTGATCATGATCGGGGCGAACGACGTGACCCACCGGATGCCGCCGACCCGCTCGGTGCGGCACCTGTCGGCGGCGGTACGACGGCTGCGCACGGCCGGCGCGGAGGTGGTGGTCGGCACCTGCCCCGACCTCGGCACCATCGAACCGGTGCAGCAGCCGCTGCGCTGGCTGGCCCGGCGGGCGTCGCGGCAGCTGGCGGCGGCGCAGACGATCGGCGCGGTGGAGCAGGGGGGACGGACCGTGTCCCTCGGTGACCTGCTGGGCCCGGAGTTCGAGGCGAACCCGCGCGAGCTGTTCGGCCCGGACAACTACCACCCCTCGGCCGAGGGGTACGCGACGGCGGCGATGGCCGTCCTGCCGACGGTGTGCGCGGCGCTCGGGCTGTGGCCGGCGGAGGAGGAACGGCCGGACGTCTTCCGCCGCGAGGGCTTCCTGCCGGTCGCCCGCGCCGCGGCCGAGGCGGCGTCGGAGGCCGGCACCGAGGTGACGGCGGCGATGCCGACGGGGCCGCGGGGACCGTGGGCACTGCTGAAGCGCCGGCGGCGGCGCCGGGTGCCGGAGGCCGAGCCGGCCCGCCCCTCGGTGTGACCGCGCCGGGATCCCAAGCAAGCGCTTAGTAAATTGCGGTCAGTGTCACACCGCCATCCCAGTGACCCGGCCCATACGTAGCGGTAACTTCCCAACCAGGCCTGCCCGAAGACCGCCCACCCGTCGCCCGAGCGCCGCCCCTCGACGAGGCGCTGCGCGCCGCCCCTTTCGAATGGAGCCGTGATGCCCGAAGCCGTCATCGTCTCAACCGCCCGCTCCCCCATCGGCCGCGCTTTCAAGGGCTCCCTGAAGGACCTGCGCCCGGACGACCTGACCGCCACGATCATCCAGGCGGCGCTCGCCAAGGTCCCGGAGCTCGACCCGCGGGACATCGACGACCTGATGCTCGGCTGCGGCCTGCCCGGCGGCGAGCAGGGCAACAACCTCGGCCGCATCGTCGCCGTGCAGATGGGCATGGACCACCTGCCGGGCTGCACCGTCACCCGGTACTGCTCCTCGTCCCTGCAGACCAGCCGCATGGCCCTGCACGCCATCAAGGCCGGCGAGGGCGACGTCTTCATCTCGGCCGGTGTCGAGATGGTCTCCCGGTTCGTCAAGGGCAACTCCGACAGCCTGCCCGACACGCACAACCCGTTCTTCGCCGAGGCCGAGGCCCGCACCGCCGCCGTCGCGGAGCAGGAGGGCACCACCTGGCACGACCCGCGCGAGGACGGCCTCGTCCCCGACGCCTACATCGCGATGGGCCAGACCGCCGAGAACCTGGCCCGCGTCAAGGGCGTCACCCGCCAGGACATGGACGAGTTCGGCGTCCGCTCGCAGAACCTCGCCGAGGAAGCCATCAAGAACGGCTTCTGGGAGCGCGAGATCACCCCCGTCACGCTTCCCGACGGCACGGTGGTCGGCAAGGACGACGGCCCGCGCGCCGGCGTCACCGTGGAGGGCGTCTCCGGCCTGAAGCCGGTCTTCCGCCCCGACGGGCTCGTCACCGCCGGCAACTGCTGCCCGCTCAACGACGGCGCCGCCGCGGTCGTCATCATGTCCGACACCAAGGCCCGCGAGCTGGGTCTGACCCCGCTGGCCCGCATCGTCTCCACCGGTGTCTCCGGCCTCTCCCCCGAGATCATGGGCCTGGGCCCGGTCGAGGCCAGCAAGCAGGCCCTGCGGCGGGCCGGCCTCACCGTCGGCGACATCGACCTGGTCGAGATCAACGAGGCCTTCGCCGCCCAGGTGATCCCCTCCTACCGGGACCTCGGCATCGACCTCGACAAGGTGAACGTCAACGGCGGCGCCATCGCCGTGGGCCACCCCTTCGGCATGACCGGCGCCCGCATCACCGGCACGCTCATCAACTCCCTGCAGTGGCACGACAAGCAGTTCGGCCTGGAGACGATGTGCGTCGGCGGCGGCCAGGGCATGGCGATGGTCATCGAGCGCCTCAGCTGACACACCGTCCGTAGCGAGTCGGACACCTTACGTCAGGAAGTGGCCCAGAACCGAGGAAACTCCAAGGTTCTGGGCCTTTCTGTGATCCAATCTCCCCCATGATGTGACCTATATCGCCCCCTGGACGCATCGGTGCAGGTCAAACCAGGTCAGCGCACCGGGCGACGAAACCACCGGCCCAAAGTCATGTCCGTTTCGTGACGTTACGCACTGACAGCTGGTTAGTCCGCCCTTCAAGCTGATGTAGGAAGTCGGGGGTCGACTTTGAACCGGGAGTACGTCAGTGAGCGCCATGCCGATCGCCTTGCTGCTCACCACGGCCGCCACGGGCGCCGTGGGCGTCGCCGTCCTGCGCACCGTCCTGAAGCTGCGCCGTCAGCTCTCGGAGCTGCAGCGGCAGCTCACGGAGGACCAGGCCGCCGCGACCCGCGCCCTGCTGCCGCACGCCCGCAGCCACGCCGACGCCGACCAGATACGCGCGGCCGTGGCCGAGGCGCTCGCCGAGGAGCGGGAGCGCGAGCTGGCCGAGGCGCGCGCCTTCTGGGCCGCCCAGGAGGCCCGTGACGCGTCGGACGCGCCCTCCCTGCTCGGGCTGACCGAGGCCGACCTCTTCCTGCCCCGGCAGACGGACTTCGCGGGCCTGGAGCCGGTGTCCGAGCCGACCGCCGAGCCCGAGGAGTTCCCCGGGGACTCCCCGGAGCTGGCCGCGGCCCGCCGCCGTCACCCCTCGCACCCGGACTTCGTCCCGGTGCAGTCGCCCGCGGTGAACGACCACGAGCGCACGGTCACCACGCTGGAGGAGCTGGCCGCCGAGCAGGTCGAACTCGCCGACGTGCGCCCGGGTCCGCTCGGCACCCTCGACGTCTACGTCTTCGCCGACGGCACCACCCTGTGCATGACCCCGGGCCACCGCGACACCGCCGAGCGCCTGGCGGCGGCCGTGGCGGCGGGCGAGACCCCGTACCTCCTCGGCGGCTCCGGCATCTCCGGCGCCTACACCCTCACCTTCGCCTGCGGCGAGGAGACGGTCTACATCCTGGCGGACCGGGTCATCGCGTCCCTCTGAGCCGTCGCGCCCCGCCGGGTCGTCGCGTCCCGCCGGGTCGTCGCGTCCCGCCGGGTCGTCGCCGTGCCCGAGCGCCGTCGCGTCGCGCCGGCGCTCACACACCCGCCCGCTGCCGCGCCTCCTCCACCACCCGTACCGCCTCGGCGACCTCGTCCTCACTCGTCAGCACCACGGCCAAGTCGTGTGCGGCCACGAGGATCTGATCGGCCGCCGCGAACATCCCCGCGTCCGGCATCTGGTGCGGCTCCCCGGCCGGATCCTCGATCCGCTGGGCCCGCAGGGCCAACTCCCTGGCCAGCGCCAGGGCCTCGGCCGCGGCGCCCCGCTGGAGGCGACTTTGCGGCGCCGCCCGCAGCCGGTCGGCGAAGTGATCCACTGCTTTGGTCAAGGGCGTCGTATCAACCACGCGCCGAGCGTAACGCGCCGCACTGTTGCCAATACGCGAACGCTCAGGCACGGTGACGTGAAGGACCGGCTTACATCCCCTTTGCGTTCGGAGGCGCCGATGTCCCAGCTCTTCTCCGAGGAGACCCACCGCAATCTGCTCGCCCGCATCCCCCACTGCACCGGCCGGGAAGTCTCCGACTGGCTGCGCGCCGTCGAAGAAGGCCCGGCACTGTTCCGCTTCGAGGAGAAGGTCAGCTGGCTCCGGCACGAATACGACCTCGCGTACGGCCACGCGAAGGCGATCGTCCACGAGTACGACCTGAGGAGGGCGGCCCGCAAGCTGCTCTAGACGTGCGAAGGCCCCGGGCGGTACAGCCCGGGGCCTCATCCACGACCGGCGTGTGCGCTAGTCGTTGTTGGTGAAGATCGCCACCAGCCGCAGCATCTCCAGGTAGATCCACACCAGCGTCACGGTCAGGCCGAACGCGGCCAGCCAGGACTCGTTGCGCGGGGCGCCGTAGGCGATGCCGTCCTCGATCTGCTTGAAGTCGAGGGTCAGGAAGAACGCGCCGAGCACGATCGCGATGATGCCGACCAGCGCGCCGAGCGGGCCGAAGCTGCGCAGCCCGCCGTTCTCGGCGACGCCGAACACCACCAGCAGCAGGTTAACCGCCATGACGACCAGGAACGCCATGGCGATGGCCATGCCGATGCGGGCGTAGCGGGCGGTGACGCGGATCCAGCCGGCCTTGTAGACGAGCAGGGTCGCGCCCGAGACCGCCATGGTGCCGAGCACCGCCTGGAACGGGGCGCCGCTCCAACGGCTGTTGTACATCTCGCTGATGACGCCGAGGAAGACGCCCTCGAACGCGGCGTACCCGAGGATCAGCGCGGGCACCGGGGTGCGCTTGAAGCTCTGGACCATCGCCAGCACGAACGCGATCAGCGCGGAACCGATGGCCAGGCCGTAGCTCGTCGCCGAGACCGGCAGCAGCGCCCAGGCGAGGACGGCGCCGACGGCGACCGTGCCGAGCGTGAGGGCCGAGCGGACGACGACGTCGTCCATCGTCATCCGGTCGGTGGTGGCCGGGGCCTGCGGCGGGGCGCCGTACTGGACGTCCTGCTGGGCGTAAGGGTTCTGCGCGTACGGGTTCTGCGCGTAGGGGTTGCCTGCGTACCCGGCCTGCGGTGCGGTGTTGAAACCGGCGTAGCCGTTGTCGCGGCTGAACCCCCGTCGCGAGAAGACCGGGTTGCTGCTCCTCATTTCACTCCTCCATGGCCACCCTGCGTGGCCTTGGCTCAAGAGTAATGGATTGGCAAAAGACCGTCCGTAATACCTCGGGAGGATCTTTCCCTTACGGATCTTCCCTTCGCCGTGCTGCGCCACACGCTACAGAGGAAACCCCGTGTACGCCTCGGCGAGGTCGGTCTCGGCCGCGCGGGAGGAGGCGATGCGTTCCAGCCGGGCCTGCTGGAGGCGGGCGTCGAAGGCGGTGGCGTCCGGGGCGGGGTGCAGCAGGGTCGTCATGTCGTAGGAGAACCGCTCGGCCTGCCAGACGCGGCGCAGGCAGGTCGCGGAGTAGGCGTCGAGGAGGTCCGGGGAGCCGGTCTCCCTCTCGTGGGCGAGGGCGCGGGCGAGGGTGACGACGTCGCCCACGGCGAGGTTCAGCCCCTTGGCGCCCGTCGGCGGCACGATGTGGGCGGCGTCCCCGGCGAGCAGGAGGCGGCCGTGGCGCATCGGCTCGTGCACGAAGGAACGCATGGGGGTGACCGACTTCTGGGTGATCGGGCCCCGCTCCAGCCGCCGGTCGTCGTCGGTCGCGCAGCGGCGTTCCAGCTCGTCCCAGATCTCCTCGTCGCTCCACCGCCCGGCGTCCGTCCCGGCGGGGACCTGGAGGTAGAGGCGGGAGACGGACGGGGACCTCATGGACAGCAGGGCGAAGCCTCGTTCGTGGCGGGCGTAGACGAGTTCGTCGTGCGAGGGCGGGACGTCGGCCAGGACGCCGAGCCAGGCGTAGGGGTACGACCGCTCGAAGACCCGGGAGGTCCCGGCCGGGAAGGCCCGGCGGGCCACGCCCCAGAAGCCGTCGCAGCCGACGACGTGGTCGCACTCCAGGACGTCCTCGCGGCCCTGGTGCCGGAACGGGATCCGCGGCCGGTCGCCGTCCGCGCCCTCGACGGCGAGCGCCTCCGCCTCGAACAGCAGCGGGCCGCCCTCCTTCAGCCGGAGCGCGATGAGGTCCTTGCAGACCTCCGTCTGGGCGTACACCATCACCGACCGGCCGCCGGTCAGGGCCGGGAAGTCGACGCGGTGGCGGCGCCCGTCGAAGCGCAGCTCGATGCCGTCGTGGCGCAGCCCCTCCCGGTCCATCCGCTCCCCGGCCCCGGCGGCGCGCAGCACGTCGGCCGTGCCCTGCTCCAGGATTCCGGCGCGCTGCCGCTGTTCGACGTAGGCGCGGTCGCGGCTCTCCAGGACGACCGAGTCGATACCGGCGCGGTGCAGCAGCCGTGCGAGCAGCAGCCCGGCCGACCCCGCTCCGATGATCCCGACGGTGGTGCGCATCGACTCCGTCCCTCCACAGCGGACCTGCTGTTCGCCTGGTGAAATTTCCTTCACTTCTGCCCGGGCGTTGAGTCTCCGCCGGGGGGCATGCGATGTCAATGGGTGAGTCAGGGGTGGGCCGCCCGCCGGGTCCGCGGGAGGCGCTCGCGGACCCGGCGGGCGGCCGGGCGGGACGGCGGTGGGGTCAGTGGCCCGGCCAGCCGTCCAGGTGCCGGTGGAGGGTGACGGTGGGCTGGGCCTTGGCCTTCGGGGCGTGGGCCACGGCGTCGCGCAGGACCGCGGTGACCTCGCCCGCCAGGCCGTCGGCCCGGGTCCTCAGTTCGGCCGCGGGCAGCTTGGAGCGGGTGAGCGCGTCCAGCCGACGGTGGATGTCGTCGAGCCGGTGCCGGGTGGCCGCGTCGAGGCCGAACGGGGTGGGTGTGGAGACCACGAACTGGTAGGCGCCCGCCAGGGTCTGGCAGCCGGTGCACTCCTTGTTGGCCGCGTCGCTGTAGTTGGCGGCGTTGAGGTGCGTGTGCTCCCCGGCGACGGTGACGATCTGGAAGGACAGCGCGACCGACCGGCAGTGGTCGTCGGCCGAGCAGCCGGCGGAGACGGCGTTGGCCTGGTTGCGCACCCCGGTCGCGTCGACCGTGCCGAACTGGCGGACGGTGAACGAGTCCTTCGCCTCGGTGTGGTGGGCCCGGTCGGCATGGCTGAAGACGTGGTCGGAGACGACGGCCGCGTGCCGCACGCCGGTGGCCGCCTGGGCCGGCACGGCGGTCGCGACACCGGCGACTCCGGCGGCGAACAGGCCCAGGCGCAGGGCGCGCCGGGTGATGAGGGTACTGCTGGAGCGTGCCTTTCGATGGCTGCTCATGGACTCTCCTGTGAGTCGTGAGGGCTCCCCGAGCGGGAGCGGACGGGGCGGACGGGAGGTCAGGGCGACGCGGGCGGCGGGTCGGCGGGTGCCGCTGACGAGGGGTCCGCGGAAGGTGAGGCCGGTGCGCTCTCCGACGGGGTCGGGGAGGACGGCGGATCGGAGACCGGACTGGAGGGCGGCGGGCCCGGAGCCTCGGTGGTCCCGCCGGAGGAGGACTCCGGCCGGTGGGTCGTGGTCCCGGTGGGCTCGCCCGGTGCGCCGGCGGAAGCCGAGGCCGCCGGAGCGGACGCCGACGCGGTCAGGTCCACCTCGGCCGACGGGCCGTCACCCGGCGCCGTCGCGGAGGCCCCGGGCAGCGCCGACGGCGACGCGGAGGCGCCGCCGCCGGTGCCCCGCACCCCGTTGCCGCCGTCGGCCGGGGTCGACGTGCCCCCGGCCGCGGGCGGGGTGGTCGGCACCCCGGGCTGCAGGATCGGCGCGATCGGGGGCTTCTTCGGCAGGGGTTTCGGGGTCACCCCGGACACCCAGGCGTAGGAGAGCCCGGTCAGTCCGGCGAGGGCGAGCACGCACAGCGCCAGCCGCAGCCGGGGCCGGCCGGCCGTGGCGCGTTTCGCGGCCCGGAAGAGCCGGCCGCCGATCTTCACGGACAGGTAGACGACACCGGCCATCGGGCACAGCAGCATGACGCTGCCGATCACTCCGACGAGCCCGGCGACGATCTGCCCGTGGGCGAACGCCGCACCGGTGCCGAGGAGTTGCTCGGTCAGCGAGCGGACCATCGTGGTGAGGATCCGGGGCAGGTTCCACAGCGCGTAGCCCATCTCGCCGACGATCAGCGGCACCATCGTCAGCACCCAGGTCGCCACGATGGTGCGCGCGGACTTCTTCAGCCCGGCGACCTCCACGCGCGCCGCCCGGCCCTTGGCGCCCGGGACGAGGGCGAGCAGGATCGGCCTGATCTTGCCGTAGAGGTCGGGGACTCCGGCGAGGTCGCCGAGGATGTAGTAGCCGTCCAGGCGGACGGCCGGCATCAGCTGTTCCAGGATCTCGAAGTGCCCGAGGTAGACCGCGGCCAGGAAGAACTGCGCCCCGGTGGCGAAGTAGGCCCCGGCCATGGCCAGCATGAAGACGACGTTGAAGTACACCCCGCCGAGGTCGGTGCGCAGCCGCCCGGCGCGGGAGATCCGGTAGACGTCGGTGACGTCGGTGTACATCGACGGCCAGATGAGGAACAGCCCGCAGCCGATGCAGCCGGGGCGGCCGCCGCCGTACCGGCAGGCGGAGGCGTGGCCGAACTCGTGGAAGACGAGGGAGGCCACGGTGAGGCCGAAGACGATCAGGATCAGCACCGGCTGGTCCAGGACCTCCAGCACCGGTTCGATCGCCCCGAAGAAGCCGAACAGCCACACGTCCATGGCGACGGCCGCGAGCAGCACGGCGACGACCACGGCCGGCCGGTGCAGCCAGGCCAGCGCCCGCGCGATCCGCGCCGTGCGCCGCTCGTCGAAGATCACCCGGTGGCCCTTGAGGGCGAGGAGCAGGTCGGAGCGCGGGGCGTCGACCTCGCCGTCCTCCTGGCCCTCGGGCAGGCACACACCGAGCGGTTCGAGCTTGTTCTCCACCAGGTAGCGGACGTTCTCGCCGCTGACCTCGCGGCCGAAGCGGGCGCTGACCCGGTGGGCGATCGTGTCGGCGTCGCGCACACCGTCGACGGACGACGCCACCAGGTACAGCAGCCGGGACAGCTGGACGACCTGCCCGTCCCCCCGACGGGCGATGTACTTCGGCTCGGTGAAGCCCGAGCCCTGGTACTCGCCGTGCAGCCGCAGCCCGGCGCTGAGCCGCGGGACGGGGCCCGCCGGCATTCCGACGATCGGCAGGGTGCCGGTCGTCACCTGCTCGTACGTCACCGGCCAGCCCCCGGGGCCGGGCACCGGACCGGTGTCGTAGAGCGCGGGCCCGTCTCCGAGCACCGTCATATGTGGTCTCCCCCCACGGTGGGCACCGCTTTCCCCCCGGAAACCGGCCGGGGGGCGGACCGCCCCGCACGCCCATGTGCGATCCGCCCCCACAGCCGTCGTCGCGGCGGTGCCGTTACTGCTTGACGGTGATCGTCTGCTGGGCCGACGACTGGGCGTCCGACCACGCGGAGTGGTCGTTCAGGGCGGCCGACTCGTTGTGGGCGTCGATGTTCGCGACGTGCTTGGTGACGTTGACCGTCTTGCCGAAGCTGAACTTCAGCCGGCCGAGGGCCTCGCGGCCCGGCAGCAGCTCCGCCGACTCGCCGTCCAGCTCACGCATGTCCATGCTCATGATGGGGGTCCTTCCAGGTGGTTTCGGTTGGTGGGGCGCGAGCGTTACTGCGTGACGCTGATGGTCTGGCCGGCGCCGGAGTCGGCCACGGACCACGAGGAGTGGTCGTTCAGGGCGGCGGACTCGTTGTGGGCGCTGATGTTCGCGACGTGCTTGGTGACGTTGACCGTCTTGCCGAAGCTGAACTTCAGCCGGCCGAGGGCCTCGCGGCCCGGCAGCAGCTCCGCGGACTCGGCGTCGAGCTCGTGGGCGTTCAACATGTCGATTCCCCCTCGGGAAACAGGCGGTTCCGGTCGGAGAGAGTCAGGTTCCCCCCGGACTCTGTCCAACTTGGTCGGACGAGCTGTCCAACGAGATTGGACAGTAGGCCCTCGCGGCACCGCTGCGCAACCCGTTCGGGGAATCACCCTTTCGGCCGCCCGCCTACCCGCCCGTAGAATCGGCGCCGACAGGGACGGTCCGGTCGAACGGCGAGCAGGAAGTGGACTTCGGTGGCCAACGCACTGCAGCAGTTGATCCGTGAGCGCCTCGACGGCAAGGGCTGGTCCTACGGCGACGTGGCGCGCCGCGGCGGCGTGCCCCGCTCCACCGTCCACCACCTGGCCACCACCGACCGGGTCGTCCGCATGCCCCAGGCGGCCACGCTGGAGGGCCTGGCGAAGGGCCTGGAGCTGCCGCTCGACAGCGTGCGCCGGGCCGCGGCCGAGGCCTGCGGCATCCACGTGTACGGCACCCCGTCCGGCCGGGACACCGACGAGACGGCCGCCCGGACCGCCGACCCCGAGGTGGACCTGCTCATCGCGAGCGTGCAGCAGCTGTCGGCCGCGGACCGCCGGCACGTCGCCGCCCTGGTGGAGTCCCTGCTGGGACGCTCCGCGCCGCCGGCCCCGGAGAAGTGACCGCAAACCGCCCGCTCTCCGTCGCATCGGAAAAATATCCGACTGCACCCGAATGAGGCGAGATCCCCCGCTAGTCTCTCGTCCTGCCCGAGGAGCGACAGCCGCACGACCCCGGGCTCTTTGGGGGGAACGTGTTGTTCGTGCATGGCGGGCCGGCCACCGCGGTGGTCCGGGGTCCCGCCGGTGAATCGGTCGTCCTGCTCTCCGGCGAGCTGCCCGAGGTGCTCACCGAGGGCGCGGTGACCGATCTGCTGAACCTGGCCGCCGCGATCCTGGACACGGAGGAGCTGGAGCTGTTCCACACCTGTCTGCGCGCCCTGCGCGCGGGGGGCCTGCGGGCGGGCCGGCGCATCCAGGTGGAGGGTGCCGTGATGACGGTGTACGAGGGGTGAGAAGGCCGGCGCAGCCCGGCGTCGAGAGGGAGGTGGTGCCCGGAGCCGGACTTGAACCGGCACGCCCGCGAAGGGGCAGCGAGGTTTAAGCTCGCCGTGTCTGCATTCCACCATCCGGGCAGGCCATGGGCTCCGCTTCGAGGGTCCGAGCCTATCGGGACGCATCCCCCGAACAGCGGAACGGCGGACCGATGTTGTCTTATTTTATTGACGTCTGAGGGTGCATCAGCCCACGGAACAGGCCATCCGCACTTGCCAATAGCGTGGCGTGACGTGAGTACGCGCGTACGTGGAATGACGGAATTTCACCTACCGAACGAGGGCGCTCCACCTGTTCTCGACAACTTCTCGACCACGCGGGTCTCAGGGTCGGCCGTCCTCCCCAGGTATGACACCGCGCGCTCCCGTCCGACCCGAGTCGCCCTCCGGAACCGGAACAGCGACTGACTCCACGGCCGTCGGGCGCCGGGACGATGGAACGGTCCCCATGCAACACGTCGTCCTGACAGGAGCACCGTCCCGTGACCACCACACCCACCGCCGGCCGGACCACCGCCGTGGCCGCACGCGCCACGGAGCTGTCGAAGATCTACGGGCAGGGTGAGACCCGGGTGGTCGCCCTGGACCGGGTCTCCGTCGACTTCCGGCAGGCCGAGTTCACCGCGATCATGGGTCCGTCCGGCTCCGGCAAGTCCACGCTGATGCACTGCGTGGCCGGCCTCGACACCTTCTCCTCCGGGTCCGTCAGGATCGGCGACACCGAACTGGGCTCCCTGAAGGACAAGCAGCTCACCAAGCTCCGCCGCGACAAGATCGGCTTCATCTTCCAGGCGTTCAACCTGCTGCCGACGCTGACCGCGCTGGAGAACATCACCCTGCCGATGGACATCGCGGGCCGGAAGGCCGACAAGGCGTGGCTGGACCAGGTCATCCAGATGGTCGGCCTGTCCGGGCGGCTCAGCCACCGGCCCTCGCAGCTCTCCGGCGGCCAGCAGCAGCGCGTGGCCGTCGCCCGTGCCCTCGCCTCCAAGCCCGACATCATCTTCGGTGACGAGCCGACCGGAAACCTCGACTCGCGCTCCGGCGCCGAGGTGCTCGGCTTCCTGCGCAACTCCGTGCGCGAACTGGGCCAGACGGTGGTCATGGTGACGCACGACCCGGTGGCGGCCGCGTACGCCGACCGTGTGGTCTTCCTGGCCGACGGGCGGATCGTCGACGAGATCCACGCCCCCACGGCCGACGCCGTCCTCGACCTGATGAAGCAGTTCGACGCGAAGGGCCGTACCAGCTGATGTTCCGCACCGCCCTGCGCAACGTCCTCGCGCACAAGGCCCGGCTGATGATGACCGTCCTCGCCGTCATGCTCGGCGTGGCCTTCGTCTCCGGGACGCTCGTCTTCACCAACACCATCTCCGACGCCTACCAGAAGAGCTCCGCCAAGGGCTTCGACCGCGTCGACGTCGCCGTACGGCCCGAGTACCAGGACTCCGAGGGGGACAAGGTCGGCCGGACCGCCGACCTGACCAAGGCCATGCTCGACCGGGCCGGCCATGTCCCGGGCGCCGCCTCCGCCACCGGTGTCGTCGGCGGCTTCACCGCCGTCGCCGACCAGGACGGCAAGCTGGTCGGCGGCGACTGGCAGTCCGCCGGCGGCAACTACTGGGGCGCCGAGGACGCCCGGTACCCGCTGGTGAGCGGGCACGCCCCGCACGGCAGGGGCGAGGTGCTGCTGGACTCCAAGACCGCGAAGCGGGCCGGCTACCGGGTCGGCGACACCGTGCGGCTGTCCGTGAACGGCCCGGTCCTCACCCCGACCCTCGCCGGCATCTTCACCACCGACGACGGCAACGTGTCCGCGGGCGGCAGCCTCGCGCTCTTCGACACGCCCACCGCGCAGGCGCTGTTCGGCAAGAAGGGCACGTACGACGAGATCGACGTGAAGGCCGCGGCCGGAACCAGCCAGGCCGCGCTGAAGTCCGCGCTGGACAAGGCCCTGCCCGCCCACCTGGTGGAGACCACCACCGGCAAGAAGCTCGCCGACGACCAGGCCAAGCAGATCGCCGACTCGATGAGCGGCCTGAAGCAGGCCCTGCTGGTGTTCGCCGGTATCGCGCTGTTCGTCGGCACGTTCATCATCGCCAACACCTTCACCATGCTGGTCGCCCAGCGCACCCGGGAACTGGCCCTGCTGCGCGCCGTCGGCGCCTCCCGCCGCCAGGTCACCCGCTCGGTGCTCGTCGAGGCGTTCGCGGTCGGCGCGGTCGCCGGTGTGACGGGGCTCGCCGCCGGCATCGGCATCGGCGCGGGCCTGCGCTCCCTGCTGGGCTCCTTCGGCGCGAGCGTGCCCGACGGGCCGCTGGTGATCAGCCCCGGCACCGTGGCGTCCGCCCTCGCGGTCGGCATCCTCATCACCATGCTCGCCGCCTGGCTGCCCGGCCGCCGGGCCGCGAAGATCCCGCCGGTGGCGGCGATGAGCAGCGTGCACGCCAAGTCCACCACCAAGTCGCTGGTGCTGCGCAACACGTTCGGCGCGCTGTTCTCGGCGGCCGGTGTCGCGACGGTCCTCGCCGCCACCTCGATGGACGCCGACGCGGCGCAGGGCCCCATGGGTCTGGGTGCCGTCCTGCTGATCATCGGCGTGTTCATCCTGACCCCGCTGCTGTCCCGGCCGCTGATCGCGGCCGCCGCCCCGGTGCTGCGCGCCTTCGGCGTCTCGGGCAAGCTGGCCCGCCAGAACTCGGTGCGCAACCCGCGCCGTACGGCGGCCACCGCGTCCGCGCTGATGATCGGTCTGACCCTGATCACCGGCATGACGGTGATGGCGGGCAGCCTGCAGACGGCGATCGACAAGATGGCGTCCTCGGCGATCCGCGCGGACTACGTCGTCTCGATGGCCGACCGCGGCCCGCTCTCCCCCGACGTGGCGCGGAAGGTCGCCGCCGCCGAGGGCGTCACCGCGAGCAGCCCGCTGCGCAACGGCGAGTCCCGGATCAACGGCGGGACCGAGTTCCTGACCGGCGTCGACGGCTCGTCCATCGGGAAGCTGACGGACCTCAAGGTGGACGACGGCGCCTTCCGGGTCGGCGGCAGCCGGGTCGTCGTCGACAAGGACCGGGCGAAGGAGTACGGCTGGACGCCCGGCTCGCACTTCACCGCGCACTTCGAGGACGGCAAGGCGCAGCGGCTGACCGTCGCCGGGATCTACGAGGGCAACGACATGATCAACGGGATCATGCTCGACAACAAGGTCCTCACCCCGCACCTGAAGGACCCGGCCGACATGCAGGTCATGGTCAAGACGGCGGACGGCGCCTCCGAGAAGGCCAAGGACGGGCTGACCAAGGCCCTCGGCCGCAACCCGGCGATCAAGATCCAGGACAAGCAGGACATCTCCAACGACATCGCGAAGATGTTCACGACGATGCTGAACATGCTCTACGGCCTGCTCGGCATGGCGGTGATCGTCGCGGTCCTCGGGGTCATCAACACCCTGGCCATGTCGGTCTTCGAGCGCTCCCAGGAGATCGGCATGCTCCGCGCGATCGGCCTGGACCGCAAGGCGGTCAAGCGGATGGTGCGTCTGGAGTCCCTGGTGATCTCCCTGTTCGGCGGGGTGCTCGGCATCGGCCTGGGGGTGTTCTTCGGCTGGGCGGCCGGCCAGCTGCTGGGCACGAAGATGCCGACGTACGAACTGGTCCTGCCCTGGGGCCGGATGGCGGTCTTCCTGCTGCTGGCGGGCACGGTCGGCGTCCTGGCCGCCCTGTGGCCCGCCCGGCGCGCGGCCCGGCTGAACATGCTGGCGGCGATCAAGGCCGAGTAGCCGTCACGACGCACGAGGGCCCCGTTCCGTCGCCGGAGCGGGGCCCTCGCGGTGTGTCAGGCGGTCCAGGCGCGGGTCCGCAGCGGGAGCCCGGAGGCGCCCGGGCCGGGGGTGCGGATCGCGAGGACCTGGTTGACGCCGATCCGGTTGCGTTCGAAGGCGAGCGCGCAGGCGGCCATGTACAGCTGCCAGACGCGGGCGCGGCCGGGGCTGGTCAGGCGGACCGCGCGGTCCCAGTCGGCCTCCAGGTTGGCGACCCACCGGCGCAGGGTGCGGGCGTAGTGCTCGCGGATGGCCTCCACGTCCCGCACCTCGAACCCGGCGCGCTCCAGCTGGGTGACGGTGGTGCCGACCGGGGCGAGTTCGCCGTCCGGGAAGACGTAGGCGTCGATGAACGCGTCCACGCTGTACGCCGTCTCGTCCCGCTGCGGGCGGCGGGCGATCTGGTGGTTGAGCAGTCGCCCGCCGGGCTTCAGCAGGTCGTACAGCTGGCGGGCGTACTCCAGGTAGCGTTCGGCGCCGACGTGTTCGGCCATGCCGATGGAGGAGATCGCGTCGTAGGGGCCGTCCATGACGTCCCGGTAGTCCTGGACCCTGATCTCCACCCGGTCGGTCAGCCCCTCGTCGGCGACGCGCTTACGGGCGTACACGGCCTGCTCCTGGGAGAGCGTGACCCCGACGACGCTCACGCCGTGCTCACGGGCGGCGTGGATGGCCATGGAGCCCCAGCCGCAGCCGACGTCCAGCAGCCGCTGACCGGCGGTCAGGCCGAGCTTGGCGCTGATCAGTTCGAGCTTGTCGCGCTGGGCGGTCTCCAGGGTCCCGCCGTCCTCCCAGTAGGCGCACGAGTACACCATGGACGGGCCGAGGACGATCTCGTAGAAGTCGTTGCCGACGTCGTAGTGGTGGCTGATGGCCCGCTTGTCGCTGCGCCGGGTGTGCAGACGCCGGCGGGGTCTGCGGACCTCCTCACGCGGTGGGGCGGGCGGGAACGGTGGTCCGGCGAGCTTCAGCAGGTCCCGGGCGGCGGCCCGGACGGCGGGATCGCGCACGGCCTCCCTCAGGCCGCGGGCGTCCTCGCCGCGCTCCCACACCAGGGACGCCATCACGTCGAGGGTGGTGTACAGGTCCCCTTCGACGCCCAGGTCGCCGGCGACCCACGCGCGGGCCAGGCCCAACTCCCCCGGTTTGAACAGCATGCGGCGCAGGGCGCGGCGGTTGCGTACGACGAGTGCCGGAGCGTCCGGCGGCCCGTCCTGCGACCCGTCCCAGGCTCGCACCCGTAGCGGGAGCGGGGCTCCCAGCAACTGTTCGGCAAGACTCCTCAGCCGCGACGCGGCGTCGGCCATGGCGCACACCTCCAAGACGACGATCCCGGATGCCGGTTACCACGTAAACACCGTGCGGGGTCGCGCGCAGTCCCGCAAAGGAGTTACAACTGGGCAAAACAGTTGTACACACCATGTAGATGACGGCCGGAGGCGGGCCGGAAACGCCGAAGGACCTCCCGCACCACGGATGGCGGGAGGTCCCTCGGGTCAGTCGGTGACCGGAGGTCAGGAGGCCTTGGCCTTCTCCTCGGTCTTGGCGGCGGCGACCGGCGCCGGCTTGGCGGCCTCGTAGAACTCCTCGCGGGGGTTCTCCATGGCGCCCAGGGAGACGACCTCGCGCTTGAGGAACATGCCGAGGGTCCAGTCGGCGAAGACGCGGATCTTGCGGTTGAAGGTCGGCATCGCCATGCCGTGGTAGCCACGGTGCATGTACCAGGCGAGGCGGCCCTTGAGCTTGATCTTCATCTTGCCCATGACGATCATCGCCACGCCCTTGTGCAGGCCGAGACCGGCCACCGCACCCTTGTTGGCGTGCTCGTACTCCTTCTGCGGGAAGCCCCGCATGCCGGAGACCACGTTGTCGCCGAGGACCTTGGCCTGGCGCAGCGCGTGCTGGGCGTTCGGCGGGCACCAGGCGTTCTCGTTGCCCGCCTTGCGGCCGACGAGGTCCGGGACCTGTGCGTTGTCACCGGCGGCCCAGATGTAGTCCGTGCCCTTGACCTGGAGCGTGGGCTCGCAGTCGACGTGGCCGCGGGGGCCGAGCGGCAGACCGAAGCGGGACAGGGCCGGGTTCGGCTTGACGCCGGCGGTCCACACAATGGTGTTGGAGTCGACCTCGAGGCCGTTCTTCAGCACGACGTGGCCGTCGACGCAGGAGTCCATGGAGGTGGAGAGGTAGATCTCCACACCGCGGCCCTCGAGGTGCTCCTTGCCGTACTGGCCGAGCTTGGGACCCACCTCGGGGAGGATCTTGTCGGCGGCGTCGACCAGGACGAAGCGCATGTCCTCGCGGGACACGTTCTTGTAGTACTTGGCCGCGTCGCGGGCCATGTCCTCGACCTCGCCGATGGTCTCCGCACCCGCGAAGCCACCGCCGATGAAGACGAAGGTGAGGGCCTTGCGGCGGATCTCCTCGTCGTTGGTCGAGTCGGCCTTGTCCAGCTGCTCGAGGACGTGGTTGCGCAGGCCGATGGACTCCTCGATGCCCTTCATGCCGATGCCCTGCTCGGCGAGGCCGGGGATCGGGAAGGTGCGGGAGACCGCGCCCATCGCGATGACCAGGTAGTCGAAGGGCAGCTCGTACGCCTCGCCCACCAGGGGGGCGATCGTGGCGACCTTGCGGTCCTGGTCGATGGTGGTGACCCGGCCGGTGAGCACCTCCGCCTTCGGCAGCACGCGTCGCAGCGGGACGACGACGTGGCGAGGGGAGATGTTGCCGGCGGCGGCTTCGGGCAGGAAGGGCTGGTAGGTCATGTACGACCGGGGGTCGACGACCGTGACGGTCGCCTCGCCGTAGCGCATCTTCTTGAGAATGCGCCGAGCTGCGTACAGGCCTACGTACCCACCGCCTACTACGAGGATCCTGGGACGCTCCGTGGTGCTCATGCCATCGAGTATCCACCCGCCCAGCGGGGGTCGCTCGTGCGCCCCTTCACAAGGTCTGACAGGCCCTGTGCTACACTCCGCGGCCCGCGTGACGCAGGTCATGCGACGCGGTGGAACCGGGAAGCGGTTCGCCCCGTTGTCAATGCCGCGTGAGCTGCCTCTCCGGGTGACCGGGGCGTCCGTGAGGACTCCGGAACGGACCCGGAACGCCCCGCACCGAGGCACCCGCACGCACCCTATCTGAACATGTTCAAACGGCTCTTGGGGCCCCGAAAGGCCCAACCGGCCCCTTGCGGACACCCTGCGGGGGCCAATTCCTTGTGAAGAACTTCACGAACTTTTCCGCCAGGGTGTCGACGAGGGGCCCCGGGAGGCCCCTCGGAGACGCTCAAACGTTATCCGACCTGCTCAGCCGACAGCTACTGGCAAGTAACAAAAGAGAGCCACGCCACCACGCGACGCCTCCGCTACGCCACCGACCACGCGATGCCGTCGAGGATGTCGTGCTCGCTGACGACGACCTCCTCGGCGCCGATCCGTTCCATGATCGCGAGCAGCACCAGGGCGCCCGCCCCGATCACGTCGACCCGGCCCGGGTGCATGGACGGTACGGCCGCGCGCTCGGCGTGCGTGGAGCGCAGCAGCCACTCGGTGATCTCGCGGACCCGGTCGTGGGAGATCCGGGAGTGGTGGATGCGCGCGGAGTCGTACTCGGGCAGCTCCTGGGCGATCGCGGAGACCGTCGTGACCGATCCGGCGAGGCCGACCAGGGTGTGCGCCTCGCGCAGCGGGACGGTCTCCTCGGCGAGGTCCAGGGCGGCCTGGATGTCGGCCCTTATCGCGGCGATCTGCTCCTCGGTGGGCGGGTCGCTCACCTTGCCGTCGCGCACGAGGTGACGTTCGGTCATCCGCACGCAGCCGACGTCCACGGAGCGCGCGGCCCGCACGTGCTCCTCGCCGACGACGAACTCGGTGGAGCCGCCGCCGATGTCCACCACCAGGTAGGGCTTGGCGAGGTCGTCGCGTTCCGCCAGCTCGCGGGTGGCACCGGTGAAGGAGAACTCCGCCTCCTGGTCGCCGGTGATGACCTCGGGCTCGACCCCGAGGATGTCGAGCACACCGCGCACGAAGTCGTCGCGGTTCTCGGCGTCGCGGGAGGCGGAGGTGGCGACGAAGCGGAGGCGCTCGGCGCCGTGCTCCTTGATGATCTCGGCGTACTCGCGGCAGGCGGCGAAGGTGCGCTCCAGCGCCTCGGGCGCCAGCCGGCCGGTGCGGTCGACGCCCTGGCCGAGCCGCACGATCGTCATCCGCCGGTCGAGGTCGACGAGTTCACCGGTGTCCGGGTGCGCGTCGGCGACCAGCAGACGGATGGAGTTGGTACCGCAGTCGATGGCGGCGACGCGCGTCATTCGTCGTCCTCCTGCGGCAGGGGCGCGGCGGTGAAGTGGCCGCTGCCGTCCTCGGTCGTCTCCACCTGCCGGTCCTCGCCGCACGGCGTCCCCGGCGGTGTCACGCAGGGGCCCTTGGCCCACCACTCGGGCAGCATGGCGATCGCCTCGTCGCCGAGCGGGTTCACGCCCGGTCCGGCGGCCAGCGAGTGGGCCACGAGCACGTGCAGGCACTTCACCCGGTCCGGCATGCCGCCCGCGCTCGGGAAGCCCTCCAGGACCTCGATCTCGTCCCGGCGGCGGATGTAGTCCTCGTGCGCGGCACGGTAGGCCGCGGCCAGCTCGGGGTCGCTCTGCAGTCGCTCCGTCATCTCCTTTATGACGCCGTTCGCCTCCAGCGTGCCGATCGCCGAGGCGGCGCGCGGGCACGTCAGGTAGTACGTCGTCGGGAAGGGGGTGCCGTCGGGCAGCCGGGGCGCCGTCTCCACGACGTCGGGCTGACCGCAGGGGCAGCGGTGCGCGATGGCCCTGAGGCCCCGCGGCGGGCGGCCGAGCTGCTGCTTGAAGGCCTCGACGTCCGCGTCGGTGGGCTCGGTGCGCGAAGTGGGCGGCGGGGGCGTTTCCATGACTGCTTTCAGAGTGGCTTTCTCGGAGTGGGTTGCTCGGAGTGGCTTGCCGAGGGTCCGGCGGGAGCGCCGGGGATCACTGGTCGGAGGCGTCGGACTTGTCGACACCGTCCCAGACGTTCGTGTACCAGGGCCGGTGGGCGGCCCGCAGGTCGGCGCGGGACTGCCTGGCCGCGCCCGGGTCGACGACCACGTACCCGGTCTCCCCGGGCATGACGTAGTGCAGCCGACGGCGGATCTGCTGCTCGGCGTAGGCGTCGTCCTGCCAGCGGGCCTTGAGGTCACGCAGCTGCTCGACCCGCTGCCGGGCCTGCTCCTGCTGCCGCTGGAGGTCGGAGATCTCGGCGCGCTGGGAGACGTACTGCCGCATCGGGTAGGCGAGCGCCACGATCATCGAGCACAGCACCAGCGCGAGCAGCGCCGCGCGGCCGGTGAGCCGGGAGCGGCGGGCCTGCCGTTTGGTCTGGGAGCGGTAGACCCGGGCAGCCGTCTGCTCGCCGAGCAGCCGCAGCCTGGTCGCGGTGGAGAAACGGTCCCGGTCCCTCGCGGCCATCCTGGCTTCCCGCCTCCCCTTGTCCGTGCTTCACACGTGCGTACGTCCCCGGACACGGTACGGGACCGGGTACGGGGACGTACGGACGACTGGCCAAGAGCCGGCCCGGGTCGGCTCAGCCCTTGGAGACCTCGACGTTCCCCTTGAAGCGCGGGAAGGCGCTGCGGCCGGCGTACACCGCGGCGTCGTCGAGGATCTCCTCGATGCGCAGCAGCTGGTTGTACTTGGCGACGCGCTCGGAGCGGGCCGGGGCGCCGGTCTTGATCTGGCCGCAGTTGGTGGCGACGGCCAGGTCGGCGATGGTGACGTCCTCGGTCTCGCCGGAGCGGTGGGACATCATGCACTTGAAGCCGTTGCGCTGGGCCAGCTCGACGGCGTCCAGGGTCTCGGTCAGCGAACCGATCTGGTTGACCTTCACCAGCAGGGCGTTGGCGGTGCCCTCCTCGATGCCGCGGGCGAGGCGCTCGGGGTTGGTGACGAACAGGTCGTCGCCGACGAGCTGGACCTTGTCGCCGAGCTTGTCGGTGATGACCTTCCAGCCGGCCCAGTCGTCCTCGAACAGCGGGTCCTCGATGGAGACGAGCGGGTAGGCCGCCACGAGCTCCTCGTAGTACTCCGTCATCTCGGCGGCGGAGCGCTCCTTGCCCTCGAAGAGGTACTTTCCGTCCTTGTAGAACTCGGAGGCGGCGACGTCGAGCGCGAGGGCGATCTGGTCGCCGGGCGCGTAACCGGCTTCCTTGATCGCTTCGAGGATGAGGTCGAGGGCCTCGCGGTTGGAGCCGAGGTTCGGGGCGAAGCCGCCCTCGTCGCCGAGGCCGGTGGACAGGCCGCGGCCCTTCAGCACCTTCTTGAGGGTGTGGTAGACCTCGGTGCCCCAGCGCAGCGCCTCGGAGAAGGACTCCGCGCCGATCGGGGCGATCATGAACTCCTGGATGTCCACGTTGGAGTCCGCGTGCGAGCCGCCGTTGAGGATGTTCATCATCGGCACCGGCAGCAGGTGCGCGTTCGGGCCGCCCAGGTAGCGGAAGAGCGGGAGGTCGCTGGCCTCGGAGGCGGCGTGGGCGACGGCGAGGGAGACGCCGAGGATGGCGTTGGCGCCGAGGGAGCCCTTGTTGTCGGTGGCGTCCAGGTCGAACATGGCCTGGTCGATCAGGCGCTGCTCGGTGGCGTCGTAGCCGACCAGCTCGGGGCCGATCTGCTCGATGACGGCGAGGACGGCCTTCTCGACGCCCTTGCCCTGGTAGCGGTTCGGGTCGCCGTCGCGGAGCTCGATGGCCTCGAAGGCGCCGGTCGAGGCGCCGGACGGGACGGCGGCACGACCCGTGCTGCCGTCGTCGAGGCCGACCTCGACCTCGACCGTGGGGTTGCCTCGGGAGTCCAGGATTTCCCGGGCTACGACGACGTCGATGGACGGCACGAGCATCTCCTTCTTGGATGTGACGCTGGAAGTGCGGGGCGGGTGCCGCCTTGCGGCGGTGCCTTGCGACTAGAGCCTAACCGTCCCGGGGGCGTCGGCCACCGACCGACCGCCCCGTGGACATGCCGACCGTACCTTTTGTTTCCACCCGAAACAAAGCTCCGTGGTGAGGGCATGAAAAACCCCGCCCCGGCGCGTACGGGGGAACACGCGCCGGGGCGGGGAGCCCGTGGGGACGGGGGCGGCCCTCACGAGGCCTTCGGTGAGACCCCTGGGGATGTGAGGGCGCCGGGGCCGGGCCGGGAGCCGGCTGTCACTTCAGGTGCAGCTGCTGGCCCGGGTAGATGAGGTTCGCGTCCTCGACGATGTCCTTGTTCAGCTCGAAGAGCTTCTTCCAGCCGCCCTGGACGTGGTGCTTCACGGCGATGGTGCTGAGGGTGTCGCCCTTGACCACCTTGTACTCGCCGTCGCCCTTCTTGACCTTCTTGCCGGTCGGGGTGGTGACGGTCTTGCTCGCCGACGGGGCCGTGCGCTTGGCGGAGCGGGTGGCGGCCTGCTGGTCGGTGGAGCGGGTGGTGCTGCTCGGCGCGGTGCTCTTCGAGGAAGTGCTGGGCGCGGAGCCGTTGTAGGCGGCGCCGGACAGGCCCGTGCCGCAGACCGGCCAGGCACCCTTGCCCTGCGCGGCGAGGACCTTCTCGGCGACGGCGATCTGCTGCGCCTTGGTGGCCTGGTTGGCCTGGGAGGCGTAGGCGGTGCCGCCGTACGCGGCCCAGGTCGAGGCGGAGAACTGCAGGCCGCCGTAGAAGCCGTTGCCGGTGTTGATGGACCAGTTGCCGCCGGACTCGCACTGGGCGACCGTGTCCCACTCGGAGGCGGTGGCGGCGGAGGCGTTGCCGGCCGCCATCAGCGGGGCGGCGACGGCGGCGCCGGTGACACCGGCCAGCGCGACGGCGCGGACGGCCTTGGACGGACGGCGGTGCTTGCCCTTGCCGGTAAACAGCATGGATCGATCCCCTCACCGACGCCTGCGAGGTGAGCTGTCGGGTTCGGGCCGGTTGAGTTGCCCGGCCGCACACCCGCTTTCGCGAGGCGCGGCTCCACCCCCAGCCGGTACCAGCTCAACTGCTGGGCCCGGCACTTACCTTGGGTCCCCCGCTCCTGCCTACGGCGCTTGACGCGACGACTGTTCCCGGGCAGCCGCTGGCAGGATTCGGCGTTGCGGCAGCCGGGGCCCGTGGTGACGAGCGGCCTTGACCGTAGACAGGCGATCGGCGGAATTTCAAAGACGATCAGGGCTTCTGAGAGTCATCCCACACTTTCACCAAACCGGACATCAGGGATCAAACGGGACGTCAACTCTCCCCGCTTTTCGCCCGTTTAGGACCTGACTTCCAGGGTCTGACCGGCGGTGATGTGGTTCGGGTCGGTACCGATGGCGTTCTTGTTGTGGACGTAGAGCGCGTGCCACCCGCCGTCGACGTCAAGGGAGTCGGCGATGGAGGCGAGAGTGTCGCCCTCGCGGACCGTGTAGGTGTCCGGCCCGGAGGATGCGTGACGGCCGGAAGAAGGGTTGTTCTGACCGTTTGTCACGCTTTCGTCCGCACTCCCGCCCCGGTGACGTCCGCCACTGCTGAGGGCGCCGGTGTCGACGAGGCTCCAGGAGCCGGTGGGCTGCTCGGAATTGTCCGATTCGTCGGTACCGGGGTCGACCGTGGAGGAGCTTCCGGACCCCTGCGAGTTCTCGGCGCCCTTCGGGGTGGACTTGTCGGACTTGGGGGTGTTCGTTCCGTGCGAGCCGGTGGACGTACCGGGGTGGGTGCCGGCGTCCCCGTCCTGGCCCGGGGCCGGCGTGGCGCTCGGGTCCGAGGCGTCCCCGGAGTCGGAGGAGCCGGTCGAGGGGCCCGAGTCGGAGTCGGAACCGGCAGACGGCGAGGAGTCCGCATCCGCCGGACCGGACGAGTCGGAGTGGCCGGCCGACCCGGAGGAGTCGCCGGAATCGCCGGTGTCGCCGGACCCCCCGACGCCGGTGTCGACGTCGGCCGACCCGGAGTCCGAGGTCATTCCGGCGAGCAGCGCGCAGGTCGCCCAGGGCTTGGTTCCCTGGTCCGCGACAATCTTCTCGGCCACGGCGATCTGCTGCGACCGGCTGGCCTGGTCGGCCCGCTCGGCGTACTGCGCGCCGCCGTACTTGTCCCAGTCGGCCTGCGAGATCTGCAGGCCGCCGTAGTAGCCGTTGCCGGGGTCGGCGCTCCAGGAGCCGCCGCTCTCGCATTCGGCCACCTTGTCCCACGTGGTGCCGTCGGCCGCGTTGGCGCTCGCGGCGCCGAGCAGCGGGATGGCGATGGCGGAGCCGGTCACTCCGGCCGCGACGAGGAGGGCCGGAGCCTGACGGGGGCGACGGTGACGACCGTTCCCGGAGAGCATGCGGAAGCCTTTCGTGCGACGGCAGGACCGCGCGGCGGATGGTGCCGACGCCGCGCTGATGGGTGAACGTATCGGCAGACGATCACTTGTCACAAGTTAATGCCGCACAGATCACGTGAAGATCACAGAGTTGAACGTCTGACGTGTCTACGGTTGTACGGCTCTGTCGGGTGCCGGAGCGAACTCCACGGGCAGGGTGCGCAGGCCCCGCATGATGAGGCCGCCGCGCCAGCGCAGTTCGGCCGGATCCACGGCGAGCCGCAGATCGGGCAGGCGCGTGAGCAGGGTGGCGAGCGCGGTCTGGCCCTCCAGCCGGGCGAGCGGCGCGCCGAGGCAGTAGTGGATGCCGTGCCCGTACCCGAGGTGCTGGTTGTCCCGCCGGCCGAGGTCGAGGACGTCCGGGTCGGCGAACCGCGCCGGGTCGCGGTCGGCCGCCGCGAGGACGACGAGCACCGGGTCCCCGGGGGCGATGTCCTGCCCGCCGAGGGTGAGCGGCTCGGTGGCGAACCGCCAGGTGGCCAGCTCCACCGGGCCGTCGTAGCGGAGCAGTTCCTCCACGCCGGTCTCCAGCAGCTCCCTCTCCTGCCGCGCCAGGGACTCCTGCAGGCGCCGGCGCTGCCCGGGGTGGGTGAGCAGGGCGTAGGTGCCGTTGCCGATCAGGTTCACGGTGGTCTCGAAACCGGCGAACAGCAGGATGAAGGCCATGGCGGCGGCCTCGTTCTCGGTGAGGTGCTCGCCGTGGTCCGAGGCGCGGATGAGACCGGAGATGAGGTCCTCGCCCGGCAGGGGCTCGGCGGGCAGCGCCGCCCGCTTCTTGTGGATCAGCTCGGCGAGGTAGCCGCGCATCTTCTTCACCGACCGGGCTACCCCGCCCCGGGGCCCTCCCCCGTGCCGGATCATCATCCCCGCCCAGTCCCGGAAGTCGTCCTGGTCCTCGCGCGGGACGCCGAGCAGGTCGCAGATGGCGTAGATGGGCAGCGGGAAGGCGAACTCGTGGATGAGGTCGGCGGAGCCACGGGCCGCGAAGCCGTCGATGAGGTGGTCGGTCAGCTCCTGCACCCGGGCGGCGAACTCGGCGACCCGGCGCGGTGTGAACGCCTTGCTGACCAGCCGACGCAGCCGGGTGTGGTCCGGCGGGTCGATGTTCAGCAGATGCGTCATCAGCTCGGCCTTGCGCTCGCCCGGAATGCCGGTCTTGCCCTTGGCGTGCGCGGGCTCGTCGTGATGCGCCGGGTTCTTGCTCAGCCGCTGATCCGCGAGGGCCTGCCGGGCGTCCGCGTAGCGGGTGACCAGCCAGGCCTCCACCCCGCTGGGCAGCCGCGTCCGGTGCACGGGCGCGTGCTCGCGCAGCCAGGCGTAGGCGGGGTACGGGTCGGTGGCGAACTCCCAGGTGAACAGGGCGGGCGCGGGGTCGGGGGCCGTCGGGGGGTGGGGCTGCTCGGTCACCCCCCGACGGTATCCGTCCCACGGGGACCGCCGCGCCGGCCCTACTCGCCCGGCATCTCGTCCGGCATCGCGTCCGGCATCGCGTCCGGCATCGCGTCCGGCTCCTCCCCGGGCAGTCCCTCCGCCGCCCGTATCCCGTCCCGGTACGCCCGCGCCGCCGCCCGCAGGGCCGCCTCCGGGTCGACACCGGCCGCCTCGGCGTGGACCGCCAGCGTGAGCAGCTCGTAGCCGATGCCCTCGCCCTGCGGCAGGGGGACGTCCAGGCCCGCCGTGCGGACGCGGGAGGCGAGCTTGGCGGCGAGGGCCAGGCCGGGCTGGCCGAGCGGGACGCCCTCGGTGACGGAGCTGCGCCGCTTCTCCTCGGCCTTGGTGCGCAGCCAGTGTTCCTTGACGTCCTCCGGTGTCTGCGCCTCCTCGTCGCCGAAGACGTGCGGGTGGCGGTGGATCAGCTTGGCGACGATGCCGCCGGCCACGTCGTCGACGGAGAACGGCGCGTCCGGGTCCTCCTCGGCGATCCGGGAGTGGAAGACGACCTGGAGGAGGACGTCGCCCAGCTCCTCCCGCAGCTCCGTGCGGTCGCCGGCCTCGATCGCCTCGACCAGCTCGTAGGCCTCCTCGATGCCGTACTTGGCCAGGCCCCGGTGCGTCTGCCGGGAGGACCAGGGGCATTCCGCGCGGATGCGGTCCATGACCTGCACGAGGTCCAGGAGGCGGGCGCCGGGCAGGTCGTAGGAGGCGGGCAGCAGCTCCAGGTCCGGCATGGCGACGCGGCCGGAGCCGGCCATCCGGGCCAGGCCGTCGGTGAGCGCCGGCTCGCCCTCGCCCGTCGCCACGACCACCACGGTCCGCCCGCCGGCGCAGGCGTCGACCAGCTCCTGCGCGCCGGGGGACGCCTGCTGCACCGCTATTCCGGCCTCCCGCAGATACGGCAGCTGCGGATGGGCGCCGTCCGCGCACAGCACGGCGTCGGCGGCGCGCAGGGCCTGCCAGGCGGGCCAGGACAGCAGGCCCGGCGCGACGCGGTGGCTGGTGGTGAGCAGGACGACACGGCCGGGGCCGTCCGGGGCGCCGGCGGGTTCCGGGCCGGTGGGTTCGGGGCTGGTTGCGTTCACGGTTCGAACGTAACGCACGGCGGGAGGGAGCGGTTTCGGTTGTCCACAGGGCCGAGACGATCTTGCGATCGTATGACCGACGGCCT
Source organism: Streptomyces sp. NPDC051133 (assembly GCF_040682635.1). Classification (NCBI taxonomy): domain Bacteria; kingdom Bacillati; phylum Actinomycetota; class Actinomycetes; order Kitasatosporales; family Streptomycetaceae; genus Streptomyces; species Streptomyces sp. NPDC051133. Next base: position 78,722 of record NZ_JBFBBK010000007.1, read on the forward strand.
GCTCCCCTCGCCCCCCTGACCGCTCCCGGCCGCCGTCCTACGCCGTCGCCGGCTGCCCGCCCGCAGCCGTGGTGACCTCGCGCAGCCAGGGCGTCCTGGCGTCCACCCGGCTGCTCTTCTGCACGTCCCAGGAGCCGTAGCGCGGGTTCAGGTCGACGTGGAGTTCCCGGGACGCCTTGGACAGGGCCTTCCAGAAGGCGGGCTGGGTGGTGTCGGTGCCCAGCTTCGCCGCCAGCTTCTGCGCCTCCAGCTGGAGGCGGAGGTTGTCGTCGAGGCGGGCCGGGGCGATGCCGTACTTCTCCAGCCAGGCCGTCTCCAGCCCCTTGGCGCCGCCGGCCTGCTGCTCCAGGCCCGTCCGCATCTGCTGGATATCCCTGCGGGTGACCGCGATGCCCTCGTCCCGCGCGGCACGGTGCAGCACCCGGTCCAGGACCATGTTGTGCAGGGTGTCGCGGGTGAGGCTGCCGGTGGAGGCCAGCACCTGCTGGTACTGGGTCTCGTCCGGGACCGCGGCCCGCTGTGCCCTGCGGATCTCGTCGACCCGGTCCTGCAGCTGGGCGACGCTGATCCGCTGTCCTCCGACGACGGCTGCCGCGCCCGGGTGCGCATCGTTTCCGCAGGCGGTCAGGAGGGGTGCCGCGGCGGCGATCGCGGCGGTGAGGACGAGCGCGGTGCGACGGCGGCGGTGCAAGGAAACCTCCAGCGGGGAGATTGCAATAACAGGTGCGACGCGCAGCGTCTCCACCAGGGGTGGTGGTCGGGCGACGGGCGGGCGCACAAAGTCTTGCGATGATCGATGGTAGGCAGTGGGCAGGCTGTGGCCAACCCATTCGACCAACGATTCACGCGCGCTTCGGGCACCGCCGCGCCTGCCGCCGAAGATCAGCAGGGGATCGGCAGGGGATCAGCCGGTGATCAGCCGGTGATCGCCACCGGCGCGTCCCACGCGTCACGGTCGACGGTGAGCGTGACCCCGCCGTGCGACTCCTTGCTGTTGACCATGTACTGATGGCCGCGGCTGTGCCCGGTGAACTGGGTGGAGCCCCACGGCCAGTCCGACGTCGTGGTGTTCTTCTGGTCCCACAGCGCGTACCAGAGGTTGCCCGGCAGGTCCGTCTTGTCCTTGGCGGTGGCGACGGCCTTGGCGCTGGAACTGGTGAAGCCGTAGTAGCCGGCGCGGTACGTCTTGGCGTGCAGCCCCTTGTCGAAGGCGCGCACGTACGTCAGCACGGCGTCGTTGCACGACGTGTTCGTGGTGTCGTACGCCTCCATGTCGAGGTAGATCGCGCTGCCCGCCTTCATGCCCAGGGCGGAGGCCTTGGACACGGCGTCGGCGGCGTCCTGCGCGCCGAGCGAGGCGGCGGTGGAGGAGGTCAGCTTCTCCGGGTTGGCACCCGACTGGCAGGGCGGCTGCGCGCCGACGTAGATCGGGATGAGTTTCCAGCCCAGGGAGCTGACCGACTTCACCCAGGAGGCGGTGAGGTTGGGCTGGGCGCAGCCCCGGTTCTTCCCGCCGACGTAGACGGCGGCGGCACCGTAGAAGCCGGTGTGCCAGGCCTTCATCGTGGACAGTGAGGGCGCGGTGCAGGTGTCGAACGCGCGGCCGGTGAAGGTCTTCTGGGCCGGCCAGGAGGTGGCTGCCATGGAGGTCTGGGCCGCGATCCCGGCCCCGGCGACGACGGCCGCGCCGGCCACCGCCCACGTGATGTGTCTACGCTTCCTGGACTGCCGATGGCCGGCCATGTTCCCCACCCCTGATGTGTGCGAGACCCGCGCGGAAGATCACCGTGATCTCCGACAGCCGCACATCTAACCACGCACCTGTCCGAGCCACTGCAGGGTGCGCCGGATGTCCGCGGCGAGCGGGTGCCCCGGTCCGTGCACCCGCTCCACGTCCGCCAGCAGCCGCGCGAGCGTGTCGTGGGCGGCCGGCCGGTCGCCGAGGGCCAGCAGCAGATGGCCGATGCGCCGGCGCACGTCGTGGGCGAGCTGCGGGTCGCCGGAGACGTACTGGTTCTCGTAGTACGGCAGCAGCGCCCGGTACTCGGCGAGGGCCGCCGCCGGTTCGCCCAGCTGTTCCAGGCACTGCGCGGCCTCGTAGCGGTAGCGCAGGCACTGCGGGTCGGCCTGGCCCGCCTCGGCGGCGCGCTCGTCGGCGAGACGGCGCAGTTCGGGAAGCGCGCGCCGGTACTGGCCGTCGTCCATGAGGGTCGCCGCGTACTGCTTGCGCAGGGTGCGCACCACCGGGGACTGCGCGCCGTGCTGTTCGGCCGCCGCGGGCAGGATCGCGCCCAGGATGTCCACGGCCTGCGTGATGCGCCCCTCCCCCAGCAGACGCTTCACCTCGTCCACGGCGGCGGCCACATCGGGCTTCTCGGCCGCCGGCGGCGCCGGCGTGACGGGGGCGGGCTGGGGCGCGGGGGTCCGCGCCCGGTCAGGCCAGGGGGCGTGCGGGCGCAGGAAGGGGCGTGTGGGGTCCAGGGGCGCCCCCGTGGGCGTGCCCCGCGCGGGCAGCAGCAGCGCCAGGTCCTCGTACACCTCCTGCGCGGAGGCCGGCCGGTGCTGCGGGTCCTTGGCGAGCAGCCGCAGCACCAGGGTCTCCAGCGCCTCGGGGACCTCGGGGCGGATCCGGCGCACGGGCAGCGGGGGCTCGTACAGATGCCGGTGCAGCACCCCGAGGGCCGTGGAGCCCACGAACGGCACGTCTCCGCTGAGCAGTTCGTGCAGCAGCACACCGAGCGCGTACAGATCGGTGTACGGGCCGACCGCACCGCCCATCGCCTGCTCGGGCGCCATGTAGGCGGGCGAGCCGATGGGTGAGCCGGTGTGGGTGAGGCGGGTGGTGTCGGTGTCCATGACGGACGCCACGCCGAGGTCGAGGACGGTGACCGTGCCGTCCTGCTTCACCATCACATTGCGCGGCTTGAGGTCGCGGTGGACGATCGGCACGGCGTGCACGGCGCTCAGCACGGCGCACAGTTGCGCGGCGACCGCGACCGCCCACTGCCACGGGTACGGGTCGTGCTCGGCGAGGTGGTCGGACAGGTCGGCGCCGTCCACGTACTGCATGACGAGGAACAGCTCCTCGCCCTCGCTGCCGGCGTCGTGCACCGTCACCAGACCGGGGTGGTCCACCTGCGCGGTCACCCGGCACTCGCGCACGAACCGGCGGCGCAGCTCGTCCGCCTCCTGGCCCGCCACCTTGTCGGGGCGCAGCAGCTTCACCGCCACGCGTCGGTCCAGCCGCTGGTCGTACGCCGTCCACACCTGGCCCATGCCGCCCTGGCCGATGAGCGTGGACAGTTCGTAACGGCCGGCGACGACACGTCCGGTCGCCACGGTCACCGTCCGCCCTGGCTGTCGTGGCGGCCGTCGGGCCGGCCGTCGTGCCGGCGCAGGTAGTCGCTCAGCTCGTCCAGTTCGGCACGGACCTGGTCGATGCGGGCGGGCGCCGGGCGCTGGGGCGGCGGGGTGGCCGGCGGCGGGGGCTGCGGGGCCGGGGTGTGCGGCACCGGGGTGTGCGGGACCGGGGTGTGCGGGACCGGGGTGTGCGCTACCGGCGGCTGCGCGGGCACGGGGGTCTGCGCCATGGTCGTCGCGGTGAACGGCGACGGGGGCTGCGGATAGCCGTACGCGGGCGCGGCCGGGCCGCCCGGGTAGGCCGGCCGGAGGCGGTGGAAGTGCCGGATGTCCGCCACGAGGTAGTAGGCGATCACGGCGCCCAGTGTGCCCAGCAGCAGGGTCATGCCCAGGTAGCCCCCGGTGGTGTGCACCTCGTCGCCCGGCTCGCTGCCCAGCAGCACGATGCTGAGGATGTCGGCCGCCAGCACCGCCACGAACAGGCCCCAGTCCAGCGACTTGCGGGTGACGACGGCCAGCCGCAGCAGCATCGCCCAGGTCAGGAAGCCGAGGCTGACGAGCCCGACCGCCACGAACAGTACGCGCAGGAAGACCAGCCAGCCCTGGTGCGGCGGCTGCTTCACCGGCTGTGCGTAGCCGTGGCCTTGCATGACTGCTCCTGATGCCTGAAGTGGGCGCGCCTGCCCGCCCGATGTGCTCCGGTCCGACCACACCGCTCGTGCCATGGTCGCTTCGAGCATATGGCCCGCCACCGACGAACGGTCAGGGATGTACCGAACCGTTGTCGGGCCCGGGCCGTCAGCCGGGGGTCACCGTGCCGTCGGTGAGGCCGTCGTACATCCCGCGCACGAGTTGCTCGCCGAGCCGGCTCGCGTGGCGCAGCGCCCGCTCGAACTCGTCGAGGGCCCGGAAGCGCGCGCCGTAGCGCCGCTGGTCGTGCAGCGGGAGCCGGGGCAGCTGGAGCCGGCGCACGTCCAGCCGGGTCGCGGTGGAGGCGTAGCTGCTGGCCTGCCGGTTGTTGGCGGTGCCGCGCAGGAAGCCGGCGAGGAACCACGGGTCGAGCGCCGTGCGATCGGGGCGCAGGAGCACGAGGTTGCGCCCCAGGGCGGCGCCGCCCGTCGCCTCGTCGATCACGCGTGCCACCGAGCCTCCGCCGAGCACCGGTACGACGACGTCGCCCGGCTCGGTCAGCACGGCCTCCTCCTCGCTCTCGGGCAGGGTGCCCGAGGGCGCCGTACCGGCGAGCACGTCGTGGTCGGTGAGCACGGGCACGCGCGCGTGGCCGCCGTTCCCGCCGGTGCGCATCACCAGGGCGCCCCCGCGCGCGAGTTCACCGACGGTGGTGAGCGGCCAGCGCGCGGGCGGTGCCGGGGCGGCGGGGGGCGGGGTGAGGTCGGCGGTCAGGCGCAGGGTCGCACCGAGGCGCTCGCGCACCGCCGTGAGCTGTTCGGCGCCGTCGGCCACGGCCGGCGGCAGATGGCGGGCGGGCGCCAGGTCCACGTCGTCGTCGAGCAGTTCGATGACCGGCACGGAACGGGCGAGCCCCGGCCGTTCCTCCAGCCGTCCGGCCCGCTCGAAGGCACGCCAGGCGTCCAGGGCGGCCTCCCGCACCGCCTCCCAGTCCGGGCCGCCACGCCCCTCCCCGGCGAACGCCCCCGTGTCCACGAGCAGCACCTCGGGCGACGCCGGGGTCCGGTCCGGCCGGCGCAACACCCACACGTGCAGCGGGATGTTGTACGGCGGCGCCGCCCCGACCGGCAGCGCGACCACGGCCCTGAGCGCGCCCCGGCGCAGCAGGTCGGCGCGGATCCGGCGCCCGGAGCGCCGGGAGGCCGTGGCCGGCGGCATGAGCAGCACGGCGGTGCCGCCGTCGGCCAGCCGGGCCAGCGCGTGCTGCACCCAGGCCAGCTCGGACTCGGTGCGCGCCGGGAAGCCGTACTCCCAGCGGGCGTCGTAGGCGAGTTCGTCGTGGCCCCAGTTGCGCTCGTTGAACGGCGGGTGGCACAGCACCGCGTCGGCCCGCAGATCCGGGTGGGCGTCGGCGCGCAGGGTGTCCCCGGCGGCGCCGCGCACGGTGGCCCGGGAGTGCAGCGCGAGCCGCAGCGCGGTGAGCGCGGCGAGGTCGGGGGCGCTGTCCTGGGCGTACAGCTCCTGCTCGGGCCGGGTGTCCACGGCCCGCAGCAGGGCGCCGGTGCCGCAGGCGGGGTCCAGGACGGTGCGGGCGGGACCGGCGAGGTCGGCCATCAGACCGGCGAGTTCGGCCGGGGTGAGCGTGAACTGGCGCGGGTTGGCGTCCAGGTGCCGGCCCAGCAGGAACTCGAAGGCCTGCCGCGCCCCGGTCTCGGCGGCCAGCTCGGCGGCGCCGCGCAGGAGGGGGACGGAGGGGAACAGCTGGGGGCCGGTGGGGGCGCGGGGGGTGAGGGCGGTCGGCGCGGGGGCGGTCGAGGGGAAGGCGGCGGAGGCGGCGGCGGAGGCGGGCGGCGCGGGGGTGTGAGCGGCCGGGGTGGTGTGAACAGCGGGTGCGGCGTTCACAGGGGGCGGGGTCGGTGCCGTGTTCACACGCGACGGCCCGCCGTCGGAGTCGGCGTTCACAGCGGGCGTTGCGGAAGTCTCGTTCACACGCCGGACCGCCGGAGCGGTGTTCACAGCGGTGCCGAAGCGCGGCCGCAGCACCTGCTCCAGCTCCCCCGGCAGGATCGCGGCCAGGCGCTGGTCGGAGCCGGCGCTCGCGTCGAGCCAGACCGTGGGGCGCTCATGGATGAGCAGCAGTACGCAGCCCGCGTGCACCAGGGCGGTCAGCGGGCCCTCGGGATGGCCGACGAGCTGCTGCCAGACGCGTTCGCGCAGCGGGACCTCGGCGAGTTTGCCCTGCTTGCGCAGCCAGGCCTCGACCTCGGCGAGGGCGAAGGACGGGCTGGTCTCGGTGCCGCCGACCGGTTTGGGGAAGTCGGCGTGGCGGCGCCGCCAGTTGCTCACGGCTGCCCGGCCCACGCCGGCGAGCCGGGCGATACCGGCGGCGGTCACCTCTGTCGCGTTGTCCTGCACCGGCCTGACTCCCCTCGTCCCGTGTGTGCGCCGAGCATACCGGCGTACACAAGATCTACGCCTTCACGCACGTGTACACAGACAGTTCCGTGAACCGTGTTGACTCGGTTCACAGGCTCTGGTCTTATTGACCCAGCGAACGAGCGGCCACCGAGGGGGAGGCCGCCTTCTTGGGGAGGGATTCGCCATGGGCATGAAGGCAAAGATCACGCTGGGCGCCGTCGTGGGGATCGTCGTCATCGGTGCCGTGTCCGCGAACGCCGGCAGCGACGGCAAGAACAGCGGTTCCGGCGGTGACAAGGGCTCGTCCGCGTCCACCGGTCACACGTCCGCCACGAAGGGCTCGGGGGACGCCCGGGCCGCCGGGAAGAAGAAGGCCGCCATCGCCGGCGACGGCGAGTACCGGGTCGGCTCGGACGTGAAGCCGGGCACGTACCGCACCACTGGCAACACCGACGACATGTGCTACTGGGAGCGCGCCAAGGACGCCAAGGGCGAGGTGGACTCGCTGCTGGCCAACGACAACGTCACCGGCACGAGCTACGTGACCGTCAAGGCCACCGACAAGGTCTTCAAGTCCAGCGGCTGCGAGGACTGGGAGGCCGTCGACCCCAAGGCGAAGGGCACGCCCGCCTCCTCGATGGACGGCGACGGCGGCATGTACAAGGTCGGCACGGACATCGCGCCGGGCACGTACCGGTCGGCCGGCAACACCGGCGACTCCTGCTACTGGGAGCGCACCAAGGACGCCGCGCACGGGCTGGACTCGATCATCGCCAACAACAACGTGAAGGGCACGGCCGTCGTCACCATCGGCCCGAACGACGCCTACTTCAAGACCACCGGCTGCGGCGACTGGAAGAAGGCGGCCTGAGCCGGCCCTCCCTCCCTCCCTCCGTACACACCCCTGTAACTCCGTAACCCCCGTACTCCGTAACCCCCGTACCCCCGTACCACCCACCCTGTTGAAGGACTGTCATGCGTCTGTCGCCCCGTGCCGCCACCCTGCTCGCCGTCGCGGCGCTTCCTCTGGCCCTCACCGCCTGCTCCTCCGGTTCCTCCGCCGACACCGGGGGCGCGAGCGCCGAGCCGGCCAAGGCGAAGGACCTGAACGCCGGCCTTCCCACCGGCACGCAGCTGAAGAAGGCGCTGGCGCCCGCGTCGGCGTTCCCGTCCGGGCTCACCCTCGAGGCCGACGGCTCCGCGGACAGCGGCGGCACGTTCGTCCCCCCGTCCACCCGAAAGGCCGCGAAGCCGGACTGCACCCGGCTGGAGACCACGTCCTGGATCCAGGTGACCGGCTACAAGGGGGGCGTGTCGTTCGCGCAGAACGACTACGCGAACAAGAGCGAGGAGGTGGCCCAGGAGGTCGACGCCTTCCAGGGCACCACCGCAACCGACGTGATGAAGGCCGTGCAGTCCGTCGCCCGCGCGTGCGCCACGTACACGGACACCGACGCCCACGCCAAGGTGAAGCTCACGGGCGCGTCCACGGCGGGACTCGGTGACGAGGCCTACACGATGACGCTGACCAGCGGCTACTGGCAGAACGGCACCACGCTGATCGCGGCCCGTTCCGGCAACTCCGTGGTCACCGTGCTGTCCACGGCGGGCGCCGACAACGGTGCCGCGTCGGCGAAGAAGGTGACGACGCAGGTCCTGGACTCCCTGAAGAACCTGAAGTCCGCCTGATCGACGGGGGCCGGCGCGGGGCCGGCGGGCCGGCGCACCTCAAGGGTGCGTGAGCCCGCCGGCCCCGTCGGCGTTCACAGCGGGTGCCGCATCCAGACGTTGGGTTCGACGTAGACGGCGTACCCGCGCTCCGGTTCGCAGCGGACCGGGACCAGGGCGCCGGGCACCTCGACGTCCCCGGCGGTGTCGAAGGGCAGCCCGGTCCAGCGGCGCCACTCCTCCAGCGAGGCGCCCACGGTCATGGAGGCCGGGGCGATGGAGTCGATGCGCGCGCCGGCACGGGCGTGGACCCGCAGCCACGGGTCCGCGGGCAGCCCGTCGGGGCGCGTCCGGTGGACGTACTCGGTGATGGGGGTGTGCGGTTCGCGGTGCTTGGCGCTGGGCCGGACCGGCGCGACGACCTCACGGAAGCCGCGGGCGCGGGCACCCGCCCGCATGGCCGAGAGCAGGACGGCGGACAGGCCCTGGCCCTGGGCGTGCGGGCAGGGCGCCCCGGCCGTCGAGGCCGAGGGCGAAGGGCACGCTGAAGGCGTGGGCGACGATCTCACCGTGCTCGTCCTCGGCGAACAGCGCGTACTGGGGCAGTTCGCTCGCGATGCGGCCGTAGTGGGCGGTGCCCACGGGGTCGTTGGTCACGAACTCGGGCCATGTGTCGGCCATCTCGAACACCGCCCGCAGCCGGTCGGGCCGCTCGGCGACGCTGCTCACCTGGACGTCCATGGCGGCCACGGTAGGCGGCGGGCATCCGCCGTGCGAGCGATTTCACCGGCGGCTGCACCGCACCCGCCGGCGGTTCCACCGTGACCGAAGCGGTCTCCCCGTGCCCGAAGCGGTCTCACCGCGCCCGAAGCGGTCTCACCGCGCCCGGAAGCGCTCCGGGGCCTCGGTCGGGTTGCCGCCCGTGGGGAGTTTCTGGTTCGGGCACCCGGTGAGGACCTTCTTCATGGCGGCCTTCTCGGCGGCGCTCACCCACAGGCCGTACTTCTTCTTCACCGCGACCTGGGCGGCGACGTAGGTGCAGCGGTAGGACTTGTCGGGCGGCAGCCAGGTGGCCGTGTCGCCGTCGCCCTTGCCGCGGTTGGTGCTCGCGTCGACCGCGATGAGATTGAGGGGGTCGTTGGCCAGCGCTATCCGCTTGCCCGGGTCCCAGTACTTGGCGCCCTTCTGCCAGGCGTCGGAGAGGGCGACGACGTGGTCGATGTCGACCTGGCTGCGGCCGCGCCGGTAGGTGATCTCCTTGCCGGAGTACGGGTCGGGCTCCAGCAGGCCGTAGGAGACCTTGCAGGTGCCGCCGGTGAACTTCACGTCCTTCAGGTCGCGTTTGAGGATGTCGTCGCGGGTGTCGCAGGAGTTGGAGTCGGTGTCCGCCCAGGCGGTGCCGAACCGGGCGCGGGAGTAGCCGGTCTTCGGCGCGCGCCCCTTGACGGTGAGCGAGTCGGCGGCGGACAGGGCCGCGCTCCCGCCCGTCCGGCCGGGCCCGGAGGCCCCCTTGTCCTGCTCGGCCTTGCAGCCGGCCACGGCGACCAGCACCGCCACCGCGGTGACCGCCCCGCCCCTCAGACGCGTCACGGTGCGCCCCCTCGCTCGCCCAGGACCGCCCTCACGCAGGGGCGGATCGTTCCGCCCCCACGGTAACCGCCCATCCCGGCCCAGCAGATGGGGCGTAAAGCGAACATTCCGGGGCGAATCCGGGCACGGGCGGCGTCATTCGGTGCACGGCAGGGGGAGCGGGCGGGCCGGACTACTGCGCCCGCTCACCCCTCGCTCCGCTCACCCTTCACCCCGTGCACCCTTCGCCCCGCGCACCCCTCGGCCCCGCGCAGCACTGCCCCTCCGGCCCTACGAACCCAGGATGGAGGCGAGGAACTCGCCGACCCAGCCCAGCAGTTCGCGGCCGACCAGCGGCTTGCCGCCGACCTTCGCGGTCTTCGGGCGCGGAACCAGGAGCTGGTGCACGGCCGGCTTGATGACCGTGCCCGGGTACAGGCGCTTGACGCGCAGTTCCTGCGACTCGCGCAACTCCACCGGCGCGAAGCGGATGTTGGTGCCCTGAAGGACGATCTCGCCGACGCCGCACGCGCGCGCGAGCATGCGGAGACCGGCCACCAGCAGCAGGTTCTCCACCGGCTCGGGCAGCTTGCCGTAGCGGTCGGTGAGCTCCTCGCGGACGGCCTTGATGTCCTCTTCCGAGTTGGCGGATGCGATGGCCCGGTAGGCCTGGAGGCGCAGCCGCTCACCGGGCGCGTAGTCGTGCGGGACGTGCGCGTCGACCGGCAGCTCGATCTTGACCTCGAGCGGCGGCTCCTCCTCGATCTCGCCGGTCTCCAGCTGGCGCCGGTAGTCGGCGACGGCCTCGCCGACCATGCGGACGTACAGGTCGAAGCCGACGCCCGCGATGTGGCCGGACTGCTCGCCGCCGAGCAGGTTTCCGGCGCCGCGGATCTCCAGGTCCTTCATCGCGACGTACATGCCCGCGCCCATCTCGGTGTGCTGGGCGATGGTCGCCAGACGCTCGTGCGCGGTCTCCGTCAGCGGCTTCTCCGGCGGGTACAGGAAGTAGGCGTAGCCGCGCTCGCGGCCCCGGCCGACGCGGCCGCGCAGCTGGTGCAGCTGGGACAGGCCGAAGTTGTCGCCGCGCTCGACGATCAGCGTGTTGGCGTTGGAGATGTCGATGCCGGACTCGACGATCGTGGTCGACACGAGCACGTCGAACTTCTTCTCCCAGAAGTCGACGACGACCTGCTCCAGCGCCGACTCCGACATCTGGCCGTGGGCCGTCGCGATGCGCGCCTCGGGGACGATCTCGCGCAGCCGGGCCGCCGCGCGGTCGATGGACTCGACGCGGTTGTGGATGTAGAAGACCTGGCCCTCGCGCAGCAGTTCACGGCGGATGGCGGCGCCGATCTGCTTCTCCTCGTACGGCCCGACGAAGGTGAGCACGGGGTGGCGCTCCTCCGGGGGCGTGGTGATCGTGGACATCTCGCGGATGCCGGTCACGGCCATTTCGAGGGTGCGCGGGATCGGGGTGGCGGACATCGTCAGGACGTCGACGTTGGCCCGCAGCTTCTTCAGCTGCTCCTTGTGTTCGACGCCGAAGCGCTGCTCCTCGTCGACGATGACCAGGCCCAGGTCCTTGAACTTGGTCTCCGAGGAGAACAGGCGGTGGGTGCCGATGACGACGTCCACCGCGCCGTCCTTCAGGCCCTCCAGGACGGCCTTGGCCTCGGTGTCGGTCTGGAAGCGGGAGAGCGCCCGCACGTTGACCGGGAACTGCCCGTAGCGCTCGGAGAACGTCCCGAAGTGCTGCTGTACCAGCAGGGTCGTGGGGACCAGGACGGCGACCTGCTTGCCGTCCTGTACGGCCTTGAAGGCGGCCCGTACGGCGATCTCGGTCTTGCCGTAGCCGACGTCGCCGCAGATCAGGCGGTCCATGGGGACCGACTTCTCCATGTCCTCCTTGACCTCGGCGATGGTGGTCAGCTGGTCGGGGGTCTCCGCGTAGGGGAAGGCGTCCTCCAGCTCGCGCTGCCAGGGTGTGTCGGAGCCGAAGGCGTGACCGGGGGCGGCCATGCGGGCGCTGTAGAGCTTGATCAGGTCGGCGGCGATCTCCTTGACCGCCTTCTTCGCGCGTGCCTTGGTCTTCGTCCAGTCGGCGCCGCCCAGGCGGTGCAGGGTGGGCGCCTCGCCGCCGACGTACTTGGTGATCTGCTCCAGCTGGTCGGTCGGGATGTACAGCCGGTCGCCGGGCTGGCCTCGCTTGGCGGGCGCGTACTCCACGACCAGGTACTCGCGGGTGGCGCCCTGCACGGTGCGCTGGACCATCTCGATGTAGCGGCCGACACCGTGCTGCTCGTGGACGATGTAGTCGCCCGGCTCCAGGGTGAGCGGGTCGATGGTCTTGCGGCGGCGGGCCGGCATCCGGGCGCCGTCGCGGGTCGCGGTGCGCTGGCCGGAGAGGTCGGTCTCGGTGAGCACGGCCAGCTTGAGCGCCGGGTCGACGAAGCCATACTCGATGCAGCCGCAGGAGACGTGCACGACGGAGGGGCTCAGCTCGCCGAGGTCGGCGTCGAGGCGGGCCGCGATGCCCTCGTTGCCGAGCACCTCGACGGTGCGGGCGGCCGGGCCGTGGCCCTCGGTGACGAACACCGCGCGCCAGCCGTCGGCGAGCCAGCCCTTGGTGTCGGCGAGGGCCCGCGCGGTGTCGCCGCGGTAGGTCTCGGGCGCGTGCATGCCGAGCTTGAGGGTGTCCCCGTCGAGCGTGTCGAGTTCGAGGTCGGCGGCGAACGGCGACACCGACCACCACATCATGTCCAGCTCGCGCGCGCGGTCGCGGACGTCGGCGATGGACCACAGGGAGGCGGCGCCGACGTCGATCGGGGCCTCGCCGCCGCCGGCGGTGGCCGCCCAGGACGCCTGGAGGAACTCCTGGCTGGTGGCGACGAGGTCGGCGGCGCGGGTGCGGACCCGCTCCGGGTCGCAGACGACGGTCATCGCGCCCTTGGGCAGCACGTCGAGGAGCAGCTCCATGTCGTCGACCAGGACCGGGGCGAGGGACTCCATGCCCTCCACCGCGATGCCCTCGGCGAGCTTGTTCAGGAGTTCGCCCAGCTCGGGGTGTTGCTCGGCGAGGGCACGCGCGCGGGCGCGTACGTCGTCCGTCAGCAGCAGCTCGCGGCACGGCGGTGCCCACAGGCCGTGCTCGGCGACCTCGAGGGAGCGCTGGTCGGCGACCTTGAAGTAGCGGATCTCCTCGATGTCGTCGCCCCAGAACTCGATGCGCAGGGGGTGTTCCTCGGTGGGCGGGAAGACGTCCAGGATGCCGCCGCGCACGGCGAACTCGCCGCGCTTCTCGACGAGCTCCACGCGCGCGTACGCCGCTGCCGCGAGCGCTTCCACGACGTCGTTCAGGTCGGCGGTGCGGCCGGTTCTCAGGGCCACCGGCTCCAGGTCGCCGAGGCCCTTGACCTGCGGCTGCAGCACGGACCGTACGGGGGCGACGACGACGGAGACCGGGCCGGTCTCGGGGTCGTCGGCGCTCGGGTGGGCGAGCCGGCGCAGGACGGCGAGGCGGCGGCCGACGGTGTCGCTGCGCGGGCTGAGCCGCTCGTGCGGCAGGGTCTCCCAGGAGGGGTACTCGACGACGCCCTCTTCGGGCAGCAGGGAGCGCAGGGCGGCGGCCAGGTCCTCGGCCTCGCGGCCCGTCGCGGTGACCGCGAGCACCGGGCGGCCGGCCTCGCGGGCCAGGGCGGCCAGCGCGAGGGGGCGGGCCGCCGGGGGGCCGACGAGGTCGACGTGCATGCGGTTGCCGTCCGCGGCCGCCGTGATCGCTTCCGCGAGGGCGGGGTCCTTGACGACGGCGTCGAGCAGACCGTGCAGGCTCATGGAGGGGGCTTTCCGTCCGGGTGTGGGCAACGCAAGCAGCCCGGTGCGTGAGCAGCCGGGGGTGTCCAGCCTACGACTCCGCCGGGGCCGGTGTCGGAGCCTGTGGACAACTGTGAGCCTGTGGACGACCCGGAGCCCGTGGACGACCGGGGACCTGTGGACACGACCGGGGACCTGTGGACACGATCGGGAGCCCGTGGACGACCGGGGACCTGTGGACGGCTGGGGCCGGTCCGGGGCCCGCCGCAGCGAAGAACCCGGTGCCGGGAAGTCCTCCTGGACTCCCGGCACCGGGTTTCCCCCGCAACCCCCGTATGCGGTGGCCGTCGGCCCGTGCGGGCGCTAGTCCGTCGCGATGGCGTTCAGGACGTTCATGCGGCCCGCCCGGAAGGCCGGGATCAGTGCGGCGAACAGGCCCACGAAGGCGGAGGCGATGAACACCGTGATGATCGTCGGCCAGGGGATGTCCAGGATGTGCAGGCCCTGGAGCGAGAGGAGCTGCTGGGCGGTCGCGCCCCAGCCCATGCCGAGGCCGAGGCCGAGCAGGGCGCCGAACAGGGCGATCACCACGGACTCCAGGCGGATCATGCGGCGCAGCTGGCGGCGGGAGAGGCCGATGGCCCGCATCAGGCCGATCTCCCGGGTCCGCTCGACCACCGACAGGGCCAGGGTGTTCACGACGCCCAGCACCGCGACGATGATCGCGAGGGCCAGCAGGCCGTAGATCATGTTCAGCAGCTGGCCGATCTGGTCCTTCAGCGCCTTCTTGTAGTCGGTCTGGTCGCGCACGGTCAGGGCCGGGTCGGCGCCCACCGTCTTCTTCAGCGCCTTGTAGGCGGCCGCTTCCCGCCCGTCCTTGGCGGTGGCGAAGACCAGCTGGTCCTGCGGCATCCCCTCGGCCGGCACGTACTTCGCGGCGGTGGCGATGGAGGCGTACATCGCGCCCTTGTCGACCACCACGTCGTCGCTGGTGATGGCGCGGACCGTCAGCCTGGCCGTCCTGCCCTGCGCGAAGCCGACCGTGACCGTGGAGCCGAGCTTGATGCCGTGCTTCTTGGCGAAGCCCTCGAAGACGGACATCGAGTCGGGCTTGTAGGCGTCGGCGAGGCTGCCGGCGACGGTCTTGGTGCGCAGGTCCTGGACGTAGGTCGGGTCGGCCGCGTTGACGGTCTCCTTCCGGGAGACCTGGCCGTCCGGCGTGGTCAGGGAGGCGTCCAGGAGCTTGTACTCGGTGACCCGCTCCAGGCCGGGCGTCTCCTTGATCTTCCTGACCATCTGCTGGTCGACCATCTTGTACTCCTGGTCGCCCTGGATGATGAAGTCGGTGCCGACGGTCTTGTCGAGCTGGTCGGTCGCGGAGGCGACCATGGAGGAGCCGACCACCGACAGGCAGGCCACCAGGGCCAGGCCGATCATCAGGGCGGCGCCGGTGGCGCCGGTGCGGCGCGGGTTGCGCAGCGCGTTGCGCTCGGCCATGCGGCCCACGGGGCCGAAGACCCGCAGGATGATCGCACCGAGGACGCGGACCACCGCGGCGGCGAGCAGCGGGCCGATGACGACGAAGCCGATCAGGGTGGCCACCACGCCCAGGCCGAGCCAGCCGGAGCCGGTCTTGGCCTTGTCGGCGGTGGCGGCGAGGTACAGGCTCCAGCCGCCGGCGCCGGTGAGGAGCAGGCCGACGACGGCCCGGATCAGGCCGGCCCTGGCGTCGGCCGGGGCACCCGCCTCGCGCAGGGCGGCCATCGGGGAGACCTTGCCGGCGCGGCGGGCGGGCAGGTAGGCGGCCAGGACGGTGACCACGACACCGAGGACCAGGCCGACGGCCGGGGTCGTCCAGGCGACGGTCAGGTCGTCGGTGGACAGGTGCATGCCTATCTGGCCCATGAGCTTCATCAGGCCGACGGCGATGCCGACGCCCGCGCCGACGCCGAGGACGGAACCGATGACGCCGAGCAGCAGCGCCTCGACGAGCACGGACCGGTTGACCTGCTTGCGGGAGGAGCCGATGGCGCGCATCAGGCCGATCTCGCGGGTGCGCTGGGCGACCAGCATGGAGAAGGTGTTGATGATCAGGAAGATGCCGACGAGGAAGGCGATCCCGGCGAAGCCGAGCATCGCGTACTTCATGACGTTCAGGAAGCTCTGGACGTCCTTCTGGTTGGCGGCGGCGACCTCCTTGGCGGTCTGCACCTTGTAGCCGTGGCCGAGGGTGGTGGTGACGTTCTCCTTCAGCCGCGCGTCGGTCACGCCGTGGGCGGCGGTGACGTTGACGTTGGTGTAGACGCCGGTCCTGCCGATCAGGGTCTGCTGGGCGGTCTTCGTGTCCAGGTAGAAGATCGCCGCGCCGGGGTTGGTGACCTTGAAGGCGGCGATGCCCGACACGCGCGCGTGGTGCGTGCCGACGACCGAGATCATGCCGATCTCGGAGCCGATCTTCAGGTGGTGCTTGTCGGCGGTGTCCTCGTCGACCATGACCTGGTCCGGGCCCTTGGGCGCCGTACCGGTGGTGATCTCCATGGTGCGGGCGTCGTTGCCGTTCCAGCTGCCCACGATGGTGGGCGCGCCGCTGCTCGGCGACAGCTTGTCCTTCTTGGCGTCGATGACGGTCACCGAGGTGGAGAAGACCGTGCCCTCGGCCTTGCGCACGCCCTGGGCGCCGCGGACCTTGCCGAGCACGGAGGCCGGCATGACCGGCGGCTTGCCGGTGCGGGAGGTGGTCTGGCCGGTGTCGGAGGCGCCCTTGGCGCTGACCGTCACGTCCGAGGCCGTGGCCTGGAAGAGCTTGTCGAAGGTGGTGTTCATCGTGTCGGTGAACACGAGGGTGCCGCACACGAAGGCGACGGACAGCAGGACCGCGATCGCCGACAGCGCCATCCGGCCCTTGTGCGCGAAGAAGTTGCGCATCGAGGTCTTCAGCACGGTCATGACGTGCGCCCCCGGGCGTCGAAGTCCTTCATGCGGTCCAGGACCTGATCGGCCGTCGGGTTGTACATCTCGTCGACGATCCGGCCGTCGGCGAGGTAGAGCACGCGGTCGGCGTAGGAGGCGGCCACGGGGTCGTGCGTGACCATCACGATGGTCTGGCCGAGTTCGTCCACCGAGCGGCGCAGGAAGCCCAGGACCTCCGCACCCGCGCGCGAGTCGAGGTTTCCGGTCGGCTCGTCCCCGAAGATGATCTCCGGGCGGGCGGCGAGGGCGCGGGCCACGGCGACGCGCTGCTGCTGGCCGCCGGACAGCTGGGTCGGCCGGTGCTTGAGGCGTCCGGCGAGCCCGACGGTCTCCACCACCCGGTCCAGCCACTCCCGGTCCGGCTTGCGGCCGGCGATGTCCATGGGCAGCGTGATGTTCTCGATCGCGTTCAGCGTGGGCAGCAGGTTGAACGCCTGGAAGATGAAGCCGATCCGGTCCCGGCGCAGCTGGGTGAGCTTCTTGTCCTTCAGGCCGGTGATCTCGGTGTCGTCCAGGTGGATCTGACCGCCGGTCACGGTGTCGAGGCCGGCGAGGCAGTGCATCAGCGTGGACTTGCCGGACCCGGAGGGTCCCATGATGGCGGTGAACTGCCCGCGCATGATGTCCACGTCGACGTGGTCGAGGGCGACGACACGGGTCTCGCCGGACCCGTACGCCTTCACGACCTGCCGCGCCCGCGCGGCGACGGCCGTCTGCCCTCCAGTGCCCCCGTGCCTGGGAATGGTCACAGCCGAAGTCACGGTATGTCTCCTATGTCGGTCGGCAAGTCGTGGATGGTGCCCCGGTGTGCCGGGGTGTCGTCCTGGGTACGTCGATGAGTCTCGCGGCCGGCGGGGGTGCCGCGCGCTGGTGCGGAGCCCCCTCTTTCCGGGGGGAAAACCCCACCCCGCCGGTTCCGGCAGCCGCCCCCCTGCGGCGTAAAGCCAGGTTAAGGACCGCGCCCGGCCCGGCTCGTCCTCCGCCGGGACGAACCCTCCCCGAGCCGTAGTACGGAGATACCCCTAGGGGAGGTCCACCGTGGGGCGGAGCCGCCGTCGGGGTCGGCTCCACCCCCGGGTGCGGTCAGCCTCCACCCTCCCGTCGCGTCAGGGGCAAGCCTCGTGCCGCGTGGGAAGCTGTCGTACCGGACATGCATGCAAGGGGCACGGGCGGCTTTACGGCAGTGGCGACGGGGAGGGGTTTTCCGGTGGGGAGTACGACACCCGCGATACGCGAGGGGACCGCGCAGGGCCCCGGAACCCGCCGGCGGGGCGCGGTCGTCGCCGCCCTGATGCTCACCATGGCGCTGGCGGCGCTCGACGCCACCGTCGTCTCCACCGCCGTACCGCAGATCGTGGGCGATCTCGGCGGGTTCTCCGTCTTCTCCTGGCTGTTCTCCGGCTATCTGCTCGCCGTCACGGTCACGCTCCCCGTCTACGGCAAGCTGTCCGACACCTTCGGCCGCAAGCCGGTGCTGGTGGTGGGCGCGTGCGTGTTCCTGCTGGGCTCGCTGCTGTGCGCGGCGGCCTGGAACATGGGCGCGCTGATCGCGTTCCGGATCGTGCAGGGCCTCGGCGGCGGGGCGCTGCAGGGGACGGTGCAGACGCTGGCCGCGGATCTGTATCCGCTCTCGGAGCGCCCGAAGATCCAGGCCAGGCTGTCCACGGTGTGGGCGGTGTCGGCGGTGGCCGGTCCGGGGCTCGGCGGGGTGCTCGCCGCGTACGCCGACTGGCGCTGGATCTTCCTGGTCAACCTGCCGATCGGTGCCGCCGCCCTGTGGCTGGTCGTCCGTCATCTGCACGAGCCCGAGCGGGAGAAGGCGGCACGCGCGCGCGTGGACTGGGCCGGCGCGCTCGCGGTGTTCGCGTGCGGCGGGGTGCTGCTGACCGCGCTGGTGCAGGGCGGGGTGGCCTGGCCGTGGCTGTCGGCGCCGTCGCTGGCCCTGTTCGGTGCCGGACTGGCGCTGGCCGCTGTCGTGGTGCGGGTGGAGTCGCGGGCCGCGGAGCCGATCATCCCGGGGTGGGTGTGGCGGCGCCGGACGAACGCGGCCGTCAATCTGGCGCTCGGCGCACTGGGGCTGCTGATGGTGGCGCCGAGCGTGTTCCTGCCGACGTATGCGCAGTCGGTGCTCGGGCTGGCGCCGGCGGCCGCCGGGCTGGTGCTGTGCGTGTGGACGCTGACCTGGTCGGGATCGGCGGCGCTCAGCCAGCACGTCTACCGGCGCATCGGCTTCCGGGACACCGCGCTGATCGGCATCGGGGCGGGGGCCCTGATCCTGCTGGCCTTTCCGTTCCTGCCGTACCCCGGCTCCTGGTGGCAGCCGATGCTGCTGATGCTGGCGCTGGGCGGGGCACTCGGCCTGTTCCAGCTGCCGCTGATCATCGGGGTGCAGTCGACGGTGGGCTGGTCGGAGCGCGGCACCACGACCGCGTCCGTCCTCTTCTGCAGGCAGACCGGCCAGACCCTCGGCGCGTCGCTGTTCGGCGCCGTCGCCAACGGCGTCCTGGCCGCCCGGCTGGGCGGGGCGGGCGATCTGGACTCCGTCACGCGCGCGTTGGACGCCGGCCGGGCCCCGGAGGCGACCCGGCACGCGATCGCGGACGCGGTGCACGCGGTGTACCTCGGCGCGGCCGGCGCGGCGGCGCTGGCATTCCTGGTGCTGCTGCTGGTGGCGCCCCGCCGGTTCCCGGTGCTCGGCGAATAGCCGCCGCCCGACGCCGCCGGCACCACGGGGGCACGCCTCCCGCACGGTAAGCGCATACCGACCGGCCAGTTCGGTGAAAACACCACGCGAACCGCAGCTCGCGAGTAGCGTGCGTGGCTCCGCTCCCCACCTCCCTGCGGTCCGCCGCCACGGACCCGAGCCATGCAAGGAGCCCCGGGATGTCCTACGACACACCGCACCCGTCGTACGAACCACATCCGGACTACGGCCCGCCGCACCGGTCGTTCGCACCGCGCCCGGCCTACGATCCGCCGCACCCGCCGTCCCTCACCTACCCCTGGCAGCCCGCACCCCCCGAGCCGCCCCGCACCGGCCACCGGCCGTCCCGCGAGCCCGTCGGCCACCACAGCGACCTGCGCGTGCTGCGCAGCGCCTACCGCTGGCAGCGGCGCACCGCCACGCTCACCGCGCTCGGCTACTTCACGCTCTTCCTGGTCCTGTCCGCCGCCGCGCCCGACTTCATGACCCGCACGGTCGCCGACGGCATCCCCGCGGGCCTGCTGCTCGCCCTGCTCCAACTCCCCGTCACCTGGCTGGCGATCGCCCTGTACGAGCACACCGCGCGCCGGCACGTCGACCCGCTCGCGCACCGCATCCGCAAGCAGGCCGAACTGGACGCACGCCGAGGAGCGATGCGATGACCGGCGCCGCAGGATCCCCCGCCGTGCCCGCCTTCACCGGCTTCAGCGGCTCGGCCGAGGCCATGTCCCTGGTCGCGTTCTCCACCGTCGCCACGGTGACGCTGCTGCTGTGCGTGATGACCGGCCCCGACCGCGACGACCTCGACGAGTTCTACACCGGCTACGGCTCCCTGTCCCCGCTGCGCAACGGCCTGGCCATCGCCGGCGACTACATCTCCGCGGCCACCGTCCTCGGCACCGGCGGAGTGATCGCCCTGTGCGGCTACGACGGGATCGTCCTCGCCCTCAGCACGGCGCTGTCCCTGATGCTGCTGATGTTCCTGCTGGCCGAACCGCTGCGCAATGCGGGCCGGTTCACCATGGGCGACGCCCTCGCCCGGCGGCTGCCCGGCCGCTGCGTGCGCATCACCACCTGCGTCGTCACGATCGCCGCGCTGCTGCCGCTGATGCTGGTCCAGCTGGCCGGCACCGGGCAGCTGATGGCGTTCATCCTGGGCTTCACCAACGAGTCGCTGAAGACCGGCTGCGTCGTCGGAGTCGGCGCCCTGATGATCGCCTACGCGGCCATCGGCGGCATGAAGGGCACCGCGCTCATCCAGATCCTGAAGATCGTGATGCTGGTCGGCTCCGGCGCCGTGGTCGCCGTGCTGATCCTGCACCGCTTCGACTGGGACCCGGGCGCCCTGTTCACCGCCGCCTCGCGGGGCAGCGGGGCCGGGCCCGCCTTCCTGCACTCCGGGCTGCAGTTCGGCACCTCCGGCAGGTCCCGCCTCGACATGGTCGCCTCCGAGCTGACCGTCGTGATCGGCGGCGCCTGCCTGCCGCACATCACCATGCGCACCTACACCGCCTCCAGCGCCCGCCAGGTGCGCCGCTCGATGTCCTGGGCGGTGTCCATCGTCGCCCTGTTCGTGCTGGTCATCACGGTGGTGGGGTTCGGCGCCACGGCCCTGGTCGGCCGTACGGTGATCGCCGCCGCCGACCCGCAGGGCAACACCGCCTATCTGCTGGGCTCCCGGGCCGTGTTCGGCACCGACGTGTCGACGGCGGAGACCTTCCTGTTCACCATGGTCACCACCGCGATCTTCCTGACCCTGCTCGCCTCGGTGGCCGGGATGATCCTCGCCTGCGCCAACTCCCTGGCCCACGACGTGTTCGCGGCCCGCGTGCAGGAGATGCCGGCCCTCCGCGAGATGGCCCTGGCCCGCCTCTCGGCGCTCGCCATAGGCGCCCCGACGATCCTGCTGGCCACCCTGGTGCAGCACCACAGCCTGCAGCCGCTGGTGACGCTCTCCTTCTGCGTGGGTGCCTCCGCGCTCGCGCCCGCCCTGGTCTACGGCCTCTTCTGGCGCCGCTACACCCGCGGCGGGCTGCTGGCCACGCTGATCGGCGGCACGCTGACCGTGCTGCTGCTCATGCCGGGCACCAACCTCGTCTCCGGCTCGCCGGTCTCGGCGTTCCCGGACGCCGACTTCAACTGGTTCCCGTTCACCACCACCGGGATCGTGTCCATCCCGGCCGGCTTCTTCTTCGGCTGGCTGGGCACGGTGGTGTCGGGCCGGGCGAAGGCGGAGCAGCAGCGGCGCCAGTACGAGGCGGTGGAGGGATGGATCCTGGCGGGCGCGGTGCGCAAATGACGCCCCGCGCGGGCCGCACGGCCGCTACTCCACGGCCGCCCTGCCCGTCAGCGAGATGAGGCTGTCGCGCACGGAGTCCATGTGGGTCTGGACGTCCTCCCAGGTCTCACTGTGCTCGCACAGCACCCGCTCGGTCTCCTGGGCGATGCACTCCGCGCGCACGCGCGCGTCGGCGACGAGGTCGGCGGCACGCGCGTGCGCCTCTTCCTCGCAGCGGCGGGCGGACTCCCCGGCCGTCTCCAGGGCCCGCTCGGCGTCCGCGAGGGCGGCCTCGGCCCGGCGCGTCCGCTCGGCGTAGCCGGCGTCCGAGGCGGCCAGCGCCTCGGTCTCCTCGCGCTCGGCCGCGGCCCAGCGTTCGGTGTGCTCGCGGGACTGCTCCGCGAGCATGCCGGTGGTGCGCTGCCGTACCTCGCGCAGCGCGCCGAGCGCCTCTCCGCGCCCCTCCTTCACGTCGCGCCGGGCGCCGATGCGGAGGTCGTCGGCCTGCGCGCGGGCGGCGAGGAGCAGCTGGCGGGCGCGTTCGTCGGCTTCCGCGCGGAGCGCGTCCGCAGCCTCCCGGGTCGTCCGCAGCAGGTGCTCGGCGTACTCCTCGGCCTGCGCGACCTGCTCGTGCGCCGCGCGCCGCGTGCCCTCGGTGAGGTCCGCCGCCTCCTGCACCACGAGCTGGAAGATGCGCCGCGCGCGGTCCCCGAGGGTCTCGTACTCCTGCGGCGCGAGCCGGGCGACGGTCTCGCGCAGCCGTACGACCTCGGCCTCCATCTCCTTGGCGAGCACCGTCAGCCGGGCGGCCCGCTCCCACGCGGCGTCCCTGTCCCGCGACAGCGCCTCCAGGGAGGCGTCGACCTGACCGGGGCGGTAGCCGCGCCCCCGGACCGTCACGAAGCCGTGCGGCGGCATCGATGCGCTGCTCACCCTGGGAACCCCTCTCCACCGGACCTACACGACAGGATGATTTCGCGCACATCTTGATGGATCGGACGTAACCGCTCATAACGCGACACTCCGCTGTCACGTCACGGTCGAAACATCGCACTTCGCGATCGGTGTGGCGGCGCGGGCAGCCTCCGGCGCCTCTGCCACATGGGTGATCCCCCGGGTGACGCCTCTGCGGCGAACGGACGCCCCCTCCCCCTGAAAACGCGTCGTGCCCTTCACGCACGCGCGTGAAGGGCACGATGGACGCGCACCGGACCGGACCGCCCTACAGCAGCCCGTCCCACATCTGCTCCAGCAGCACCGACCACCAGCTCTCCGGCGAACCGAGCGCGGCCGGGTCCAGCGCGGCCAGCTGCGCCTGGAAGTCGACGGTCCAGCGGCCCGCCTGCTCCTGGTTCAGCCCGTACCTCAGGCGCCACATCCGGCCCAGCAGCGCCAGGCAGCGCGCGAACTCCGGAAGCCCCGTGTTCACGAACTGCGGCGGCACCGGAGCCCCGCCCGGCCCCGCCTCCACCGGCACGGCCACGATGTTCGCCGTCCCGTACTGCACACAGAGCGCCCTGCCGAAGTCGGAGCCCATCACCAGGTACGAGCCCGCGTCCGCCGCCGGCTGCACCCCGCGCTCGGCCGCCAGCTCCGCCAGCGTCGGCACCGGACGCCCCGGCTGGGCCTGCGCCCAGAAGAACGGCCCCATGTCCACCGGAAGCCCGGCCACCACCAGCGTGTGCGCCACGACCGGCGGCACACCCTGCCGCGACACCGCCTGCTGCTCGAACCGGAAGACCCCCGGCCCGAACGCCGCCGCCAGCTCCTGCGCGATCGCCTCCGGCGGGACCGGCGGCGCCGCCTGCACCGGCGGCAGCGGCGCCCGCACCGGCGCCGGCCGCGCGGGACCGTCCGCCACCTGGTGCAGCTCACCCTGGTGCGCCAGCAACTGCTGCATGCCCTGCTGCCGGCTCGCATGGTCCGTGCCGTACGGCGCGATGCTCGCGATCCGCGCCTGCGGCCACTGCTCCCGGATCATCCGCGCGCAGTAGGCACCCGGCAGCTCGCACGACTCCAACTCCGTGTGCAGCTCCAGCACCTGATCCGGCGGCACGTTCATCGACCGCAGCTCGTGGAAGATCTGCCACTCCGGGTGCGGCGTGCCCGGCGCCGAACGCCGGATCAGCTGCTGCTCCGAACCGTCCTGCGCGCGATAGCGCAGCACGGCCTGATATCCGGGGCCGACCGTCGGCTGCGCCTGCTGCGGATACCCGTACGCCGGCGGCTGCCCGGGCACGGGCCCACCGGGCGGCGGCATCGCGCCCGGAGGCACTGCGCCGGGCGGCATCGGCTGCGGGGCTCCGGGAGCACCGGGCGGCATCGGCTGCGGCGCACCGGGGGCCATGCCGGGGGCACCCGGCATGCCGAGGGCACCCGGGGCGGGCGGCGGCGGGGGCGGAGGCGCGCCCGGCCCGGCCACCGGGGGCGCGGCCAGCACGGTCTCCGCGTGATGCACCGCACCACGCCCACCACCGGGGGCACCGGACGCGTCGGGCACGCCTGGAGCGCCAGGGGCTCCCGGAGGCTGCGGGGCGCCGGGGGCGAGGGGAACGGGCGGGGCACCCGGGGCCACGGGAGGGCCGGGCGGGTGGGGCATGCCCGGCGCGCTCGGCGGGACCTGCGCACCCGGAACACCCGGAACACCCGGAACACCGGGAACACCCGGAGCGGCAGGAACACCCGAAGCACCGGGGGCCCCCGGCATACCCGGAGCCTGTGGCACGCCACCGCCCATCCGGCTGGGGTCGGCCAGCACCGTCGCGGCATGGTGCACGTGGCCCGGCGGCGTAGCACCCGGAGCGGCGGGCGGCGCGGCGGGCGGGATCGGCGCACCCGGAGTCCCCGGCGCCCCCGGAACACCCGGAACCTCAGGCCCGTCAGGCCCGAGCGACGACACCAGCTGCGTCGGCACGTACCCGCCCGCGGGCGCACCCGGCGCACCCGGCGCGGGCGGCGGAGGCGCACTCCCCGGACGCCCAGCCGGCATGCCCGGGGCACCCGGAGGCGGAGGCGGCGCGCCCACGCCACCGCGCCCCTTCTTCGGCGGCGGCGCCGCCTTGCTCGTCGCGGCGTCCGCGATGTCCCCGGCGTTCGGCGCGAGCCGCCGCCCGGAGGTGTCGGGACCGCCCGGCGGCTGCGGCGCGCCCGGCACACCGCCCGGAGCCTGCGGATAGCCGTACCCCGCGGCGCCCGGCCCCTGCGGAGAGCCGTACGACGAGGCACCCGGAGGCGGCGGCGCCGGCGTGCCGCCCTGCGGAGTCCCCGGCACGGGCGGAGTCCCGGGCGCGGCCGGGTAGCCGTACGACGGGGCGCCCGCGGGCGGCGGAGGCGTGCTCCCCTGCGGGACGGGCGCGCCCGGCGCGTTCGACGGGTCGAGCGCCGGTGCGACCGCCGTCGGCGGGAGCTGACTGCCCCCCGAGATCAGCGCCGTCTTCGCGTCCGGCGCGGCCGCCGGCGGCCGCGGGACGTCGTCGCCCGAGTCGCTCAACGGCGGCGCGAACACCGTCGCCGGCAGCGGCACGGAACGGTCCTCCCCGCCGGCCTCCGCGTTCGTGTCGGTACCGGCCCAGGGCGTCGCGCCCACGGGCACGTCCACCGGGGCAGGCGCGGGCACATCCACCGGAGGAGCAGGCGCGGGCACGTCCGCGGGAACAGGCGTCCCGGCCTGCGTCTGCGCCAACCCGCCCCCGAAGGGCGCGGAACCGGCACCGGCACCGGCCTCCGGGGCATCCGCCCCCGAAGCCGCCGCCGAACCCGCCCGCTCACCGATACCCAGCTTGTCCGCCGCCTCCTGCAACCACTCCGGAGGAGTCAGCAGGAACGACGTCTGATTCAGGTCCACCCGAGCCGCCGCAGGCGACGGAACCGCGTCCTGCGGCCCCTCCGCACGGCCGTACTCCTCCTCGTACCGGCGGATCACCTCACCCACCGGCAGCCCCGGCCACAGCGTCGCCTCACCGCTGTCCCGGGCGATCACCAGCCGCTGCGCACCCGCGTCCGACCGCGGCCCCTCCGCCCGGTCCTCGCCCCACACGACGAAACCCAGCTCGAACTCCCGCACCCGCACCTCACGATGCTGGTACGCGGGCACGTCACCGTTGATCCACTCCTCGGCGCGCTCCTGCGCCTGCGCGTACGTCACCATCGCCTGAAGCTCACTCCCCCACCGGGCCGGAAGACGCCGAACCGGAAGACACCGGGACGACACGCGCGAAACCGCCGTCCACCATCAGATTCGCCACCGTCTCCAACTCCGGCGGACTGCCCGCCAGCCGGGACAGGAAGGCGTCGAAGTCGTCACCGCACGGCAGCAGCAACCGCTCCACCCGCTCCGCCGCCGACCACGACGGATCCGCGTCCCGCACATCGTCGTACGCGCAGAACCACACCGAACCGACCCGCTCGCCCTTCACCTTCACCGCGAGCAGCCCGCCCTGCACGAACACGACACCCAGGTAATCCTTCGTCAGGTGGTCGCGCAGACACTTGTTCACGTACACCAGGTCATTGACCGCCGCCTCGTCCCGCACCGTGAAGAACGGCTGGTCCACCAGCAGCCCCAGCTCGGCATCCAGCGCCGTACCCACGGGCGCACAGCCGCCCGCCGCCTTCAGGAACGAGCGGTACGCCCCCGGAAGCCGGTACCCCAGATCCTCCTCGACGCCCTGCACCTGCGCCTCCGACACCGCCACACCCGACTTCGGCAGCCCGAAATGCGCCGGCCGCGTCTCCTGCAACGGCCGCGTCCCCCGCTTGCCATGGTCCACCCGGGTCGTGGCCACCCCACCGTGATGCCGCAGCAACGCCTTCACCTCGACCGGAACCAGCTCCAGCCGCCGCGTCCCCACCACGTGATGCCACGTCCAGCCGTGCGGCGTCGCCACATCCGGCACCGTGTCCCACAGCTCGTGCTCCGCCGCCGCCAGCGCCGCGTTCGCCGACACGTAGTCCGTCAGCCGCAGCTCGTCGACCCCGAACCCCTCCGGCGGCTCGGCGATCTCCACCGCCACGCGCGCGTACGACGAGAAATCCGGGTAACCATGCTCATCGACCCGTACCCCTCTCGGGTGACGAGCCGCACGGACCGGATCCGGGAAGTGCACGACCTGCCCGGCGTAGGCCGCGTTCGGCGGCGCGGCTTGTCCCCCAGCCTGGCGGCTGGGCGGCGCCCCCAGCCCGAGCCGACCTGTCGTCATGGCGGTTGCCCCCTGCGGCGTCATCTCTGGCCTGAACGGCGGTGTCGATCGCGAACGCCGACAGCCTATGCGGTACACGCACCCCGGTCACCGGCCCACCGCAACCCCGCGGACACCACCCCTCCACTTCCGTGACCAGCCGTCAGCCCACCGTGATCACCCACACTCGCCCGGGCGTGTCGCGCCGCCCCAGCTTCCGCACCAGCCACGGCATTTGGCACCCTGTGTCCTTCGAGGGGACGCCCGGGGAGGGAAAACGATCATGAACGCCTTGCAGACCGGAGGCGCCGACGTGCGGGCCGGCGACCCCCGCATCGGCTGGAGCGGCACCGACACACCCACCGCCCCCACCCTCCGGCACCGCCGCGACGGCATCCTGCCCACCATCGCCGCCGCCCTCTCCGTACGCGGCGCCACCCTCACGGGCACCGCCGCCCGCGGCGACCGGCCCCCCACCCTCCACCCCCTCGTCCAGGACTTCCTCGACACCCTCACCAGCGCCCAACGCGACCGCTTCACCGGCCGCTGCGCCGAGACCATCCTCATCTCCCGCCACATCACCGCCGCCGACAGCGCCCGCAGCAAACGCGCCGGCCGCAGGCCCATGACCAACGGCGAAGCACGCAAAGCGCTCAAGCAGGCCAAACTCACCGCCCGCCGCATACGCGAGGACGGCGACCCCCTCCACGGCAGCTTCGCCACCCCCTGCCGCGCCTGCACCGCCCTCACCGCCCACTTCGGCGTCCGCATCGTCGACCCGACGGCAACCGACGGCTGAGAACCACCGTCAACCCCAGTACCACCCGCACCACACCGCCGGCACGACGAACGAAGGGCAGATGCACCCCGACCGCACCACCACCCGCTTCCCCGTCCCCGTCGACGCCGCCCTCCGCGCCGCCGGCTGGCAACCCGGACGCTGGGACATAAAACAAGCCGAGATCTGGGCGGACACCCTCCGCGACCACACCTCACCCGCCGGACACCGGCACGCCGTCTTCCCTGCCGCCGTCGAGGCCTGGGCCGAATTCGGCGGCCTCCACATCACCCCCGCCGGCACCGGCCGCCAGGTCGCCCCCGCCGCCCTCCACCTCGACCCGCTCCACGGACTCCACCACGCCCGCACCCTCGGCGACCTCGGCCGCGCCCTCGGCACCGAACTCAGCCCCCTCGGCGAGGAGACCGACACCGCCGCCCTCCTCGCCATCGACGCTGAAGGCCGCGTCTACACCATCGACCACACCGGCGACTGGTACGCCGGCCCCGACATCGACCACGCCCTCACCACCCTCGTCACCGGCATACAGCCCGCACGCCTCACCGCGGGCTGACCCCACCACCCCGGCACAGGGCCACTACACCGCCGGAATCACCGCCGACACCCGGAAACCCCCCGCATCCGTCGGCCCCGACACGAACACCCCACCCAACGCCACGACCCGCTCCCGCATCCCCAGCAGGCCGTTCCCACCCGACGGCAACCCCGCCGCCGACGCCGACCCCGGCTCCGGCGGCGACTCGTTCTCCACCTGCATCGCGATCTCCGACAGCCGATGCGCCAGCCGCACATGCGTCTTCGCCCCCGCCGCATGCTTGTGCACGTTCGTCAACGCCTCCTGCACCACCCGGTACGCCGTCTGCTCCACCTCCGCCGCATACGACCGCACCTCCCCCTCCACCGACAGATCCACGACCATCCCCGCCGCCGCCGACTGCCCGATCAACTCCTCCAGCTCCCCCAGCCACGGCCCGTCCTCCACCGCGACCCGCGACGCCGCGGCCGCGGC
Organism: Streptomyces sp. NPDC051133; assembly: GCF_040682635.1. Lineage (NCBI taxonomy): Bacteria > Bacillati > Actinomycetota > Actinomycetes > Kitasatosporales > Streptomycetaceae > Streptomyces > Streptomyces sp. NPDC051133. The sequence goes on from NZ_JBFBBK010000007.1 coordinate 107,117, forward strand.
CGCCTCCCGCACCGCCGCCAACGGCACCCCCGCCGCACGCCGGCCCACGTCCTCCCCCGCCCGCAGCACCCCGAGCATCTCCCGCAACTCGGTCAACGCCTGCCGCCCCATGTCCCCCACCAGAGCAGCGTTCCTGACCGCCTTCTCCGGGTCCTTCCGCGCCACCGCCTGCAACGCCGCCGCATGCACCACCATGAGGCTCACCCGGTGAGCCACCACGTCATGCATCTCCCGGGCGATCCGCGTCCGCTCCTCGTTACGCGCCCACTCGGCCCGCTCCTCCGCCCGCTCCGCGAGCAACTGAAGCTCCCGCTCCAGCGAATCCGCCCGCTCCCGCAAGCTCTCCATCAACCGACGCCTCGCCCCGACGTACAACCCCAGCAGCACCGGCGGAGCCGTCAGCCCGAGCGCCGTCGTCACCGCCGCGAACGGCACGAACCAGTCACCGAGCGTCAGATCGCCCCGCGCCATGTCCTGCCGCACCCGCACGAACGTCACCACCGCCGTCCCCAGCAGCGACATCCCCGCCAGCGCACCGATCACCCGCCGCGGCAGCTCGCAGGCCGCCAGCGTGTACAGGCCGACGACGCCCAGCAGGAACCCCATCTCGGCGGGCGTGATCGCGATGGCGACGAGCACCACGGCGATCGGCCACTTCCGCCGCACGAGCAGCACCGAGCCGGCCACCACCCCGAACACGATCCCGACCCACACCGGGATCCCCGCGTCCCGGGCGAACGGGATCCCCTCAGCACCGCACTCCACGGCGGACGCCAGCGCGAGACACCCGTCGAACACCGCACTGCGCCACCTGTCCCACCACCACGGGCCGGTCAGGCCCCTGGCATGCTCTTCCCCCGTCGTGGTCATGCCTCCAGCCTACGGGCGGCCCCCATGCCTTTTCCGGTGACTTTCGCCGACCTCCACACACCACACCCGGTGACCGAACGACCTCGAAATCAGCCACTGTCCATCGAACTGGCGAACCCTTCCCGTTCGATCCCGGAACACGGCATTCCGCCCGGACGGTATGCGTATGACACATGCACCCGGCAAATACGCAGACTTCGAGGAACCGCGAAGGTGCCTAGTGATCAAAGTCCCGAAAGGCGCCGACTTGTACCGTCGCATCGAAGGCTCCGGGTACGGCATAGTGTTGCGTGCCGACTCGGCAACCCGACTGAATGTCCGGTTTGATCGAGTTTAATCCCCCATGGTGTAATCAGGCAGCACTGAGGGTTTTGGTCCCTTAAGTTCAGGTTCGAATCCTGATGGGGGAGCTGCTCGCTTACGGGCCCTGACTACACGGTCAGGGCCCGCACTCATACCCCCCGAAACCTCCCCCGGTATCCTGCGGCTGTCACCCCCACCACCCACAGCCGAAGGGCAACCCCGTGAGCGCCATCCGCCCGGCAGCCGTCGTCGTTCTCGCAGCGGGTGAGGGCACCCGTATGAAGTCGGCGACACCCAAGGTCCTGCACGAGATCTGCGGCCGTTCCCTCGTCGGTCATGTGCTGGCCGCCGCCCGTGAGTTGGACCCGCAGAGCCTGGTCGTGGTCGTGGGCCACGCCCGTGAGCAGGTCACCGCGCACCTCGCCGAGATCGACCCGGAGACCCGGACCGCCGTACAGGCGCAGCAGAAGGGGACCGGGCACGCGGTGCGGATGGGTCTGGAGGAGCTGGGCGGCGCCGTGGAGGGGACCGTCGTGGTCGTCTGCGGTGACACCCCGCTGCTGACCGCCGAGACGCTGAAGCAGCTCGCGGGCACCCATGCCGCCGACGGCAACGCGGTGACGGTGCTGACGGCCGAGGTTCCGGACGCGACCGGTTACGGCCGGATCGTGCGGGACGAGGCGTCGGGTGCCGTGACCGCGATCGTGGAGCACAAGGACGCGTCCGATGCGCAGCGGTCGATCCGGGAGATCAACAGCGGTGTGTTCGCGTTCGACGGCCGGCTGCTGGCGGAGGCGCTGAAGCGGGTGCGGACGGACAACAGTCAGGGCGAGGAGTACCTGACGGACGTGCTCGGGATTCTGCGGGAGGCGGGACACCGGGTGGGTGCGTCGGTGGCCGGTGACCACCGGGAGATCGCCGGGATCAACAACCGGGTGCAGCTGGCCGAGGCGCGCCGGATCCTGAACGACCGGCTGCTGACGGCGGCGATGCTGGAGGGGGTCACGGTCGTCGATCCGGCGTCGACGTGGGTGGATGTGACGGTGTCGTTCGAGCGGGATGCGGTGGTGCATCCGAACACGCTGCTGACGGGGTCGACGCGGGTGGGTGAGGGCGCCGAGGTGGGGCCGAACAGCCGGCTGCGGGACACGAAGGTCGGTGCGGGGGCGCGGGTGGACAACACGGTGTCCGAGGGGGCCGTGGTGGGTGCCGGGGCGTCGGTGGGGCCGTACGCCTATCTGCGTCCTGGTACGCGTCTGGGTGCGCAGGGCAAGATCGGGACGTACGTCGAGACGAAGAACGCGAAGATCGGTGAGGGCACGAAGGTGCCTCATCTGTCGTACGTCGGTGATGCGACGATCGGTGAGTACACGAACATCGGGGCGGCGAGTGTGTTCGTGAACTACGACGGTCAGGACAAGCACCACACCACGGTCGGGTCGCATTGCCGGACGGGTTCGGACAACATGTTTGTGGCTCCTGTCACGGTCGGGGACGGCGCTTACACCGCTGCCGGCTCCGTGATCACGAAGGATGTGCCGCCCGGTTCGCTGGCCGTGGCCCGTGGCCAGCAGCGGAATATCGAGGGTTGGGTGGCGCGGAAGCGTCCGGGCAGCGCGGCGGCGAAGGCTGCCGAGGAGGTGTCCGGGCGGGGCGAGGGCGAGGGCTGACGGGAAACGGGTGCGCCAAACACGGCGTACCGTGATAAGTGCACATCCGCACGCGTGCACCCGCACCCTTACCAGCTGATACGGCCTCTCACGCCCAGCCGAGAGGTCGCCGAGCAGCCGGCTGGCTGAGACAACCTCTGAGGAGACAGTGCTGTGACCGGGATCAAGACGACCGGCGAGAAGAAGTTGATGTTCTTCTCCGGCCGCGCCCACCCCGAGCTTGCCGAGGAGGTCGCCCAGCAGCTGGGTGTCGGGGTCGTCCCGACGAAGGCCTTCGACTTCGCGAACGGCGAGATCTACGTCCGTTACCAGGAGTCGGCGCGTGGTGCGGACTGCTTCGTGATCCAGAGCCACACGGCTCCGATCAACCAGTGGATCATGGAGCAGTTGATCATGATCGACGCGCTGAAGCGTGCGTCGGCCCGTTCCATCACGGTGATCGTGCCGTTCTACGGTTACGCGCGGCAGGACAAGAAGCACCGGGGCCGTGAACCGATTTCGGCGCGTCTGATCGCGGATCTGATGAAGACGGCGGGTGCGGACCGGATCCTGACCGTGGATCTGCACACGGACCAGATCCAGGGCTTCTTCGACGGTCCGGTGGATCACCTGTTCGCGCTGCCGCTGCTCGCGGATTACGTGGGCGAGAAGGTGGACCGGAACAAGCTGACGGTGGTGTCGCCGGACGCGGGCCGGGTGCGGGTGGCGGACCGGTGGTGTGACCGGCTCGGTGCGCCGCTGGCGATCGTGCACAAGCGGCGTGACAAGGACGTGGCGAACCAGGTGACCGTCCACGAGGTCGTGGGTGAGGTCAAGGGGCGCGTGTGCGTGCTGGTGGACGACATGATCGACACCGGCGGGACGATCTGTGCGGCCGCCGACGCGCTGTTCGCGCACGGTGCGGAGGATGTCATCGTGACGGCGACGCACGGTGTGCTGTCGGGTCCTGCCGCGGACCGGCTGAAGAACTCGCGGGTGAGTGAGTTCGTGTTCACGAACACGCTGCCGACGCCGGGTGAGCTGGCGGCGGATCTGGACAAGATCAAGGTGCTGTCGATCGCTCCGACGATCGCGAGTGCGGTGCGTGAGGTGTTCGAGGACGGTTCGGTGACGAGCCTCTTCGACGAGCAGTGAGGTTTCTGCACCCCTTGCTGCACCCCTTTCCGCACTCCTTTCCGCGCCTCCGCGTGAGGTAGCCGAAGATCCTTTTGGGTACGGCCTCCCCCTCCGAGTAGACTGCTGCAGTTGCTCGGCGAGGGAGGCCGTACTCGTGTGTACGGCGGTCCGTTATCGACGCGCTCTTCGTAGCAGGCCGTTCGTGGCCGGGTGACCACGTCCGTTCCCAGTTCTACGAGGAGTGATCCATATGTCCGAGGTGAAGCTCGCCGCCGAGACCCGTACCGAGTTCGGCAAGGGTGCGGCCCGTCGCATCCGCCGTGAGAGCAAGGTTCCGGTCGTTCTCTACGGCCACGGCACCGACCCGGTGCACCTGACCCTGCCGGGTCACGAGCTGCTGCTGGCGCTGCGTACGCCGAACGTCCTGATCTCCCTGGACATCGACGGCAAGAGCAACGAGCTGGCGATCCCGAAGGCCGTGCAGCGTGACCCGCTGAGGGGCTTCCTGGAGCACGTCGACCTGCTGCTGGTCAAGCGTGGCGAGAAGGTCACGGTCGAGATCCCGGTCCACACCGAGGGCGAGCTGGCCCCGGGTGGCAACCTGCTCGAGCACGTCCTGAACGCGCTGCCGGTCGAGGCCGAGGCCACGCACATCCCCGAGGCCGTCACCGTCTCCGTCGAGGGCCTGGAGGCCGGTGCCTCCATCCACGCCAAGGACATCAAGCTCCCGGGCGGCGTGACCCTGGCCGTCGAGGAGGACGCCGTCGTCCTGCAGGTCCTGGCCGCGCAGGCCGAGGAGACCGAGGGTGAAGAGGCCGCCGAGGGCGAAGAGGTCGCCGAGGCCTGATCCTCGCCGTCATCATCTGTTCAGCCGCCGCTTCCCTCGCGGGGAGCGGCGGCTGGCGCGTATCAAGGAGACATGGACGTGAGCACCCCCGCCAGCACTGATCCCTGGCTGATCGTCGGGCTCGGGAATCCCGGGCCGGAGTACGCCATGAACCGGCACAACGTCGGGTTCATGGTGGTGGACCTGCTCGCGGAGCGGATCGGGGGGAAGTTCAAGCGGGCGGGCAAGGCGCAGGCGCAGGTGCTGGAGGGGCGGATCGGTCCGGCGGGGCCGGCCGGCCGCCGGGTGGTGCTGGCGAAGCCGATGTCGTACATGAACCTGTCCGGCGGTCCGGTGAACGCGCTGAAGGACTTCTACAAGGTGCCGGTGGCGAACGTCGTGGCGGTGCACGACGAGCTGGACATCGACTACGGGGTGCTCCGTCTGAAGCTGGGCGGCGGGGACAACGGGCACAACGGCCTGAAGTCGATGACGAAGGCCATGGGCGCGGACTATCACCGGGTGCGGTTCGGGATCGGCCGGCCTCCGGGTCGTATGCAGGTGGCGGACTTCGTGCTGAAGGACTTCGCGTCGGCGGAGCGCAAGGAGCTGGACTACTTCGTGGACCGTGCGGCGGACTCGGTGGAGTGTCTGGTGACGGAGGGGCTGGAGCGGGCGCAGAGCGCGTACAACTCCTGACATGTAGTGGTACCGCGGACGGGTGAGTTGACCGGTCGTGGGAGTTTGGCCAATGATCCCGGCCATGCCTGCCACAGCCAGCTCAGCCCGCCAGGCGTCCGTGTCCGCGTTGCGGTTCGGGCGGCTCTCGGCGATGGGTGTCCTCGCCGCGCTGATCCTCTTCGCGGGGGTGTGGGGTTCCTGGGGGACCGCGCAGCACGTGATGCTGACCAAGGGGCGCGAACAGGGCACGGTGCGGGTGACGGCCTGTGCGGGCGACAGGTGCAGTGGGCCGTTCTCGCCGGTGTCGGCGGGGGCGCGGGCGCACGCGCGCGTGGAGCTGGAGAAGTCCGTGGCGGTGCGCAAGGGGCGGACGTACGACGTCGTCCTGAAGCCCGGTACCGGGGACGCTCTGCGGTCGGGTCCGGCCGGAATACTGTACGCCTGGCTGCCGTTGGGCGGGGCGTTGCTGCTGGCGTCGGTGGTGGTGGCCGGCGGCATGCGGCTGACGCGGGTGGCGTGGGTGCTGGGGCTGGCGGGTGCGGCCCTGCTGACGTCGGCGTTCCTGGCCGTGCAGTGAGCCGAGTCGTGCGGTGAGCGGAGCCGTGCGGTGAGCCGAGTCGTGCGGTGAGCGGATGAGAAGAGGGTGCCCCCGGGGTCGTACGGCCTCGGGGGCACCCTCTTGTCCGGCTGCGGGTCAGCCGGTGTTGCGCAGGCCCGCCGCCACGCCGTTGACGGTGAGGAGCAGGGCGCGGGCGAGCAGCGGGTCGGGGTTCGCGCCGGCGGCGGCCTCGTCGCGCTGGCGCTTGAGCAGGGTGACCTGGAGGTAGGAGATCGGGTCCAGGTAGGCGTCGCGGATGGTGAAGGTCTGCTTGAGGACGGGCTGGGCGTCCAGCAGTTCCTGCCCGCCGGTGACGCGGAGCACCTCGCGGACGGTCAGCTCGTGTTCGGCCTTGATGGTGTCGAAGACGTGCTTGAGGTCGTCGGGGACGAGGGTGTCGACGTAGTGCTGGGCGATGCGCAGGTCGGTCTTCGCGAGGGTCATCTCGACGTTGGAGATGAAGTTGCGGAAGAAGTGCCACTGTTCGTGCATCTCGCCGAGCACGGTGTCCAGACCGGTTTCCCGCAGCGCCTTGAGGCCGGAGCCGACGCCGAACCAGCCGGGCACGATCTGCCGGGACTGGGTCCAGCCGAACACCCACGGGATGGCGCGCAGGCCGTCGAGGGAGACGCCCGAGCCGGGGCGGCGGGAGGGCCGCGAGCCGAGGTGCAGCTCGGCGAGCTGGTCGACGGGCGTGGAGGCGAGGAAGTACGTCGGCAGGTCGGGGTCCTCGACGAGCCGGCGGTAGGCGGCGTGGGCGGCGTCGGAGACGACGTCCATGGCGGCGTCCCAGCGGGCGAGGGCCTCGTCGGACTGGCGGGGCGCGGTGTGCAGGGCGGAGGCCTGCAGGGTGGCCGCGACGGTCAGTTCCAGGTTCTCCCGGGCGAGGGAGGGGATGAGGTACTTGTCGGAGATGACCTCGCCCTGCTCGGTGACCTTGATCTCGCCTTCGAGGGTGCCCCAGGGCTGGGCGAGGATGGCGTCGTGGGAGGGGCCGCCGCCGCGGCCGACGGTGCCGCCGCGGCCGTGGAAGAGGCGCAGGCGGACGCCGTAGCGGTGGGCGACGTCGCGCAGCCGGCGCTGGGCGCGGTGGATCTCCCACTGGCTGGTGGTGATGCCGCCGAACTTGGAGGAGTCGGAGTAGCCGAGCATGACCTCCTGGACGTCGCCGCGCAGCGCGACCAGGCGCCGGTAGGACGGGTCGGAGAGCATGTCCTCCAGGATGGTGTCGGCGGCCTTGAGTTCGTCCGTGGTCTCCAGGAGGGGGACGATGCCGATCTTGGCCCAGCCGGCGTGCAGGTCGAGGAGGCCTGCCTCGCGGGCGAGGACGGCGGCGGCGAAGACGTCGTCGGCGCCCTGGCACATGGAGATGATGTAGGACTCGATGACTTCGGGGCCGAAGACCTGCAGGGCCTTCTTGACGGTCTCGAAGACGCCGAGGGTCTTGGCGCCGGCGGCGTCGACGGGGGCCGGGGTGGGGGCGAGCGGCCTGCGGGACCTGAGTTCCTTTGCGAGGAGCCGGGCGCGGTACTCGCGGGGCATGTCGGCGTAGCGCCAGGACTCCTCGCCGAGGCGGTCGAAGAGCTGGCCGAGGGCGTGGTGGTGGGCGTCGGCGTGTTCGCGGACGTCCATGGTGGCGAGCTGGAGGCCGAAGGCGGCCAGGGTGCGGATGGTGCGGCCGAGGCGGCCGTCGGCGAAGAGGCCGCCGCGGTGCTCCCTGAGGGAGGTCTGGATGATCCGCAGGTCGCCGAGCAGCTCGCTGGTGCCGAGGTAGTCGCGGCCTTCCTGGTGCGGGATGTTCTGGGCGAGGCGCTGCTTGGTGTTCTCCAGCTTCTGCCGGATGCAGGTGGCCTTGAGGCGGTAGGGCTCCTCGGCGTTGAGGCGCTTGTAGCGGGGGCTGATCTCGGGCAGACGGTCGAGGTCGGCCTTGAGGGATTCGAGGAGTTCCTCGGTGGCGCCGGTGTAGCGGATGGAGTTGGAGAGCAGTCCGCGCAGTTCGTCGATCATCTCCAGGGCGTCGTTGATGCCGTGTTCGTGCTGGAGGATGAGGACGTCCCAGGTGACCTGGGGGGTGACGTTGGGGTTGCCGTCGCGGTCGCCGCCGATCCAGGTGCCGAAGGTGACCGGGCGGGTGTCGTCGGGGAGCTTGACGCCGACGCGTTCGAGTTCGGCGGTGAGGTCCTCCAGGACGTCGCCCACCGCGCCCGCGTGGAGTTCGTCGAGGTAGTAGATGGCGTTGCGGGCCTCGTCGGCGGGTTCGGGGCGTACGACGCGCAGCTCGTCGGTCTGCCAGACGAGGTCGATGTTCTCGGCGAGGCGGACGTCGTGGCGGCGGCGGTCGGAGTCGAGGACGGGCTCCTCCAGGAGCGCGGCGATGCGCCGGAGCTTGTTCAGGACCGACCGGCGCGCGGCTTCGGTGGGATGTGCCGTGAAGACCGGGCGGACGTTGAGGTTCTGGACGGTCTGCCTGAGGTGCTCGGGGTCGGCGTCCTTGAGGCGGTCGGCGGTCCGGGCGAGGAGGCCGCCCTCGGCGGCGCGCCGGGCGCGCAGCTCGCGGCCGCGGTGCACCTGTTCGGTGACGTTGGCCAGGTGGAAGTAGGTGGAGAAGGCGCGGACCAGCTTGGCCGCGGTCTCCAGTTCGGTGCCGCGCAGCAGTTCGGCGGCGGCCTCACCGTCCTCGCGGGTGAGGCGGCGGACCTTCTCGACCAGGTCGAGGAGCTCGGGACCCTCTTGCCGGACGAGGGTCTCGCCGAGGAGATCACCCAGGCGGCGGATGTCGGCGCGCAGCTCGGTGCTGGCCGTGGTGGTCTGGTCGTCGGCACTGCTCACAGGTGCGGCTCCTTGCAGTGTTGAAGCTCGTCTGGGAGGGAACCCGTCCGTCCGCCACGCGGCGGCGGGTGCCGCATACGGGCCGGAGCGTCCGGGAAGGAAACTTCAGCGGACCGCGCTGTCCGACCGAGACCAAGGATAGGTGTCCATGCGGGACGCGCAGGCTCTGGGGCTCGTGCCGCCGCACGACACGCTGCCATACTTACGACGCCGTAGGTTACGGAACCGTAGGGAAGTACCGTCGAGTCCCGTCCGGTCCCGGCGGCCCGGCATCTGCCTCGACCCTCGACCCCCCAGGGGACGCGCATGACCTCAAGTTCCGATGTGATCGACGACCCCCGTAAGGCCACCGGCGCACCGATTCCGTCCGCGACGCTGGGCGGGGAACAGAAGCGTTCGATCGAGCAGATCACGCTGCTGCTCTTCATCATCGTGCCGTTCCTGGCGCTGGTGGCGGCGGTGCCGCTGGCCTGGGGCTGGGGGGTGAGCTGGCTCGATCTGGGCCTGCTGGTGTTCTTCTACTACCTCGGCTGCCACGGCATCACGATCGGCTTCCACCGGTACTTCACCCACGGTTCGTTCAAGGCCAAGCGGCCTCTCAGGATCGCGCTGGCGGTCATGGGGTCGATGGCCGTCGAGGGCCCCCTGGTGCGCTGGGTGGCCGATCACCGCAGGCATCACAAGTTCTCCGACGCCGAGGGCGACCCGCACTCGCCGTGGCGGTTCGGTGAGACGGTCCCGGCACTGATCAAGGGTCTGTGGTGGGCGCACATCGGCTGGATGTTCGACGAGGAGCAGACCCCGCAGGAGAAGTACGCGCCGGACCTGATCAAGGATCCGGCGATCCGTGCGGTCTCCCGCCAGTTCGTGCTGTGGACAGCGCTGTCGCTGGCGCTGCCCGCGGTCATCGGCGGTCTGGTGACGATGTCCTGGTGGGGCGCGTTCACCGGGTTCTTCTGGGGTTCACTCGTGCGGGTGGCCCTGCTGCACCACGTCACCTGGTCGATCAACTCGATCTGTCACGCGGTGGGCAAGCGGCCGTTCAAGTCGCGGGACCGTTCGGGCAACGTGTGGTGGCTGGCGGTGCTGTCGTGCGGTGAGTCCTGGCACAACCTGCACCACGCCGACCCGACGTCGGCGCGGCACGGGGTGATGCGCGGCCAGCTCGACTCCTCGGCGCGGTTCATCCGCATCTTCGAGCTGTGCGGGTGGGCGTACGACGTGCGCTGGCCGTCACGCTCGCGTATCGATTCGCGCCGCAACACCGAGGAAGGCGGCTCCCGGCGCCGGAAGGAGACGGCGAAGGCGGCATGATTGACGCCGTGGCGACCGACTCCAGCAGCACCTCGGGCAATGACAAGCAACGGCGGACCCGCCGGACACGGATGACCGGCGCCGAGCGCCGCCAGCAGCTGCTGGAGATCGGTCGCACCCTCTTCGCGGCGAAGGGTTTCGAGGGCACGTCGGTGGAGGAGATCGCGGCGAAGGCCGGGGTGTCCAAGCCGGTGGTGTACGAGCACTTCGGCGGCAAGGAGGGGCTGTACGCGGTGGTGGTCGACCGCGAGATGCGGCGGCTGCTGGACATGGTGACGGGCTCGCTGACGGCCGGTCACCCGCGCGAGCTGTGCGAGCAGGCGGCGTTCGCGCTGCTCGACTACATCGAGGAGTACACGGACGGCTTCCGGATCCTGGTCCGGGACTCCCCCATCCCGCAGTCCACGGGCTCCTTCGCCTCCCTGATCTCGGACATCGCCACCCAGGTGGAGGACATCCTGGGCCGCGAGTTCAAGTCCCGTGGGTTCGACCCGAAGCTGGCCCCGCTGTACGCGCAGGCGCTGGTCGGCATGGTCGCGCTGACCGGGCAGTGGTGGCTGGACGTGCGCCGCCCGAAGAAGGCGGAGGTGGCGGCGCATCTGGTGAACCTGGCGTGGCACGGCCTGGACGGGCTGGAGCAGAAGCCGCGGCTGATAGGGCACCGCAAGAGCTGAGGCTCACCGGAAGAGGTGACACCGGTGGTCACTCAAAGGCACCGTTCGGAATCATGGCGGCATGACTCGTATCGCCCTCAGCGCAGCCCGTTCCCAGCTCGATGACCTGGTCCGACGTGCGGCACACGGCCGGGAGACCATCGCCCTCACCGATCGCGGGCATGTGGTCGCGCTCCTCGTCTCGCCGCAGGTGATGGAGGATCTCGAAGACGCGCTGGCGGTCGCGGAGTATCAGTGGCGCAAGGCCGCGGGCACGCTCGAGCCCGGCATCCCTCACGAAGAGGTCAGGCGCACCCTCGGGCTGCGCCCGTGATCTGCCGTTTCATCCGGGAACCCAGCGCCCCCTACCAGGCCGGCCGATGCCTCAAGGAAGACCCCGCCCGTCGACACCCGGCGTCCGTGCGTGGGCGAGCGACTACCCGCGTCCTGCACACCATCGACGACGAGGTGATCCACATCCTCGTCACTCACCTCGGCCGGACGGCCTGACCCGCTCCAGGAACTCCAGGCGGTTGCCGACGGGGTCCTCGGAGTAGAAGCGCAGGTGGCCGGGGAGGTTGTCGTCCCAGGTCACCGGGGCGCCGAGGGCCTGCAGCCGGGCGGCGAAGGCCTCGATGCCCGCCACCCGCAGCCCTGGGTGGGCCTTTCTCGCGGGCCGGAAGCCTTCCTCCACGCCGACGTGGAGCTGGACGGAGCCGGCCTCGAACCAGCAGCCCCCGCGCGCCGCCAGGGCGGGCGGCTTGGGGATCTCGGTCATGCCGAGGACGCCGGCGTAGTACGAGCGCAGCGCGTCCTCCGCCCCGGGCGGTGCGGCCAGCTGCACGTGATCGACGGCCACCAGCATCCTCAGCCTTCCTTCACGGCGACGGCGAACAGCCGGCGGAACGGCAGGACGGTGCCGTAGGGGGCGCTCGGGTAGGCCTGGCGCAGCAGGTCCCGGTACTCGGTGACGAAGGCGTCCCGTGCCTCGGGGTCGTCGGCGAGGGCGGTCAGGGCGGGCCGCAGTCCGGTGCCCTTCACCCAGTCCAGGACCGGGTCCTCGCCGTGAAGGACGTGGAAGTACGTCGTCTGCCACACGTCGGTGGCGCAGCCGAGGCGGGCGAGCCGGTCCAGGTAGGCGCCGGGGGTGTGCACGGAGTCGGTGTGGCGCAGGACGTCGGCGAGGCGGGACTTCCAGCGGGGGGTGCCGGCGAGGTCGCGCATCAGGGCGTGCAGCGGGGCGTCGATGTTGTCGGGGACCTGGAAGGCGAAGGTGCCGCCGGGCCTCAGGCCCGCGATCCAGTCGGCGAAGCGGTCGGCGTGGCCCGGCACCCACTGGAGGGTGGCGTTGGAGACGATCAGGTCGTACGGCTCCTCGGGCGTCCAGGTACGGGCGTCGGCGTGGGCGAAGTCGAGGCGGCCCGCGCCGGCCGTCGGCCCCTCCTGGTCGACGTGGGCCTTGTCGAGCATCTCGGGCGAGTTGTCGTAGCCGGTGACGTGGGCCGCGGGCCAGCGTGCGGTGAGCAGCACGGTGACGTTGCCGGGGCCGCAGCCGAGGTCGGCGATGCGGGGCCGGTCGCCGGGGAGGGCGGGCACCCGCGCGATGAGGTCGGCGAAGGGGCGGGCGCGGTGGCCGGCGTGGCGGAGGTACTGGGCGGGGTCCCAGGTGGGCGTCGTCATGACAGCACTGTCCCGGGAAATATCTCTCGATGTCAAGAGACTCGACATCAAGAGACTTCACGTCGACACAACCACTACACTGATCTCCATGGAGGACGAGGTCGATCGGCTGGTCGCAGCGTGGCGCCGGGAGCGTCCGGACCTCGACGTGGAACCGCTGGAAGTGCTCAGCCGGGTGAGCCGACTCGCCCGGCACCTGGATCGCGCCCGCCGGCTGGCCTTCGCCGAGCACCAGCTCGAACCGTGGGAGTTCGACGTGCTGACCGCGCTCAGGCGCGCGGGCACGCCGTACCAGCTCTCCCCCGGGCAGCTGCTGACGCAGACCCTGGTCACCTCGGGCACGATGACCAACCGGATCGACCGGCTCGCGAAGAAGGGCCTGGTCGAGCGGTTGCCCGACCCGAGCGACCGGCGGGGCGTGCTGGTCCGGCTGACCGACACCGGCCGGGACCGCGCGGACCAGGCCCTCGCGGGGCTGCTGGAGCAGGAGCGGGCGATCCTCGCCGAGCTGTCCCGCGCCCAGCGGGCGGAGCTGGCCGGGCTGCTACGCCAGCTGACCGCCCCGTTCGACAACATCCCCGGTTAGGTCGGCCGGCCCCACCCCGGCCCGCCGGGCCAGCGCGACGGCGGCCAGCGTGGAGTGGACGCCCAGCTTGCCGAGGACGTTCTGCATGTGGGTGCGCACGGTGTGCGGGGAGAGGAACAGCCGCTCGGCGACCGCCTTGCGGCCGAGCCCGGCGACCATGCAGCGCAGCACCTCCCGCTCGCGCGGCGTGAGGGACTCCACCAGCCGCTCGCTCTCGGTCCGGTGCCGGCGGGCGGCGGTCAGCTCCTTGAGGACCCCGGTGAGCAGGGCGGGCGGCAGATGCGTCTCGTCGCGCAGCACCCCGCGGATCACCGTGAGCAGCCGTGACAGCGAGCAGTCCTTGGCGACCCATCCCGAGGCACCGGCCTGCAGCGCGAGCGCCGCCCGCCGGGGGTCGTCCTTCTCGGCGAGGACCACGATCCGTACGGCGGGCTGGGCGGCTCTGACCCCGGCGACGAGCGAGATGCCGTCGACCAGCCCGTCCTCGTTGCCGTCCTGCACCGGGACGGCCGGGCGGGCGCCGGGCAGCCGGCCGCCCAGGTCGGCGTCGACGAGGAGGACGTCATAGCGGCGGCCCTCACCGGCCGCCCGTTCCAGGCAGCGCAGTGCGGCCGGGCCGCTGCCGGCGGCGAAGACGTCGACGTCGGGCTCGGCGGCCAGTGCCGCGGCGAGCGACTCGGCGAAGATGCGGTGGTCGTCGACGACCAGGACTCGGATGCGAACCACGAAACCCCTCCCGGACCGGGCCTGGTCCTCCGGAGAACGGCGACCCTGTGCGGACACGGCACCTGCGGCAAGGAACACCCGCCGCACGGCCGCCGCCGTCGCGGACACTGCTACCCCCACCGCGGGTGCCGTACCCGCTTGTCTCGCCCCCTGATCAGCACCGGCCCCCACCGGTGCTGTTCCTCAGAGTACGGATGGGAGCACGGAGCGGAAGGAGATTTGCAGAACTGACCGTCCGGCGCGTTTATGGTGTGCCGCATGTTTCGTATCGAGGCGGAAGTCGACAAAGCTCGACGTGATCTGCTCCACTCACGGCTGCGGGACACCAACACGGCGGCGTCCCCGGTGCTGGCGGCCCTGCGCGGCACCCCCGGCGAACGCGACATGCCCCTGCACGTGTGGGCCCTGGACTCCTCGGGCGGCCTGGCGGGCGGCCTGGTCGGCCACACCTGGACCGCCTGGCTGCACGTCACCTACCTGTGGGTCGACGCCGTCCACCGCGGCGCGGGCCTGGGCTCGCGGCTGCTGGCGGAGGCGGAGGCCCTGGCCCGCACCACCCGCGGCTGTACGGCGTCCCGCCTGGAGACCTGGGACTTCCAGGCACCCGGCTTCTACAAGAAGCAGGGGTACCAGGTGGTGGGGGTGGTCCCGGACTACCCGCCGGGCATCACGGAGTTCACGCTGACCAAGCGGCTGGACTGACGGGGGCTCACTCCCCCGCGGAAGGCGGGGGCGCAGGCGGGGGCGGGCAGGGCGGCCGGGACGGGATCCGGGGCCCGGGCGGTCCCGACGGCGCGGGCGGAGGCGGCTGCGGCTCCATCGAACGCCGGGGCCGGGGGGCCGGCGGCCGCGGCGTCAGCGGCGGAGCCGGGGCCGGCGGGGGCGGGGGCGGCGGTTCGTCGGCCGCGAGCACGGGACCGCCCGCCCGCAGCCGCTCGACGGTCCGCTCGGCCCGGCGCCGGGCCCGGGGGTCGTCGTCCCGCCGGAAGAACAACCGCAGGCTGACGGGGGCGGGCAACCCGAACACGCGACCTGGGCCACGGAGGCGCTCGACGGAGACCAGCCGATACCCGAGCGCATGACCGATCGCCTCGGCCCGACCCTGCACGGCCGCCGACCCCCGGATCTCGACCTGCCCCCGCCCGTCGAACCGGGACCGGATCTCGTCGTCCGTCATCGGCGGTGCCTCCCGTGAAAGAGCGTCAGCCCCGCACAGGTGTGCGGGGCTGACGACGCTAGCGGAAACTCAGACCACCCGCCGCGCCCCCGCCGCGGGCACCGCCTCGAAGACGCGGGGGGTCGTGAAGTCCGCGGTGGCGAAGGCCTCTTCGAGGGTCTTGGTGAGAGTGTCCACGTCGGTGGCCTCCGTCAGGACGATCGCCGAGCCGCCGAAGCCGCCGCCGGTCATGCGGGCGCCCAGGGCCCCGGCGGACAGGGCCGTGTCCACGACCAGGTCCAGCTCGGGGCAGGAGATGCGGAAGTCGTCGCGCAGCGAGGCGTGGCCCTCGGTGAGGACGGGGCCGATCGCCCGGGTCCCGCCCGCGCGCAGGAGTTCCACCACCCGCTCGACCCGCCGGTCCTCCGTCACGACGTGGCGGACCAGGCGGACCGCCTCCTCGTCGTCGCCGAGACGGGCCAGGGCCGCGTCCAGGTCGGCGTACGCGATGTCACGCAGGGCGTCCACGCCCAGCAGGGCCGCGCCCCGCTCACAGCCCGCGCGGCGCTTGCCGTACTCGCCGCCGCTGTGGGCGTGCTTGACCTGGGTGTCGACCACCAGCAGGCGCAGGCCCTCGGCCGCCAGGTCGAAGGGGATCTGCTGCTGGGACAGGTCCCGGGTGTCCAGGAACAGGGCGTTCCCGGCCTGGCAGCAGGCCGACGCCGTCTGGTCCATGATGCCGGTCGGCGCGCCGACGTAGACGTTCTCGGCGCGCTGGCACAGGCGGGCCAGCTGCCAGCGCTGCAGGCCGAGGCCGTACAGGTCGTTCAGCGCCAGGGCGATCACGACCTCCAGGGCGGCGGAGGAGGACAGGCCCGCGCCGGTCGGGACGGTCGAGGCCAGATGGATGTCCGCGCCGGTGACCTCGTGGCCCGCCTCGCGCAGCGCCCAGACCACGCCCGCCGGGTACGCCGTCCAGGCGTCGTCGCTCTGCGGTGCCAGGGCGTCGAGCGAGAGTTCCGCGACGCCGCCCCCGACGTCCGCCGAGTGCAGGCGCAGGACGCCGTCGGTGCGGCGGGAGACGGCCGCCGTCGCCCGGTGCGGCAGGGCGAAGGGCATCACGAAGCCGTCGTTGTAGTCGGTGTGCTCACCGATCAGGTTGACCCTGCCCGGCGCCGCCCACACGCCCTCCGGCTCCGTCCCGTACAGCTCGGCGAAGCGCTCCCGGACCCGCTGTGCCCCCACTAGTGCTCCCTCGTGACGTTCTGCGCGAACTCCCACGCGTCCGCGACGATCCCCGCGAGATCCGCGCGGGACGGGTTCCAGCCCAGCTTCTCGCGGGCGGCGGCCGCGGAGGCGACCAGGACCGCGGGGTCGCCGCCCCGGCGCGGGGCGACCACCTCGGGGATCGGGTGGCCGGTGACCTTGCGGACGGTCTCGATGACCTCGCGGACCGAGAAGCCGCTGCCGTTGCCGAGGTTGCAGATCAGGTGCTCGCCGGGCGCGGCGGCCCGCAGGGCCAGCAGATGGGCCTCGGCCAGGTCCGCGACGTGGATGTAGTCGCGGACGCAGGTGCCGTCCGGGGTCGGGTAGTCGTCGCCGTAGACCGAGATCGCGTCGCGGCGGCCCTGGGCGACCTGGAGGACCAGCGGGATCAGGTGCGACTCCGGGTCGTGGCGCTCGCCCTGGGCGCCGTACGCGCCGGCCACGTTGAAGTAGCGCAGCGACACCGCGGCCAGGCCGTGGGCGGCCGCCTCGCTGGTGATCATGTGGTCGACGGCCAGCTTGGTGGCGCCGTAGGGGTTGGTCGGCCTGGTCGGGGCGGTCTCGACGATCGGGACCTGCTCCGGCTCGCCGTAGGTGGCCGCCGTGGAGGAGAAGACCAGCTTGCGCACACCCGCCTCGCGCATCGCGGAGAGCAGGGCCATGGAGCCGCCGACGTTGTTGTCCCAGTACTTCTCCGGCTTCACCACCGACTCGCCGACCTGCGAGGACGCGGCGAAGTGCAGCACGCCGTCGTAGGAGGCGTCGAGCCACTCGCCCGCCTCGCGGATGTCGCCCTCGACGAACGCGGCACCGGCCGGGACGCCCTCGCGGAAGCCGGTGGAGAGGTTGTCGAGGACGGTGACCTCGTGGCCGGCCTCCAGCAGATGCTGCGCCACGACACTGCCGACGTAACCCGCGCCACCCGTCACCAGGTACTTCATGAACTCGCTACCTCTCGCAGTCGCTCGGCCGCGCGTTCCGGCGGCACGTCGTTGATGAACACGTTCATGCCGGACTCGGAACCCGCGAGAAACTTCAGCTTGCCGGAAGTGCGGCGGATGGTGAAAAGCTCGAGGTGGAGCGCGAAGTCGTCGCGCACGACACCGTCGAACTCCGCCAGGGCGCCGAACGGAGCCTGGTGCCAGGCCGCGATGTACGGCGTCGGCGGCTCATCGGTGCCGAAGATCCGGTCGAAGCGCCTCAAGAGTTCCAGATAGACCTGGGGGAACTCTGTGCGCGCGGCCTCGTCCAGGGCGAGCAGGTCCGGAACGCGGCGCTTCGGGTACAGGTGGACCTCGTACGGCCAGTGCGCCGCGTACGGCACGAAGGCCGCCCAGTGTTCACCCTCCAGGACGAGCCGGTCCCCGGCCAGTTCCCGCTCCAGGACGGCGTCGAAGAGGTTCTCCCCGCCGGTCGCGTCCTTGTGGGCGGCCAGCGAGCGGAGCATCAGCGCGGTGCGCGGGGTGGTGAACGGGTAGGCGTAGATCTGTCCGTGCGGGTGGCCCAGGGTCACGCCGATCTCGGGACCCCGGTTCTCGAAACAGAAGACCTGCTCGACGCAGGGCAGGTGCGACAGCTCGGACGTCCGGTCGGTCCAGGCGTCCAGCACCAGCCGCGCCTGTTCCCCCGTGAGGTCGGCGAAGGAGGCGTCGTGGTCGGAGGTGAAGCAGACGACCTCGCAGCGCCCGGAGTCGCCGGCGAGGGAGGGGAACCGGTTCTCGAAGACGACGACGTCGTAGGAAGAGTCCGGGATCTCGCTCAGCCGTTCGCCCCGCGTCGGGCACAGCGGGCACTCGTCGGCCGGCGGATGGTACGTACGGCCCTGGCGGTGCGAGGCGACGGCGATGGAGTCGCCGAGCAGCGGGTCGCGGCGGATCTCGGACGTCGTGTGGGTCCGCTCCAGCGGGCGGCGGTCGACGGCGTCCCGCACCCGGTCGTCGCGCAGGTCGTAGTAGATCAGCTCACGACCGTCGGCCAGCCGGGTCGAGGTCTTCTTCACGCCGGACTCCTCACGTCCCGCACCCAATCACTCAACACAATCAAACATAACAGACCACACTCGACCACCCCGAGGATCATCACAATCAAACAAAGAACATCAACAGAAGTGTTCAAATACTGAACGCGGCGGCGTAGGTTCCGCACTGATCAGTTCGCGCGACGAAGCGAGTTCTCCATGCAAACCCCCACAGACGCCCATACGTATCTGGCGGCGGGCCTACGGCTCCCGACCAACGGGCTCGACTACACGATCCTCGGCATCTACTTCCTCGTCGTCCTCGGCATCGGCTTCGCGGCCCGCCGCTCGGTGAAGACCAGCCTGGACTTCTTCCTCTCCGGACGCTCGCTGCCCGCCTGGATCACCGGCCTCGCCTTCATCTCGGCGAACCTGGCGGCCACCGAGATCCTGGGCATGGCCGCGAACAGCGCCCAGTACGGCGCCTACACCGTCCACTGGTACTGGATCGGCGCCATCCCCGCCATGGTCTTCCTGGGCCTGGTGATGATGCCCTTCTACTACGGCAGCAAGGTCCGCTCGGTCCCCGAGTTCCTGCTGCTGCGCTTCGACCGGGCCGCTCACCTGCTCAGTTCGATCCTGTTCGCCTTCGCCGCCATCCTGATCGCCGGTGTCAACCTCTACGCCCTCGCGATCGTCGTCGAGGCCCTGCTCGGCTGGCCGCAGTGGGTGGCCATCGTCGTCGCCGGCGCCTTCGTGCTCGCGTACATCACCCTGGGCGGCCTGTCCTCGGCGATCTACAACGAGGTGCTGCAGTTCTTCGTGATCCTGGCCGCGCTCATCCCGATCACCGTGCTCGGCCTGAAGAAGGTCGGCGGCTGGAACGGGCTCACCCACAAGCTCACCGCGACGCACGGCGCCGACTTCACCACGGCCTGGGGCGGCACCGGCATCGGCCACGCCAACCCGCTCGGCGCCAACTGGCTGACCATCGTCCTCGGCCTCGGCTTCGTGCTCTCCTTCGGCTACTGGACCACCAACTTCGCCGAGGTGCAGCGCGCCCTGTCCGCCAAGAACCTCTCCGCAGGGCAGCGGACCCCGCTGATCGCCGCCTACCCCAAGATCTTCATCGTCTTCCTGGTGATGATCCCGGGCCTGGTCGCCGCCGCGATCGTCCCGAAGTTCGGCACCCCGGCCTCCGGCTACCAGTACAACGACGCCATCCCGTACCTGATGCAGGAGCTGCTGCCCAACGGCGTGCTCGGCATCGCCGTCACCGGTCTGCTGGCGGCCTTCATGGCGGGCATGGCGGCCAACGTGTCGTCCTTCAACACGGTGTTCACCACCGACATCTGGGCGAAGTACGTGGTGCGGGGCCGCGAGGACGCGTACTACGTGCGCTTCGGCCGGCTGATCACCGTGGTCGGCGTCCTCGCCTCCATCGGCACGGCGTTCCTGGCGTCCTCGTTCTCGAACATCATGAGCTACCTGCAGACGCTGTTCTCCTTCTTCAACGTGCCGATGTTCGTCGTGTTCATCGTCGGCATGTTCTGGAAGCGCGCGTCCGCCAAGTCCGGCTTCTGGGGCCTGCTCGCCGGCACCACGGCCGCCATGATCAACTACTTCGTCTTCTACAAGAAGGGGATCATCTCCATCCCCTCCGACCAGGGCGCCAACTTCGTCTCCGCGATCGCCGGGTTCGTCGCCGGCGCGGTCGTGATGGTCGCGGTCTCCCTGTTCACCGAGCCGAAGCCGGCCCGGGAGCTCCAGGGCCTCGTCTACGGCACCCGCTCCCCCGGCATGTCCGAACCGCCCGCGCCCGGCGACGAGGCCTGGTACCGCAAGCCGGCCCTGCTGGGCTGGGGCGCGGTCGTGCTCGCCGCCGCCTGCTACATCCCGTTCTCGTTCTGACGCGGGAGGATCGAGGAAATCATGAACGAACACTCCGACCGCCCGCACGAGCAGTTCCACTACTCGGAGGAGGACGTCCAGCGCGAGGTCACCGACCTGGAGAGCAAGTCGGCGACCGCGGCCCGCATCTTCGACCTGCGCCGCATCATCGGCGGCCTGTTCGTGGTCTACGGCATCATCGTCACGATCACCGGCATCACCGACTCCCAGTCCGCGATCGACAAGGCGCAGGGAGTCAACATCAACCTCTGGACCGGGATCGGCATGCTCCTGCTGGGCATCTTCTTCCTGGCCTGGCTGAAGCTGAGGCCTGCGGCGCCTCGGCCGCTTCCTCCGGAGGGTTCGCCGGAGGAGTGACCGTCGGTCAGGGGACGGTCCCGCCGTAGGGCTGTGGACCGTCCCCGGCTACGGGTACGTCGTGGCCGATCGCGCCCGCGCGGCGGAGCCGCAGATCGACACAGCCCCGCGCCCCCAGGGCGTCTAGTCGGAACCGGAGGTCAACGGCCCCGCCCGGTCCAGCAAGCCGGTCCGGGCCGCCAGGGCCGCCGCCTCCAGGCGGGAGCCCACGCCCAGTTTCATCAGGACCCGTTGGACATGGGTGCGGGCCGTGCTCGGTGCGATGCCCATGCCCGCCGCGATCAGCCGTGTGTCCTCGCCGTCGGCCACCCGCACCAGCACCTCCACCTCCCGCGGCGTCAGCATCTCCAGCAGCCGCTGCGCCTCGTCGTCGGGCTGCGCCGCCGGATTGAGCAGCTCGCCGAACGCCCCCTGGAGCAGCTGCGGAGCCACCGCCGCCTCCCCCGCGCGGGCCTTCATGATGGCCCGCTCGACCCCCTCGATCCGCTCGTCGTGCCGCACGTACCCGGACGCGCCCGCGGCGAACGCCGCCGCGATGCCCCGCGGCGAGGGCACCGGCCCCAGCACCAGCACCGCCACCTGCGGCCGCTCCCGCTTGATCTTCACCACCGGGTCGAACACCCCCGGCTCGGCCGGTGCCGCCGTACCCAGCAGGCACACCTCCGGCGCCCGCGCGATCACCAGGTCCGCCGCGCCCGCGGCCGGCGCCGCCGCGGCGAGCACCCGGTGCCCGCGCAGCTTCAACGCCGACGCCAACGCCTCCGCGAGCAGGCGATGGTCGTCGACGACCATGAGCCGCACTCCCATCGAGCAACCCCCCAGTCCCCCCCGTGGATGCCCCACTATGGACGTCCACCGGTCCGCTGGGACAGAGCGCCCCCCGGCACCCGGCCCCTTCATGCCCCCGGAAGCTACACGCTTGTTCGACGTCGCGCTGCCCCTCTTGATGAGAAGTGCCCCGGATCGATGAAATCCGGGGCACTTCTCGGCAAGTCACCCATTCGGGCGAGACGGCATCAGGCGTCGGCGAACGGTCAGCCCTTGGGGCCGAACGCCATCGCCAGGACCTCCTTCTCGTTCGTGGAGTCCGCCTTGTGGGCGAAGACTTCCGACATGTACAGCCGGCCGTGCCCGAAGAGGATCTCCGAGTAGTCCGGCGACATGCTGGTCTCCACGTCCCGCACGGTCGAGTTGGCCGGGTTCTCCAGCAGCTTGGTCTCCTTGAAGGAGCCGCCGTCGATGCTGACGATCTGGCCGCCCTTGTCGTACGGCGGGCGCTTGTAGGCGATCAGGCTGCCGCCGTCCATGCGCAGTGGGGAGATCGTGTAGCCGTCGCCGGCCTCGGCGCGCTGCCCGGTCTGCTTCCCGGTGGTCAGGTCGAAGGCGAGGATCTCGTTGGTCCTGCTGTACTGGCCGGACCCGTCGTGCTCCTCGGTCGGCACGTACAGCTTGCCGTCGCCCGCGACGATCTCCTTGCAGCCGTCGACGGTGTCGATGCCGTCGCAGCGGCCGCCGTAGGTGTCGGCGGGCGCGGAGATGCGGGTGATCAGCTTGCCGGTCTTGCCGTCGATGGAGAAGTAGTCCGAGACACCGCTGCCGTCGCCGGCGCTGTCGCCGACGTCGGCGGCCACCACCAGCGGGTCGGTGGAGACGATGGAGGCGTACTCGATGCCCGAGTCCATCTTGTACTCGGAGATCACCTTCCCGGACTTCGGGTCGATGTTCTGGATGTGCAGCTGCTTGTTGTCGTAGCCGCCGCACTTGCGCACCGCGACCAGCTTGGCGCCGCCGCCGTACCCGGCGTCGTAGCAGGTGTCGTCCGGCTTCGGCTGCCACAGCGTCTTGCCGGAGTCGATGTCGAACGCGGCGCCGCCGTCGGTGCTGCCGACCGCGACGGTGTGCTGGGCGACCGTCACGTTGTCCAGACTGGCCGTGTAGTCACCGGACTTGACCGTCTTCGTCCACAGCTTGGTGCCCGTGTCGAGGTCGATCGCGGCGACCTGGCTGCAGCCCGCGGAGGAGTTCTTCGCGGGCATCTTCGGCTGGAAGAGGACCGCCGTACGGTTGTCGGAGCTGACCTGGGTGCTGGCCGCGCAGACCGGGCCGGGCAGCTTGACCGTCCACAGCTTGCCGCCCTTGACCGGGTCGTAGCCGACGATCTCGGCGACGCCGCTCTTGGCGTACACCTTGTCGGTCAGCCACGAGCCGGAGGTGTCGGTCGTGTCGTCGGCCTTGGGCATCGGGACCTGGAAGAGCACCTGGGAGGCGGGGTCGGCCGGCGCCTTCTCCTTGCCGCCGGTGGACGTGCCCCCGGAGCCGCCCTTGTCGCCGCCCGTGCCCCCGCCGGAGGAGGCGGTGTGGTGCCGCTTGCCGTCGTCACCGGAGGACTTGGCGTACCAGAGGCCGCCGCCGACGATCAGCGCGATCACGACGACCGCCGCGACGACGATGAAGAGCACGGTGTTGTTCCGGCCGCCGCCCGTCCCCGACTGCGGCTGCATCGGCATCGTCGGCTGCTGCCCCGGATAGCCGTAGCCGGGATAGCCGTAGCCCGGCTGCCCGGGCTGTCCGGGCTGCATCGGCTGGGTGGGCCGGCCGTACGGGCCCTGCGGCTGGCCGTACGGGCCCTGCGGCTGCCCGTAGGCCGGGGGCTGCTGGGCGTACGGGTTCTGCTGCGCGCCGGGGTAGCCGTATCCGGGCTGGGGCGGCTGCGGGGCCGGAGCGCCGGCCTGCGGGTAGCCGTACGCGGGCTGCGGCGGCTGCGGCGGCTGCACGGGCGGACCCGCCGGGGCCGCGGGAGCCGCAGGGGCCGCGGGGGCCGCGGGCGGCTTGTCCAGCGGGATCGGGGCGGCCGCCGGCTGCTGGTCCTGCGGGGCAGGCGGAGCCGCGGGCGGCTGGTCCTGCGGGGCCGGCGCGGGCGGGGTCTGCGGCGGGGGCGGCGGGGTGTTCGGCGGGCCGAAGCCGCCGCCCTGCTGCGGGGGCTGGTGGGGTGGCGGAGGGGGCGGCTGGGTCATGACGCGGGTACCTCGGTGAAGCTCGGACGGCCGGACGGCTCAGCGGACTCGGACTCTACGGAAAGGGCGGGAAGCCGGGCTCAGTTGCCGAAGGCCATGATCAGCTTCTCCTTCGCGTCGTCGTTTCCGTTCAGCCGGCCGGAGGAGATGAAGAACCGCCCGCCGGACCAGTCGAGGACGCTGTCGTAGAAGGTGTCCTCGATCTCGGCGGTGCCGGACGGGTTCTGCAGCAGCTTGGCCGCCTTGTGGGAGGAGCCGCCGACCGGGATCGAGACGACCTGGCCGCCCGTGTCGTACGACGGCTGCACATACGCGATGAGCTTGCCGCCCTCCACCTTGACCGGCGACATCGGCTCGTCCGCGGGGGACTTGGCGCGCCACTTCGCCTTGCCGTCGGCCAGGCCGATGGCGACGATCTCGTTGGCGCTGCTCGTGGAGTCCGTGGGCAGGTAGAGCGTGTCGCCGTCGACGGCGACGCCCTGGCAGCCCTGCAGGTCGCGTTCGAGGATCGCCCAGCCGCAGCGCGGCGCGAACTTCTCGTCGACCGTGACCTGCGAACGGAACTTCCCGTCCTTGGCGAAGGCCGAGATGTTCCAGGCCTTCTTGTCCTGGTTGGTCAGGTAGACGACGAGCGGGTCGACGGAGTACGTCCGCGACACCTTCCAGCCCTTCTTGACCTTCTGGGTCCACCTCGCCTTACCGGTGGCCGGGTCGAGTTCCTGGATCTCGTCGTGCTCGGTGCTCGTGCCGGCGCCGCAGGAGGCCACCTGGATCAGCCGGCCGGTGCCGCCCGCGTACGCGTCCGGGAAGCAGGCGGAGCCGTACTTCTTCTTGTCGTACAGCTTCTTGCCGCTGTCGATGTCGTACGCCGTGCCCGACTGCGAACGGGCCACCATCAGCGTCTTCCCGCTCACGGTCAGCTCGACGTTCAGCGCGCTGTCGAACAGCTCGCCGTCGGCGACCTCGCCGCTCCAGCCCTTCTTGCCGGTGGTCAGGTCGATCTGCTGCAGCTGGTTGCACTTGGCGCTGTCACCGGGGCCGCTCTCGTACGCCACGACGACCTTGCCGTCGGCCGACTTCTGCGGGGTGACCGCGCAGATCTTCTGCGGGAAGGCGATCGGCCCCCAGGCGGCCTTGCCGTCGCCGGCGCCGAAGGCGAAGACCTGCTTGTACGCCGCCTTCACCACCGTGGAGCCGGTGACCCACAGACCGGGCGCGTCGGCACCCGAACCCGGTGCGTCCGGCGCCGACTTGTACCAGAGGACCTTCGCCTCGCCGGGCTTGCGGCCCTCGTTGAAGTTCTCCGGGTCGTCACCGCCGCCGCTCGACGGGCTCGGGGTGGCGGACGCCGAGGCGGAGGGCTTCGGGTCGTCGCTCTGCTGGGCGACCGCCTTCTTCTTGCCGTCGTCGTCCCCGCCGCCGGCCACCGCGTACACGGTGCCGCCGATGACGAGCAGCGCGGCCACCGCGGCACCGATGAGCAGAGCCGGCTTCGTCCTGGACCCCGGCGCGGGGGCGCCCGGCGGGGTGCCGGGCATGCCCGGGTACGGCTGCTGCGGGTACCCGCCACCGAAACCGGGCTGGGGCGCCGCCCCGTACGGGCCGGGATGCTGGGGCTGCTGGGGCTGCTGCGGGTAGCCGTAGGGCCCCGGGGCGCCGTACGGGCCCGGCGCGCCGGGCACGGGCGGGGCGCCGTAGGGGCCGGGCTGCTGCGGGTAGCCGTAGCCGGGCTGGGGCTGCTGCGGCGGGGCCGCGGGCGGCTGGGGCGGGGCGGCCGGCGGCTGCGCCGGAGGAGGGGGTGCGCCGAATCCGCCGCCCTGTGGCGGCTGGTCCTGTGGCGCTCCGAAACCGCCGTGCGGCGGCTGGTTGGGCGGCTGAGTCATCAGCGTTCTTCCCCCTCGTTCACTGATTTTTAGCCACGCCCTGAGGTTCGTGATGGACCCAAGGTCGTATTCAGAAGTAGTCAGACGGCTCTTTCTATCACCCGGCGCAGACAGCACACGGGGCCGTGCCCTCCCCTGTTCCCAAGGGAGAACCGGCCCGTGATGCCGTCGTTATGCGCCTTCACGCCCCCTTCACGCGGCGCACGCGCCCCCCCCGGCGCGAGATGCCGGACAGGTCAGGCGTCCTCCGCCAATTCCAGCCAGCGCATTTCCAGTTCCTCGCGCTCACCGGCCAGCTCCCGCAGCTGCGCGTCCAGTTCGGCCACCTTCGCGAAGTCGGTGGCGTTGTCGGCGATCTGAGCGTGCAGCTTGGACTCCTTCTCGGAGACCTTGTCCAACTGGCGCTCGATCTTCTGCAGTTCCTTCTTGGCGGCGCGCTGGCCGGCGGCGCTCTTCTCCGTCGTGGCCGGCCTGGGGGCCGCGGCGGCGGCCTGCGTGGCGACCGTCTCCTCCATGCGCCGGCGCCGCTCCAGGTACTCGTCGATGCCGCGCGGCAGCATCCGCAGGGCGCCGTCGCCGAGGAGGGCGAACACGCGGTCCGTGGTGCGCTCGACGAAGAACCGGTCGTGGGAGATGACGATCATCGAGCCGGGCCAGCCGTCGAGGACGTCCTCGAGCTGGGTGAGGGTCTCGATGTCGAGGTCGTTGGTGGGCTCGTCGAGGAAGAGGACGTTGGGCTCGTCCATGAGGAGGCGCAGGAGCTGCAGGCGGCGGCGCTCACCGCCGGAGAGGTCCCCCACCGGCGTCCACTGCTTCTCCTTGCCGAAGCCGAACGTCTCGCACAGCTGCCCGGCGGTCATCTCGCGCCCCTTGCCGAGGTCGACGCGCTCGCGGACCTGCTGGACGGCTTCCAGGACCCGCGTGTTCGGGTTCAGCTCCGCGACCTCCTGGGAGAGGTAGGCGAGCTTGACGGTCCTGCCGACGGCGACCCGGCCGGCGGCCGGCTGCTCCTCGCCCCCGGTGCGGGCCGCCGCCGCCATGGCGCGCAGCAGGGAGGTCTTCCCGGCGCCGTTGACGCCGACGAGACCGATCCGGTCGCCGGGGCCCAGCTGCCAGGTCACGTGCTTGAGCAACACCTTGGGGCCGGCCTGCACGGTGACGTCCTCCAGGTCGAAGACGGTCTTGCCCAGCCGTGAGGAGGCGAACTTCATCAGCTCGGAGCTGTCCCGGGGCGGCGGCACGTCGGCGATCAGCTCGTTGGCGGCCTCGACCCTGAATCGGGGCTTGGACGTCCGCGCGGGCGCCCCGCGCCGCAGCCAGGCCAGCTCCTTGCGGATCAGGTTCTGCCGCTTGGCCTCCTCGGTGGCGGCGATCCGCTCGCGCTCGGCACGCGCGAAGACGTAGTCCGAGTAGCCGCCCTCGTACTCGTAGACGTCACCGCGCTGCACGTCCCACATGCGGGTGCAGACCTGGTCCAGGAACCACCGGTCGTGGGTCACGCAGACCAGCGCCGAGCGGCGGTCGCGCAGGTGGGCGGCGAGCCAGGCGATGCCCTCGACGTCGAGGTGGTTGGTGGGCTCGTCCAGGACGAGCAGGTCCTGTTCCTCGATGAGCAGCTTGGCGAGCGCGATACGGCGCCGCTCGCCACCGGAGAGCGGCCCGATGACGGTGTCGAGCCCCTTGGGGAAGCCCGGCAGGTCCAGGCCGCCGAAGAGCCCGGTCAGTACGTCCCTGACCTTGGCGTTGCCCGCCCACTCGTGGTCGGCCATGTCGCCGATGACCTCGTGCCGGACGGTGGCGGCGGGGTCGAGGGAGTCGTGCTGCGTCAGCACGCCGAGGCGCAGCCCGCCGGAGTGCGTGACGCGCCCGGTGTCGGCCTCCTCCAGCTTGGCGAGCATCCGGATGAGGGTGGTCTTGCCGTCGCCGTTGCGCCCGACGACGCCGATCCGGTCCCCTTCCGACACACCGAGCGAGACGCCGTCGAGCAGGGCACGGGTGCCGTACACCTTGCTGACGTTCTCGACATTGACCAGGTTGACGGCCATTTCACTCCTGCCCGGGGGGATGGATCGACCATCCAGGGTAGTCGGAGGTCAGCCGTCGTCCTTCTGCTCCTTCCCACGCCGCTGGTGGTACCAGACCGCCAGCAGCGGCAACGATTCGGCGTCCATGCCGGGCTCCAGGGGTCCGATGCGGTGTTCGAGCTCCACGCAGCGCGGGTCGTCGCGGTGGGCCAGGGCCGCGACCGCGTACGCGCGCGTGCGCTGCCGCTCGTCGTGCGTGAGCTCCACCAGTACGTTCCCGGTCTCCGGCTCGCGGCCCCGGTAGTGCGACAACCAGAAGCAGACGCGGTCGCGTACGTCGGGGTCCGGGTCGCGGGCCAGGGTGAGGACGGCGGCCAGGCCCTCCGGGCGCAGCGCGTCCTCGTCGCCGTCCAGCAGTTCGGGCACGTGGCTGCGGATCCGGGGGTCGGGGTGCGTCACGTGCGCCAGGCCGATGGCGTCGGTCTCGGGGCCGCGCATCCACGTCAGAAGGTCGAGCAGGACGTCGAGCACCTCCGTGTCCCGCTCCCGCTCGGCCCAGGGAACGAACTCGCGGGCCCGGTCCTGGAGGGTGGGCTCGCGGCGCTGGGCGTCCGCGACGATCGTGCTCAGCAGCACGTCCGCGGCGAAGAGCCGGAGCAGCGGATCGGGATCGCGGCCGAGCCGGGTGGCCTCGGACCAGGTCTCGTCGTCCAGCCGCGCACCCAGCGCCAGCATCGATTCCGTCCACACCTCGTGGTGGCGGTCCGGGCGGGTCAGGGCGCGTGCGAGCAGTTCGGCGAAGGGCGTGCGCAGCCGCAGCCTCGCCTCCAGGGCGGTGAGGAAGGCCGCGTGCCCGTCGCACAGCGTCAGGCCGCCGAGGGTGAGCCGCTCGTACCAGCAGCCGATGTCGTCCTGCTGCCGGGTCCGCCCGGCCGGGCCCGGCAGGCCGGTTCGGCGCCGCAGTTCGGCCTCGGGGTCGATGCCCGCCAGGCGGCGGGCGTGGTCGAGCAGTTCCTCGCGCGCCGGCCCGGGGCGCAGCGCGATGTCGGGGAAGACGGCCCGGGCGAGCCGCGGCGAGCCGCCGTCCATCGCCCGCAGCAGCGGGGTGGTGCCGTCGGGCAGCCGGCGCAGCGGGTCGGCCCCGCCCTGCACCAGGGCCTCGGCGACCGGCTCGTCGTCCGCGGCGATCGCCCGGCACAGCACCGGCAGGCCCGTGCTCCCGTCGGCGGTGTCCGGATCGGCGCCGGCCTGGAGCAGCTCCCGGACCCGTCCGGCGTCCCCGCGCCGTACGGCCTCGACGAGCCGGTCCGGTTCCCCCGTGTCCATGTGTGCGCTCCCCCCTGCCCGCCCGCGCCGGAAGCGGCCGAGGGAGCGGAGCCTAGAGCGCCCCTGCCGTCGGCGCAGCCGTATTACCGCTCACCGCACGGAGGCATGGTCGATCACCGTGGCGCCCGGCGCGGGGCACGTCGCCGTGCGCACTGCCCGGCAGGTACCCGAGGAGCGGAGAGCATCGGCGATCTTCGCGGCGGCCTCGGGGTGGCTCACCGCGCGGAGGCGTGAAGGGTCACCGTGGCGCCCGGCGCAGGAGCCGTCGCCGTGCGCACCGTCCGGCAGGTACCCGAGGAGCGGAGAGCATCGGCGATCTTCGCGGCGGCCTCGGGGTGGCTCACCGCACGGAGGCGTGGAGGGTCACCGTGGCGCCCGGCGCAGGAGCCGTCGCCGTGCGCACCGCCCGGCAGGTACCCGAGGAGCGGAGAGCATCGGCGATCTTCGCGGCGGCCTCCGGGTGGCTCACCGCGCGGAGGCGTGAAGGGTCACCGTGGCGCCCGGCGCGGGGGCCGTCGCCGTGCGCACCGTCCGGCAGGTGCCGGAGAAGCGGAGAGCGTCGGCGATCTTCGCGGCGGCCTCGGGGTCGCGCGCGAGGAAGGCGGTCGTGGGCCCCGATCCCGAGACCAGCGCGGTGAGGGCGCCGGCGCCGCGGCCCGCGTCCAGCGTGTCGGCGAGCTCCGGGAACAGGGACAGGGCCGCGGGCTGGAGATCGTTGGAGACGGCGGCGGCCAGCGCGTCCGCGTCCCCCTTCGCCAGCGCCTCCAGCAGTTCCGCCGAAGCCACCGGCTCCGGAATCTCCCGTCCCTCGGCCAGCCGGTCGAACTCGCGGAAGACCGCCGGGGTCGACAGCCCCCGCTCGGCCATCGCGAAC
Source organism: Streptomyces sp. NPDC051133 (assembly GCF_040682635.1). Lineage (NCBI taxonomy): Bacteria > Bacillati > Actinomycetota > Actinomycetes > Kitasatosporales > Streptomycetaceae > Streptomyces > Streptomyces sp. NPDC051133. The sequence continues at coordinate 136,737 of NZ_JBFBBK010000007.1, forward strand.
ACCCAGTGGAAGGTGCCACCGGTCTCCAGGGCGGTCAGCTGCTCGCCCCGCCCGATGCCCAGAGCCGCCCCGCCGACCAGGCTGAACGGCACGTCGCTGCCCAGCTCGGCGCAGATCGCGAGCAGTTCGGCCCGCGAGGCGCCCGCGCCCCACAGCGTGTTGCAGGCGAGCAGCGCGCCCGCGCCGTCCGCGCTGCCGCCCGCCATGCCGCCGGCGACCGGGATGTCCTTGGCGATGTGGATGTGCACGGCCGGTTCGATGCCCCGCCGTCCGGCGAGCGCGAGCGCGGCGCGCGCGGCGAGGTTGGTGCGGTCCAGGGGTACCTGGTCGGCGCCGGGGCCCTCGCAGGTGATCCGGAGCTCGTCCGCGGGGGTCACCGTGACCTCGTCGTAGAGGCCGACGGCGAGGAAGACGTTGGCGAGGTCGTGGAACCCGTCGGGGCGGGCGGCGCCGACCGCGAGCTGGACGTTGACCTTGGCGGGAACGCGTACGGTGACGCTCACGTGCCGGACTCCTTGTGTTCGGCGATGGACGCGAACTCCTCCACCGTCAGCGACTCCCCGCGCGCCTGCGGCGAGACCCCGGCGGCGACCAGGGCCGCCTCGGCGGCGGCGGCGGATCCGGCCCAGCCGGCGAGCGCGGCGCGCAGGGTCTTGCGGCGCTGCGCGAAGGCCGCGTCGATCACGGCGAACACCTCCCGCCTGGAGGCCGTCGTCTTGATCGGCTCGGCCCGCCGGACGAGGGAGACCAGCCCGCTGTCGACGTTCGGCGCGGGCCAGAAGACGTTGCGGCCGATGGCGCCGGCCCGCTTCACCTCGGTGTACCAGTTGGCCTTCACGGACGGCACGCCGTACACCTTCGAGCCGGGGGCGGCGGCGAGCCGGTCGGCGACCTCGGACTGCACCATGACGAGGGTGCGCTCGATGCTCGGGAAGGTTTCGAGCATGTGCAGCAGCACGGGTACGGCGACGTTGTAGGGGAGGTTCGCCACCAGGGCCGTCGGCGGGGGGCCGGGCAGCTCGGTGACGTGCATCGCGTCGGAGTGGACCAGCGCGAACCGGTCGGCGCGGGCCGGCATGCGCGCGCCGATGGTCGCGGGGAGGGCGGCGGCGAGGACGTCGTCGATCTCGACGGCCGTGACCCGGTCGGCGGCCTCCAGCAACGCGAGGGTGAGGGAGCCGAGCCCCGGGCCGACCTCGACGACCACGTCGTCCGGGCGGACCTCGGCGGTGCGGACGATACGGCGGACCGTGTTGGCGTCGATCACGAAGTTCTGGCCGCGCTGCTTGGTGGGACGGACACCGAGCGCTGCCGCCAGCTCACGGATGTCGGCCGGGCCGAGGAGGGCGTCGGGGGTGGGGCTGCTCACGGGACAAGGGTACGGGGGTCCACCGGGCCGGGTTGCCAGGTCCCCCGGCCCCGGGGGTGCCTCCCGGGCCCGCGGGGCGCCAGGGGGGCGCACGCGGGCCCCCGGATCAGCCGCGCAACCGCGTCCCGCAGTGCGGCCACGGGCTGGCCCCCCGGCTCACGTACAGCTTCTTCGCGCGGAACGTCTGCTCCTGCGCCGGCGCGTCCTGGGGCCGGCCGGTGCCGCCGAGGCTGTGCCAGGTGTGGGTGTCGAACTGGTAGAGCCCGCCGTACGTCCCCGAGGGGTCGACCGCGTGCGGGCGGCCGCCGGACTCGCAGGCGGCGAGGGCGCTCCAGTTCAGGTTCTCGGCGCCGTCCACCGAGGGCGGCAGCGGCTTGGTGCCCACCTTCACCAGCTGCCTGCGCGGCCCCCGCACCGTCTCGGAGGTCTCCCGGCGCGGCTTCTGCCGGACGCCGTTGACGGTGCGCAGCAGGTAGGTGTCCCGCCGCAGTCCGGGCTGTCCGGGCCGGGCGACGACCTCGATGCCCTTGAAGAGGGAGGGGTCCTCGACCCGCTCGACGTCGAACGGGATCTGCTCCTCGCGCACCTCCCGGGTGCCGCTGATGCGCAGCACGGTCACCGTCTGGCCGTCGCGCGGGAAGCTGTCGGGCGGGACGGAGGTGGTGTCCTCGCCGTGCAGGACGATCCCGGCCTCCTCGACGGCCTCGCGGACCGTGGCCGCGTTGGTGCGGATGGTGCGGGTACGGCCGTCCGCCATGACCGTGACGGCGCGCTCGGTGCGCACGTCGAGCGCGAGTCCGGCGCGTCCGATGCTCTGCGAGCGTGAGGTCGACAGATACGCGCCCTCGGCGCGCACCCCCAGCTCGTCGAGCGCCCCCTCGACCGTGTGCGCCGTCGTCCACACCTCGTGCCGCCGGCCGTCCAGCGTGAGCCGTACCGGGCGCCCGTAGCGGACCGCGACGGCGTCCCCGCTGGCGAGGGCCTCGCCGGGGCCGGGCGCGATCATGTCGTGCGCCCCGACGTGCACGCCCTGCTCGGCGAGCAGCTCGCTCACGTCGTCGGCGAAGGTGTGCAGGGTGCGCGGCCGGCCGTCGACGCTCAGCTCGATCGCCTTGTCCTTGGCGACGAACGCGGTGGTGCCGCCGGCCAGGAAGGCCACCACCAGCGCCTGCGGCAGCAGGCGGCGCACCGCGGACTCCGGGCGCTCGGCACCGCGTGCCCTGCGCCGGCGCGCGGCACGCCCGTCCATCCCCTGGGGCGGTCCGGTCACCCCATCGAGTGGCTCCGGTTCCTCCGCGGTCACCGGTACGGGCACGGTCATCGTCCGCCGCGGCGGCACCGGCTCGGTGACGAAGTACGCCTGGGCCTCGTAAGCGGGCCGGTAGGTGTCCTCGTACAGGCCGTAGGGCAGGGTCTCCGCGGTGTGCACGGAGGCGTCATGACCGTACGGCTCGTACGTCTCGTACTGCGACTTGCTCACGCCGACACGCTCCAGGGAGCCAGAGGGGTCCGGTTCGGGCGACCAGAACCTAGCGGAGCGGCCGTGACTCTCCAAAGCGACGCAGATACGTACAGTTGCGCGGTGCTCAGCAGTGCTTCAGTAGTGCTCTGTAGTGCTCTGTAGTGCTCTGTAGTGCTCAGTAGTCGAAGGCGCGGGCGGTGTTGGCGCCCAGGGCCGTCGCCAGCGCGTCCTCGTCGATGCCGCGGACGGCGGCCATCGCGCGGACCGTGACCGGGACGAGGTACGGCGCGTTCGGCCGTCCGCGGTAGGGCGCGGGGGTCAGGAACGGCGCGTCGGTCTCGACGAGGACCAGCTCCAGCGGGGCGACGGCGAGGGCGTCGCGCAGGTTCTGGGCGTTCTTGAAGGTGACGTTGCCGGCGAAGGACATGAAGTAGCCCTCGCGGGCGCAGACCGCGGCCATGTCGGCGTCGCCGGAGTAGCAGTGGAAGACGGTGCGCTCGGGGGCGCCCTCCTCCCGCAGGATCCGCAGGACGTCGGCGTGGGCGTCCCGGTCGTGGATGACCAGGGCCTTGCCGTGCCGCTTGGCGATCTCGATGTGGGCGCGGAAGGACCGCTCCTGCGCGGCCTTGCCCTCCGGGCCCGTGCGGAAGTGGTCGAGTCCCGTCTCCCCGACGCCCTTCACCTGGGGCAGCCCGGCGAGCCGGTCGATCTCGGCGAGGGCCTCGTCCAGCGCCGCGTCCCCGCCCGGCTCGCGGGCGCCCTGCCGAGACCATCCGTCGGGGTCGCCGTGGACGATGCGCGGGGCCTCGTTGGGATGCAGGGCGACCGCGGCGTGGACGCTGTCGTACGCGGCGGCCGTCTCGGCGGCCCAGCGTGAGCCCTTGATGTCGCAGCCGACCTGGACGACCGTCGTCACGCCCACCGACGCGGCCTTGGCGAGGCCCTCCGCGACCGTGCCGGACTGCATGTCGAGGTGGGTGTGCGAGTCGGCGACGGGCACCTGGAGGGGCGCCGGGAGCGGCGGGGCCGTGTGCTTGTCGTCCTTGGGGCTCTGGCCGGCGTTCGAAGGCATGCCCCGATCCTACGAAAGGACCATGCCCGCCCCGCGGGGCCCCGCAGCAGGCTCAGCCCGCCTTGCGGAAAGGGTGGAGGAGGTCGGACAGGTGCCAGTGGTGCGGCTCCTCGGTCCGCCCGGGCACCTGCGGTGCCTCGACCGGGCCCGCCTGCGGCACGGAGTGGTGCCGGCCGGCGCCCCGCGCCGACGAGACCTGGCCCGCGCGCATGATCCGCACGACGTGGCCGTCGCAGTTGTGGCAGCTGGGCCGGCTCAGCGGCGACGGCACGACCCGGCCGTCGGCCACGTACAGCACGAACTCGTGCCCGTCGCCGTCCGTGTGGTGCTCTATCTCGTACGACTGCTCCCAGCCGTGCCCGCACCTCATGCAGGCGAACGCGTACGACTCGTGAACGACGGCTGTGGCAGTACCACGGAGGCCGGGCTGCCCTGCGAGCTCACTCATGCCAGCTCCTCTTGTTCCGCTGGACAAACGCCCCGCGACGGGGCGTCTCTTCAACCAGTGGACTCTTCCGCCGGCGTGAACGCAGCAGGGCTGTCGAGTGTTGGAGCCGATTTGGGCGTTCCTTGCAGAAACCGCCCTCTTCCACCCCGCTGGGCTTTGCCATCGAAGACAGCCCTTTGCCGTCCCATGGCGCGTCCGCTCACACGAGAACGGCCCTGCTCACAGGGGGTTTCCCGAGCGCCCGGCGCGCTGCTCAGCCACCGGCGCGCCGCTCAGCCACCGGCGCGCTTGGCCGCCACCACCGCGTCGAACACGACCCGCTTCGGCACTCCCGCCTCGACGGCGACCGCGGCGATCGCCTCCTTGCGCCGCTCCCCCGCCTCCTCCCGCACCCGCACCCGGCGGACCAGCTCCTCCGCGTCCAGCTCCTCGGGCCCGGTCTCGGGCGCGCCCTCGACGACGACGGTGATCTCCCCGCGCACGCCCTGCGCGGCCCACTCCGCCAGCTCGGCCAGCGGACCGCGCCGTACCTCCTCGTACGTCTTGGTCAGCTCGCGGCAGACGGCGGCCCGCCGGTCCGCGCCGAAGACCTCCGCCATGGCGGCGAGGGTGTCGTCGAGCCGGTGCGGGGCCTCGAAGTAGACCAGCGTGCGCCGCTCGGCCGCGACCTCCCGCAGCCGGGACAGCCGCTCGCCCGCCTTGCGCGGCAGGAAGCCCTCGAAGCAGAACCGGTCGACGGGCAGCCCGGACAGGGCGAGCGCGGTGAGCACGGCGGACGGACCCGGTACGGCGGTCACCCGGATGTCCTGCTCGACGGCCGCCGCCACCAGCCGGTACCCGGGGTCGGAGACCGACGGCATGCCGGCGTCCGTGACGAGCAGCACACGCGCGCCGCCGGCCAGTTCCTGCACCAGCTCGGGCGTGCGGGCGGATTCGTTGCCCTCGAAGTACGACACCACGCGCCCCTTGGGGGTCACGCCCAGCGCCTGGGTGAGCCGGCGCAGCCGCCGGGTGTCCTCCGCGGCCACCACGTCGGCGCCGGCCAGCTCCTCGGCCAGCCGGGGCGGCGCGTCCGCGATGTCACCGATGGGGGTACCTGCCAGGACAAGGGTTCCAGTCACGCCCCCATCCTCCCAGGGCCGTCTCACCGGGGGAAAACGGCCGCATCCCGATCGGTACCCCACATGCACGGGACTCCCACAGCACCGTTCCCTACGATGGCGCGGTGACCAGTACCGCGTCCTCCATGGACCTCCGGCAGGGCCAGGCACCGCACGACGAGCAGCCGTCGTGGCAGCGGCGGCTGCGCCGATTCGGGTACACACCGGCCGAGGACGCGCCGGCGGGCGACGTACGGGACCGGCTGGTGCCCCCGTACGCCGAGCCGAGCTCCCGGCTGTGGGCGGCACTCGGCGCCTCGCCGGTCCTCGCCGACCGGATCCGGCGCTGGTCGGGCTGGGGCGGGCCGCTGCTGGTGACGCTGATGGCGGGCCTGATGCGGTTCTGGAACCTGGGCAGCCCGCGCGCGGTGATATTCGACGAGACGTACTACGCCAAGGACGCCTGGGCGCTCGTGCACCGCGGCTACGAGGTCAACTGGGACAAGAACGCCAACGACCTCGTCCTGCAGACGCACGGCCATCTGGCGATCCCGACGGACGCGGCCTACGTCGTGCACCCGCCGGTCGGCAAGTACGTGATCGGGCTGGGCGAACTGCTCTTCGGGTTCGACCCGTTCGGCTGGCGCTTCATGACCGCGCTGCTGGGCACCCTGTCCGTGCTGCTGCTGTGCCGGATCGGGCGGCGGATCTTCCGCTCGACGTTCCTCGGCTGCCTGGCGGGCGCGCTGATGGCGGTGGACGGCCTGCACTTCGTGATGAGCCGGACCTCGCTGCTCGACGGCGTGCTGATGTTCTTCGTGCTGGCCGCGTTCGGCTGTCTGGTCGTCGACCGGGACAGGTCACGGGAGAAAATCGCCGCCGCGCTGCCCGCCGGCCCCGACGGGCGCGTCCGCCCGGACGTGCACGTCGGCGACACCTTCCGCTTCGGGCTGCGCCCCTGGCGCTGGGCGGCCGGGCTGATGCTGGGTCTGGCGATCGGCACGAAGTGGAACGGCCTGTACATCCTGGCCGCGTTCTGTGTGATGGCGGTGCTGTGGGACGTCGGCGCGCGGAAGGTGGCCGGTGCCCGGCATCCGTACCTGGCGGTCCTGAAGTACGACACCGGCCTCGCCTTCGTGGCGACGGTCCCGGTGGCGATCGTCGTCTACGTGGCCTCCTGGACCGGCTGGATCCTCTCCCCCACGAACGGCAGCGGCGGCTACTTCCGCAACTGGGCGGCCACCGACGGCAAGGGCGGCGGCTGGACCTTCCTGCCGGACTGGCTGCGCAGCCTGTGGCACTACGAGCACGAGGTGTACGAGTTCCACGTCGGGCTGACGTCCCCGCACACCTACCAGTCCAACCCGTGGAGCTGGATCGTGCTGGGCCGCCCGGTGTCGTACTTCTACGAGTCCCCCAACCCCGGCGCCGACGGCTGCCCGGCGGACGCGGGCCAGAAGTGCGCCCGGGAGGTGCTGGCGATCGGCACGCCGCTGCTGTGGTGGGCGGCCTGTTTCGCGATCCTGTACGTGCTGTGGCGCTGGGCGTTCCGCCGCGACTGGCGGGCGGGCGCGATCGCCTGCGGCATCGCGGCCGGCTATCTGCCGTGGTTCCTGTACCAGGAGCGGACGATCTTCCTCTTCTACGCGGTCGTCTTCGTGCCGTTCCTGTGCCTGGCGGTGGCGATGATGATCGGCGCGATCGTCGGCCCACCGGGCTCCAGCGACACCCGCCGCGTGGTCGGCGCGTCGGCGGCGGGCGTGCTGGTGCTGCTGATCGCCTGGAACTTCATCTACTTCTGGCCCCTGTTCACGGGCGAGGCGATCCCGATGGACCAGTGGCGCTCGCGGATGTGGCTGGACACCTGGGTCTAGCCGGGCGGACCCGCCACGAGGGCGCGGCGGCCGGCCGCGCCCTCGTGGTCGTTGTCGGTCGTCAGTGGCTACTACCGGCCGCCCTCGGACGGCCCCGAGACGGCCCGGCTACGGCACCACGGCAGATTTACAGACCGCGCGATGGCCAGCGTCTGGGCTGCGCTTTCAACCGCTTGACGTCACCGTGTCCCACAGATGAGGACTCCGGCGGTCTCGGGGCGCCCGGAGAAGAAGCCATCCCTGTCAAGCAGCACTTCACCTACCCTCGGGCCGCGCTGGATGCCCCGAGCGCGGCAAGCGTGAAGCCGTCCCGCAACTCTCCCGCACGGATCGCCTGTGCGATTTCGTGTGGACTCCACCAGCGCGCCGCGGCAATCTCGCCGTCACCGGCTGAGCTGGGACGCAGTGGTGCGTCACCCTGAACCGAGACCTCCGCGACGGCAACCTCGTTCTCCAGCATGCCGGAGTCGACGTCCAGGTACGCCACTACAACCACTGTGGAACCCACCAGCCCCGTCTCCTCGACAAGTTCGCGCAGCGCGTCCGAGACAGGATCTGTTTCGCCAAAGCCGCGCGGAAGTTCCCAGGCCCACCGGCCGACCGTCGGTCGCCACTGGCGGACCAGCAGAATGTCGTCACCTCGTCGGGCCAGCACCACGACTCCTGTGCGGCCACCGCCAACGCGGATGCGGTGCCGGACGGTCTCGGTGCCGGAGGGCAAGCGATAGGTATCGATGTAGACCTCGCACCATCGGCCGCCGTCAGCATCGGTGTATGCCTTGCGGGTGTGCGTGCGTGGCGCCTCAGTCTCCATCAGGCCCTCCTTCCCAGCACCCCAGGGACCTCTATCACGTCGTATCGTCCTCGGAAGTCGGTCAGGCGGGTCACCCCGGCTGCTACGGCCGCAACGACGACCGGCGCGAGCGCCCCACCTGCGCCAGCGGCGAACACTCCAGGCGTCCCCTCGCCGAGCAGGCTGGTCGCCAGGCTCATTCCGCCGCCCGCAACCATCTGCGCGGTAACCCCACGTGCACTCTGTGTGAACCGTTGGAGTCGGGTCACCGGCACCTCGTCCACGCCACCGGACGGTGGCTCTTTCGTACGGGCGGCGAGCAAGTCGCCCACCTCCTGCAGTGCAGTGAGGTCCCGCCGGTGCCACCAACTGGTGAGGGCATCGGCTGCCTCATCCGTGTAACGCTGCCATTGCTCACCGCTCATCAGGCCGAGCCGCAGTTCGAACCGGGTCGGATAGATCACGACCGGTGTCTGGTCCACGAGCGTCGCTGCTTCGCGGCGCCGGATGCCGCGGCGAGGCGAGGCCAGCCCAAGCAGGCAGCCTTCGCTCGCCGCGATGGCTCGGTAGTACGTCTCGTCGAAGGACTCGCGCAGTGTCTTTGCATCCGTTTGGGCCAGGGGGTCACCGGAGCGCAGCAGGGGGTCGAGGCTCTCGTACAGGCGGCTACGGTTAGGCAGCCCGTTCACGTCGAACTCCCCGCTGGTCCAGGCAGCAAGCACCGCCCGGCCCTCATGACTGGCCACTTCCTCCGGGCGCGGCGGGGGCCGCAGGGCGTACGCGGTTGCATAGTCGGCCGGCGCCAGGGCGCTGACCTCCAGCAGGCCACGCTCGGCGGCCTCCAGCCAGTCGCCCCACCGGGCGACTGTGCGCCGCCGTAGCGGAGTGTCGAGGACGCCTGTCACCGCCAACAACTGGTCCGCCACGCCGACTGGCCCCTCCGCCGCGAGGGATGCGGCCGCAGCCTCCACGTCCGCGTGGACAGCCAACTCCTGCTGGAGCCGCAGGCATTGCTCGTCAGGGATCGGGAGGGAGGAGAAGAGGAAACCGGTCGAGAGCATCGCGATCAGTTGTGCGGCCAGGTTTGCGTTCCGCGAGTTCACCCGGATCGGCAGCACCGCGCCGCCACCGATCGCGCGGATCGCCAACTCATCGAGGAGTGCGGCGGGCCGCAGCACAGCGAAGACGGCGCCATCGAGCAGTTGGGGATAGGTCAGGAACAGAGAGCCGCCCTGGATGACTTCCCAGCGCAGCCGCCCGAGCAGCTCTGCCCGCTTGAACGCGGTCAGCCGCTCCATTGGGGCGGTGGCCCCGGGGGCTTGGGCGCTCAGCCTGGCTCGCTGCCGCACACTGTCCCACCCTGTGCTGAGGACCCCGGTCATGTGCCAGCCCTTTCTGTGGCCTCCATACGCGAGCCAGTTCAGCACGTGCGGATGGGCGGAACAATGGAGACCATTGATCTTGGCAAGACCGTGTGGCGGCGCCGGGATTCGAACCTGGGAAGGCTGAGCCTGGATGAAAGTCGTCGTCGGCGGCCATCATGCCGGGCGTGAAGACAGCGTGATGCCGGCGGGGACTGGCGCCGAAGGCGGGCGTTCGTGTCCGGCTGGGCCGGGGCCGGCGGCGTCCCCGGCGGGTCCGGCGCACCCCACCTAGACTCGAGGGGACGGAGCTCACCGCGAGACCGCCCTGCTGATGACGGGGATGCGCATGCCGGGTCCACGCAAGAGACGCGCACGTGTGGGGCTGGTACCCCTTACCGCCGTCGCCGGTGGACTGCTCGCCCTGCTGATCGGGCTCGCCTTCACGATGCTGCTCTGGACGATCGTCGAGCTCGGCGAGTCGACGGCGGCCGACCGCCACGCACAGACGGCGCTCGCCCAGGCGCGGACGGTCGAGGGACTCGTCGTCGACCTGGAGACGGGCCAGCGCGGCTTCGTCATCACCGGGGAGAAACAGTTCCTCGAGCCATGGCAGACCGCCCGGACCAAGTTCTCCGGCCAGGCACGGCGACTCGTGCGCCTCAGCACCACCCCCGGCCAGAAGAGCCTGGCCCTGCAGATCAGGCAGGCCGGTGAGTCCCTCATCCACGACTACTCGATTCCGCTGGTCGCGGCCGCGAGCCGAGGGGATCCCCGGGCCCACGGGGTGGCCTCGACGCAGGAGGGCAAGCGGCGCGTCGACGCGCTCAGGAAGCAGTTCGACCAGTACGAGGCGACCCAGGAAGCCCTGATCACGGCGCGTGAAGGCGCGGCCGATGACGAGGCGCGGGAAGCGGTCGTGGCGGCCGCGGTCGGCCTCAGCGGCTCCATGCTCCTCATCGCGATCTTCGCCGGGTACCTGATCCGGGCCGTTGTCTGGCCGGTCCGCAAGGCGGCCGGCGTGGCGTCCCGGCTCGCCGGCGGCGACCTCGCCGTGCGGATGCCCGAGACCGGCCGGGGCGAGATCGGGCAGCTCGGGGCGGCGTTCAACACCATGGCCCGCTCGCTGGAGGAGAGCCGGGAGCAGGCACGTCACGCTCACGCGCGTCTCGGGCTGCTGTACGAGGCCAGCATCGCCATCGGCACGACGCTCGACGCGAAGCAGACCGCACAGGAACTGGTGCGCGTGCTGGTCCCGCGCTTCGCCGACTTCGTCACCGTCGATCTGGCCCTGCCCGTCCTGCTCGTCGACGAGCCGCTCGCCGAGCACGACGGATGGGCTCGCCGCGTCGCGCTCGGCGGGGTCCGTGCCGACCCGCCGCTCGGCCCCGTGGGCTCACGGATCGCTCTCGCGAGCGCGGACGCGACCTTCGTGCCGGACCTTCGTACCGCCTCCGCATGGCAGGCCCGGCACGGCCACCAGGCCCGCAGGCTGCTGGACTACGGCATGCACTCGCTGATCACCGCCCCGCTGTCCTCACGGCGCACACTGCTGGGTGCGGTCGGCCTGTGGCGGGCGGAGAACCCCAGCCCGTTCGCGCAGGACGAGCTGGCCGACGCCGAGGAGATCGCGGCCAGAGCCGCCGTGGCGATCGACAACGCCCTGCGCTACGCCCACGAGCACGACACGGCTCTGACGCTGCAGCGAAGCCTGCTGCCCCGCGCCTTCGACCCGCCCGGCGGTATCGAGATCGCCCACCGCTACCTGCCCGCCTCCGACGCCAGCGAGGTGGGCGGCGACTGGTACGACGTGGCCGCCATGACCCCCGACAAGGCCGCCCTCGCCATCGGCGACGTCATGGGGCACGGCATCCCCGCCGCCGCCGTCATGGGGCAGATGCGCAGCACGCTGCGCGCCCTCGTCCGCCTGGACCTGTCCCCCGACCAGTTGCTGCACCACCTCGACCAGGCGATGCAGGACCTCGACGGCCCGATCCTGGCCACCTGCCTGTACGGCGTCTGCGACGCCGCGGCGAACCGCTGCCGGCTGGCCCGGGCCGGACACCCCCCGCCCGCCCTGATCAGCCCGGACGGCACCGCCCGCCTCATCGACCTGCCCTCCGGCGCGCCGCTCGGCATCGGTGGCATCTCCTACTCGACCACCGAGATCTCCGTCGCTCCGGGCACCGTGCTCGTCTTCTACACCGACGGGCTCGTCGAGGCGCGGGATCACGACCTCGACGAGCGCCTCGATGAGCTCACCCGCCTCCTCGCCGGTGACCACCCGTCCCTCGACGAGCTGGCCGACACCCTCATCGACCGCCTCGCTCCGACCCCCGCGCAGGACGACATCGCCCTCCTCATCACACGTGTCGGCACCTCGGTCCCCCGGTGAACGCCCGCCACGGGGCCAGGGGGTCATGGGGCCCGGGGCCATGGGGCCCTGAGGCACTGAGGCACTGAGGCTTCATCACGGTTTCGACAACATCCGCCACAGCAGTGACACAAGCGCTTACAGTGCCTGGGGCAACCTGTTTTGAACGTGTTCAACAGGGTCTACGGGGAGGGGAAGCGCGGCATGCGCAGCGGGGTGAAGGGTGCCGTCATAGGCACCGTGTGTGCGGTGGTGCTGGGCGGGGCCGGTTACGGCGCGTACAACGTCCTCTCGGCGCTGCACGGCGGCGGGGGCGGCGGCACGGGCGGCGCGGTGTCCGTGAAGACGGGGCCGCCGAGCGCCGCGGAGGTGAAGGAGACCACGGGCACGTTCTTCGCCGCCTGGGAGAAGGGCGACGCGCCGGCCGCGGCGTCGTACACGAACTACCCGGACGCCGCGCGGGCCCTGCTGACCGCCTACGGCGACGACGCGCACATCACCCATGTGCACATCACGCCGGGCACGGCCACCGGCACGAGGGTGCCGTTCACGGTCGAGGCGACGGTGTCCTACGACGGCACCTCCAGGCCGCTCTCCTACGCGAGCAGCCTGTCGGTCGTCCGCGGCGAGACCTCGCACCGCGCGTTGGTCGACTGGCAGCCCTCCGTGATCCATCCGCGGCTGGAGAAGGGCGACACGCTCGTCACCGGGAAGGCGGCGGACCCGCCCGTCGAGGCCGTGGACCGCGACGGCACGGTCCTGTCGAAGGAGAAGTACCCCTCCCTCGGCACCGTGCTGGACGAGCTGCGCGCGCGGTACGGCGACACGGCGGGCGGGCGGCCCGGGGTGGAGCTGGCGATCCGGCACGAGGGGAGCGCCGCCGACACCCCGCTCCTCACCCTGGCCAAGGGCCGGCCGGGCAGGCTGCGGACGACGCTCAGCGCGAGCGCGCAGGCGGCGGCCGAGACGGCCGTGCAGAAGTACGCCGAGTCGTCCGTCGTGGCCGTCAAGCCCAGCACGGGCGAGGTCCTGGCGGTCGCCAACCACCGGAGGGACGGCTTCGACGCGGCCTTCCTCGGCACCCTCGCCCCCGGCTCCACCATGAAGATCGTCAGCGCGGCGACCCTCATCGACACCGGGCTGACGACGGCGAGCGGCCCGGCACCCTGCCCGGCGACGGCCGTCTGGCAGAGCCAGACCTTCCAGAACCTCAAGGACCTGGCGCCCAACGAGCACGCCACCCTCTCCGAGAGCTTCGCCCGCTCCTGCAACACCGCGTTCGTGAAGTTCGCGGACTCCGTGCGGGTGGACTCCCTCACCAAGGAGGCCGAGGAGCGGTTCGGCATCGGGCAGGACTGGAAGGTGGGCGTGCCCTCCTTCGACGGCCGGGTCCCGGCCTCCGGCGGCCCGGACACCGCGGCCAACCTGATCGGGCAGGGCCAGGTCCAGATGAACCCGCTGAACATGGCGTCCGTCACGGCGACCGCGATGACCGGCACCTTCCGCCAGCCGGTGATCGTGCCGCTGAGCCTGGACCACCGCGCGGCGGCACACGCGCGCGGGCTGTCGCAGAGCACGGTCGGGCAGCTGCGGGCCATGATGAACCGCACCGCGCGCAGCGGCACGGCGGCCGGTGTGATGGCCGGGCTGAGCGGCGACATCGGCGCCAAGACGGGCTCGGCCGAGGTCGACGGGCAGTCGAGGTCCAACAGCTGGTTCACCGGTTACCGCGGTGACGTGGCCGCCGCCGCGATGACCCAGGACGGTGGACACGGCATCGACGCGGCCGGCCCGATTGTCGCAAGCGTGCTACGGAATGCGGGCTGACGTCACCCGTCGAGGCGGGGACTTTAAGGTGATTGCCGTCGTTGAGGAGTGCGAGGGCGGCGGGGACCCGGGGAAGACGCGGAGGAACTGAGGCAGTGGGCAAGAGAAGGCGCGTCGCCGAGCGACGGAACACCGGACCCGTCGTGCTCGGCGGGATGCTCGCCGTGGTGATCGGCGGCGCCGGGTTCGGCGTGTACGCGCTGTACGGCGGCGGGGCCGCGGCCGACGACGGGACGTCCGCCGGCTCCGCCCACCACAAGGCCGTCAAGACCGGCCCGCTCAGCGCCGCCGAGGTCCGCACGGCGTCCACGCGCTTCCTGACCGCCTGGCAGCAGGGCAGGGTGACCGAGGCGGCCGGGGTCACCGACGACACCTCCGCCGCCGGCACGCTGCTCACCGGCTACACCAAGGACGCCCATCTGAAGGACGTCACCCTCACCCCGGGGAAGGCCACGGGCGCGAAGGTGCCGTTCTCCGTCAAGGCGACGGTGTCGTACAAGGGCCTGAGCAAGCCGCTCGCCTACGACAGCTCGCTCACCGTCGTCCGGCGCACGAGCGACGGCAAGCCGCTCGTCGACTGGCACGCCTCCGTCGTCCATCCGGAGCTGAAGGACGGCGACACGCTCGTCACCGGTGAGTCCGGGACCCCGCCGGTCACCGCGCTGGACCGCGCCGGCGGTCAGCTGACCTCCGCCAGGTTCCCGTCCCTGGGCACGGTGCTGGACGGGCTGCGGGAGAAGTACGGCAAGACGGCCGGCGGCAAGGCGGGCATCGAGCTGCGCGTGGTGCGCGGCAAGGCGTCGCAGGCGGCCAAGCTGTCCGACAAGACGCTCCTGGAGCTGAGCAAGGGCACGCCGGGCACGGTGCGGACCACGCTGAACCCGACGCTGCAGGCGGCGGCCGAGCGGCAGGTCGCCGAGCGCAAGCAGGCCTCCGTGGTGGTGCTGCGGCCCTCGACCGGTGAGATCCTCGCGGTCGCCAACAGCGGGCACGGCTTCAACACGGCCTTCCAGGGCTCCCTGGCGCCCGGCTCCACGATGAAGATCGTGACGTCGACGATGCTGTTCGAGAAGAAGCTCGTCACCCCGGACGCCTCGCACCCCTGCCCCAAGACGTACAAGCTGGCCGGCTGGACGTTCCACAACGACGACGACTCCGAGATCAAGAAGGGCACGTTCAAGCAGAGCTTCGGTGCCTCCTGCAACAACGCCTTCATCGACTTCGCGCCGAAGCTGTCGGACAGCGACCTGACGAAGGAGGCCCAGCAGGTCTACGGCCTCGGCATGGACAACTGGGCCGTCGGCGTCCCGTCGTTCGACGGCTCGGTGCCGGTGCAGAGCGGCGCGCAGATGGGTGCCTCGCTGATCGGTCAGGGCGGGGTGCGCATGAACCCGATGAACATGGCCTCGGTGGCGGCGACGGTGGAGTCGGGCGCCTTCCACCAGCCGTACCTGGTCTCCCCCGACGTGGATCACCGCACGCTGGCGAAGGCGGCGCGGACCATGTCGTCGGCGACGCGGTCCCAGCTGAAGGACGTCATGCGGTTCACGGCGGACTACGGCACGGCGAGCAAGGCCATGGCGGGCATGAGCGGGGACTACGGCGCCAAGACGGGCTCCGCGGAGGTCGACGGCCAGAAGAAGCCGAACGGGTGGTTCACCGCCTACAAGGGCGACCTCGCCGCGGCGGGCGTGGTCCAGGCGGGCGGTCACGGCGGCGACACGGCGGGCCCGATCGTGGCGGCCCTGCTGAAGATGGGCGGCTGAGCTCAGGCGCCCACCGGCTCCGCCGTGTACGTACGGCGGAGGAATCTCAGCAGCGCCTTCGACTCGAACTGGACCACCTCGACACCGTTGTCCGAGTGGAACTCCACGACGGCCTGCACGCGCCCGCACGGCCACACCCGTACGGCACCGCTCTCGGCCGGTGCCCGCAGTCCGCGTTCGAGCAGGGTGCGCGAGAACGTCCACTCGTGCGGCCCGGGCAGACCGAACCGGACCGACCGCGGATCGGCGTCGGGGTCGTAGCGCAGGACCACGGGCACGGCCCCCGGGTCCTCCTCGTCCGTGACGATATGGGCGCGCGCGTACTGCTCGACTACAGTCATCGGACCGCCCTCTCACGCTGAGTGACCTATGCGAAAGCTGTGCATCCGCTTCTTTCCAATGTCGCACATATTCCCGCTCTCGCCCGGCGGACGCCTGCCGGAGCGGTGAGACTGCATCTCTCTTGCAAAAGGTTCGCAACAAGGCCCTAAAATCGTCGGGTGCACGTACCTGACGGATTCATCGACGCCCCTACCTCCGCCGTCACCGGAGTGGTCGCCGCCGGCGCCCTCGCGGTGAGCCTGCGCGGCGCCCGCCGTGAACTGGACGAGAAGACGGCCCCGCTGGCCGGCCTGGTGGCGGCGTTCATCTTCGCCGTACAGATGCTCAACTTCCCCGTGGCGGCCGGCACCAGCGGCCATCTGCTCGGCGGGGCGCTCGCCGCGATCCTCGTAGGCCCCTGCACAGGCGTGTTGTGCGTGTCCGTCGTGCTGCTCATGCAGGGCGTGCTGTTCGCGGACGGCGGCCTGACCGCGCTCGGCGTGAACATCACCGACATGGCGATCGTCACGACGGTCGTGTCCTACGCCGTCTTCCGCGGCCTGCTCGCCGTGCTGCCCCGGGGGCGGCGCTCGGTGACCGTCGCCTCCTTCGTCGCCGCCCTGGTCTCCGTGCCGGCCGCCGCCGTCGCCTTCACGCTGATCTACGCCGCCGGTGGCACCACCGACGTCCCGCTCGGCAAGGTCGCCACCGCGATGATCGGCGTCCATGTGCTGATCGGCGTCGGCGAGGCGTTCATCACCGCGCTCACCGTGGGCGCCGTCATCGCCGTGCGCCCGGACCTGGTGCACGGCGCGCGCGGTCTGCAGCAGCGGCTCAAGCTGCGCGTGAACGGCGCGCTGGTGGACGCCCCGGCGCCCACGGCCCCCGTCGCGGCGCGCACCTCCCGCCGCACGCTGTGGGCGACCGGCCTGGTCACGTCCCTCGTCCTCGCCGGCTTCGTCAGCTTCTACGCCTCCGCCTCCCCGGACGGGCTGGAGAAGGTCGCGCACGACAAGGGGATCGACAAGAAGGAGGAGAAGCACGCCGCCTCCGGCTCCCCGCTCGCCGACTACGGCGTCAAGGACGTCTCCGACGCCCGGCTGTCCGGCGGCCTCGCGGGCGTGATCGGCGTCGGCGTCACGGTGGTGGCGGGCAGCGCCGTGTTCTGGGCGGTGCGCAGGCGGCGCGGCGCCGACGACGCCTCCCCCCTGAGCACCGGCGCCTGACGTGGGCGCCGGACACGCGCACAGGCTCTACCGGCACGGGCACTCGCCCGTGCACGGCCTGCCGCCGCACACCAAGCTCGCCGCCGCCTTCCTGTTCGTGGTCGTCGTGGTGTCGACGCCGCGCGAGGCGATGTGGGCGTTCGCGCTGTACGCCGTACTGCTCGCCGCCGTCGCCCGCCACGCGCGCGTGCCCGCCGGTTTCCTGCTCGGGCGGCTGCTGATCGAGGTGCCGTTCGTGGCCTTCGCGGTCCTCATGCCGTTCGTGGCGGAGGGCGAGCGGGTGCACGTCCTCGGCCTCTCGCTCAGCGTGAACGGCCTGTGGGGCGCCTGGAACGTGCTCGCCAAGGGCACCCTCGGCGTCGCCGCCTCCGTGCTGCTGGCCGCCACCACCGAGCTGCGCGAACTGCTCCTCGGGCTGCAGCGGCTGAAGCTGCCGCCGCTCCTGGTGCAGATCGCCTCCTTCATGATCCGCTACGGCGACGTCATCACCGACGAGATGCGCCGGATGCGGATCGCCCGCGAGTCCCGCGGCTTCGAGGCCAGGGGCGTGCGGCACTGGGGCGTACTGGCCAAGTCCGCCGGCGCGCTGTTCATCCGCTCCTACGAGCGCGGGGAGCGCGTCCACCTCGCCATGGTGAGCCGGGGCTACGCCGGCTCGATGCCGGTCATCGACGAGGTGACCGCGTCCCGCGCGCAGTGGCGTCACGCCCTCGCGCTCCCCTGCGCCGCCCTTGTCGTCTGTCTGCTGGGATGGGTCCTGTGAGTACTGCTTCGCTGGAGGTCCGCGGCCTCGCCTTCGCCTACCCGGACGGCCACCAGGCGCTGTTCGGCGTCGACTTCACGATCGGGCGCGGCGAGCGGGTCGCGCTGCTCGGTCCGAACGGCGCCGGCAAGACCACGCTCGTGCTGCACCTCAACGGCATCCTGAACGGTGGCACCGGCACCGTGACGGTGGCCGGGCTGCCCGTCGGCAAGCAGCACATGGCCGCGATCCGGCAGAAGGTCGGCATCGTCTTCCAGGACCCGGACGACCAGCTGTTCATGCCGACCGTGCGGGAGGACGTGGCGTTCGGGCCCGCGGCGGCCGGGATCAAGGGCGCGGCCCTCCAGGAGCGGGTGCGCACGGCGCTGGAGCGGGTCGGCATGCAGGACTTCGCCGACCGGCCGCCGCACCACCTGTCGTTCGGCCAGCGGCGCCGGGTCGCGGTCGCGACCGTGCTCGCCATGGAGCCGGAGATCCTGGTCCTGGACGAGCCGTCCTCCAACCTCGACCCGGCCTCCCGGCGGGAGCTCGCCGACATCCTGCGCTCCCTGGACGTGACCGTCCTCATGGTCACCCACGACCTGCCGTACGCCCTGGAGCTGTGCCCGCGCGCCCTGGTCCTCAGCGACGGCGTGATCGCGGCGGACGGCGCCACGGGCGCGCTGCTCTCCGACGAGGAGCTGATGCGGGCGCACCGGCTGGAGCTGCCGTTCGGGTTCGACCCGAAGTCCGTGACAATGGGCGCGTGACGAACGAGGACCACGCCGCCGAGGGCTCGCTGCTGCTGGACGACCAGCTGTGCTTCGCGCTGTACGCGGCGCAGCGCGCGGTGACCGCCGCGTACCGTCCGCTCCTCGACGACCTCGGGCTCACCTACCCGCAGTACCTCGTGCTGCTCGTGCTGTGGGAGCGCGGCGAGGCCGGCGTGAAGGAGCTGGCCCGCGCCCTGCGTCTGGACTACGGCACCGTCTCGCCGCTGCTGAAGCGGCTGGAGGGGGCGGGCCTGATACGCAGGGAGCGCTCGGCGGGCGACGAGCGCTCGGTGCGCGTCGCCTGCACCGGGCGCGGTGAGGAACTGAGGGAGCGCGCGGCGCGCGTGCCCGGCGCCCTGCTCACGGCCACGGGACTCGGCGCACAGGAGATCGCGCGGTTGCGCGAGGAACTGTGGAGGCTGACCGAGCGCGCCGACCCGGCGGCCGGCCGCCGCTGACCGGTGTTACCGCCGGTTGCCCACCCCTGGTGCGGCCCCTCTCCATACCGGTCAGTACCTTGTGCGCGATGTACTTGTGCGCCACTTGTTCCGGGGGAGGCCGGCCATGACCGAGGACACCGCCGTCGACACGCGTCCGACGAAGATCATGTATGTCGCCGAGGCCACCGCCCACGGCGGCCGGAACGGCCATGTGACCAGCCAGGACGGCCAGATCCAGCTGAAGGTCGCGATGCCCCCGGCACTCGGCGGCGACGGCGACGGCACCAACCCGGAGCAGCTCTTCGCGGCCGGCTACAGCTCCTGCTTCCACAACGCGCTGATCCTGGTCGGCAACCGCGCGGGCTACGACCTGACCGGCTCCACCGTGGCCGCCAAGGTCGGCATCGGCCCGAACAAGCACCGCGGCTACGGCCTCGCGGTCGCCCTCAGCGTCTCCCTGCCCGTGCTGGACGCGGAGGTCGCGGCCCGGCTGGTGGACGCGGCGCACGAGGTGTGCCCGTACTCGAACGCGACCCGCGGCAACATCGACGTAACGATTCTGCTGGGCTGATCCCACCGAGGAATCGCAGGCCGACGGCCGCTGTTGCACCCACTGTCGCAGGCGATCGGAAGGGACGGCGGACGTGGACGTGCACGGCACTGTGGCCGAGGGCTTCGAGCCGGTCAGGGAGGCGTTCGCAGCGAACTTCGCGCTGCTCGGCGAGCGCGGCGCGGCCGTCTCCGTGTACCGCGACGGGCACCGCGTCGTGAACCTGTGGGCCGGCACCCAGGACGTCGACGGCACCCGGCCCTGGCAGCCCGGCACCGCGCAGATCGTGCGCTCCGCGACCAAGGGCGTCGCCGCCGCCGCGCTCCTGCTCCTGCACCAGCGCGGCGAGCTGGACCTCGACGCCCCGGTCGGCGCGTACTGGCCCGAGTACAAGGCGGCCGGCAAGGAGCACACGCGCGTGCGGGACGTGCTCGCGCACCGCGCCGGCGTGCCCGTGCTGGACCGCCCGCTGACCCCCGCCGAGGCCGTCGACCCCGACCTGGGCGCCGCGGCCGTCGCCGCCCAGACGCCGGTGTGGGAGCCGGGCACGGACCACGGCTACCACGCGCAGACCTACAGCTGGCTCGCCGGCGAACTGATCCGGCGGATCACCGGCCGTCCGGTCGGCGAGTGGACCGCGGACGAGATCGCCGGGCCGGTCGGCGCGGACCTGTGGCTGGGCCTGCCCGAGTCGGAGCAGGCACGCGTGGGCCGCGTCGGCCCGCTGGACACCCCTCAGGCCGCGGGCGGACTGAAGACCCGCCCCAAGCGGGCGGTGGCCGAGGCCTACGCCGACCCGGACTCCCTGACCCGGCGCGCCTTCGCCGCCATCACCCCGCTCCCCGACGAGAACGCGCCGGCCTACCGCGCCGCCGCCCTGCCCGCGTCCAACGGCATCGCCACCGCCGACGGGCTGGCCCGCTTCTACGCCGCGCTGATCGGCGAGGTGGACGGCGGACGCCGCCTGTTCACTCCGCGGACGGCGGCGACGGCCCGTGCCGAGCAGTCCGCCGGACCGGACCGGGTCCTCGTGGTGGGCACCCGGTTCGGCCTCGGCTACATGCTGCACGGCAGCGCGTCCCCGCTGCTCTCCCCCGGCTCCTTCGGCCACCCGGGCCGGGGCGGCGCGCTCGCGTTCGCCGACCCGGACTCGGGCGTGGCCTTCGGCTACGTCACCAACGGCTTCAGGAAGAGCGTGACGGCGGACCCGCGGGCGCAGTCGCTGGTACGGGCCCTGCGCACGGCGCTCGCCTGAGGGTCCGGCCGGATCCGCTCACACGTTGATCGGGTGCGACGTCCGCCCGGACATCTCGTCGATCTCGTCGTGTGCCTTGGCCAGCAGCTGCATGGCCATCTCGTTGAGCGCGCGGGCGCCCGCGATCTCCTCGCCGACCCGGGGCTGGTTGGAGTCGATGCGGTGACGGCTGGCGTGCCCGTGCCCGCGCACCTCGGTGCCGTCGGGCAGACGCACCATCGCCGCCGCGCGCGTGTGCTGATCGTCCTCCTGGAACTCCAGCTCGACGTGCCATCCCACAGCGGTGTTCATCATGTCGACCACCTCCGGAAACCGCTGATGCCAGCTGATTCCAGGGTGCTCCCGCGCGCACCGGACGTCATCTCGGCGCAAGGCGCCGCCGAAGGGGGTCAGCTCCTGCTCTCGCCGGAGCCGCCGGAGCCGCCGGAGCCGCCGGGGCTGCCGAAGCTGGCGAAGTACGCGGCCGCCATGTCCTCGTCCGCGTGGCCCTGGGCGGCGGCGCGGGCGAACCGTTCCGCACTCGCCGCGGCCACGTCGAGCCGTACCCCGCCCCGCTCCCCGGCCTGGACGATGAGCCGGGCGTCCTTCTCGGCGGTGGCCACCGCGAACGACGCCGGGGACAGCTTCCCGTCGAGCACCAGCGCGGCCTTGGCCCGCAGGTACCCCATGTCCAGCGGCCCGCCCTCGATGATGTCGAAGAAGCCCTGCGGGTCGACGCCGAGTCCCTTGGCGAGGGCCAGCGTCTCACCGGCGGCCGCGGTGACGGCGAGCACCCAGCTGTTGGCGACCAGCTTCAGCCGGCTGGCGCTGCCCGCGCCGCCGTCGTCCCCGGTC
The DNA here is from genome assembly GCF_040682635.1 of Streptomyces sp. NPDC051133. Classification (NCBI taxonomy): domain Bacteria; kingdom Bacillati; phylum Actinomycetota; class Actinomycetes; order Kitasatosporales; family Streptomycetaceae; genus Streptomyces; species Streptomyces sp. NPDC051133. The sequence goes on from NZ_JBFBBK010000007.1 coordinate 158,324, forward strand.
CACACGGTGCTCGCGCCCACCGCGTCGAAGACCGGCGTGACCGTCTCGCGCCCCTCCTCGGGCCCGGCGGCCAGCACGGTCAGCCGGCCGGCCTCGGCGGGCTGGCGGGTGCCGAGGACGGGGGCGTCGTAGAAGACGAGCCCGTGCTCGCGGGCGAAGCCGGCCAGGTCCTCGACCAGGTCGATCCCGGCGGTGGTGCACTGCGCCCACACCGTGCCCGGCCGCAGCGCCGCGCCGGCCTCGCGCAGCACGTCCAGCACGGTGGCGCCGTCGTACAGCATGGTCAGGACGACATCGGCGCCCTCGACGGCCTCGGCGGGCGTGCCGGCGACCCGGGCGCCGTCGGCGGCCAGCGGCTCGGCCTTGGCCCGCGTACGGTTCCACACCCGCACCTCGAACCCGGCACGGCACAGATTGCGGGCCATGGCGGCCCCCATGATCCCGGTGCCCAGCACGCTGACGGTCGGCTTGTCGCTCATCGACGCTCTCCCTCTCACGGGGTTCGGTGGCTCCTGTGTCCTGTCCCCCTGATCCCTGTCCCCCCGATCCCGCTTCATCCTGCTACCCGGCGTGCAGCATCAACCCGATGCCGACGACCAGCAGCCCCGCCGCCGCGATCCGGGGTGCGCCGAAGCGCTCCTTGAAGAACAAGGCGCCGATGGCCGCGCCGACGAGGATCGAGGATTCGCGCAGGGCCGAGATGGGGGCGAGTGCGGCGCGGGTCTGGGCCCACAGGACCAGGCCGTACGCGGAGACGGACAGGACGGAGCCGAGCAGGCCGAGACTCGCGTGGGGGCGCAGGACCGCTCCCGTCTCGCGCCCCCAGCGGCAGCAGACGGCGTACGCGGGGATCGCCACGCCCTGCACCACCATCAGCCAGGCGGTGTACCCGAGCGAGGAGCCGGAGGCGCGCACGCCGAGTCCGTCGACGAGCGTGTACGAGGCGATGGACAGGCCGGTCGCCAGCGCGGCCACGATCGCCGCCCAGTTGGGCCGGTGCCCGCGCAGCCCCCACAGCGCCACCCCGGTGAGGCCCGCGCAGGACACGACGATGCCGGCCGCGGCCCACGCGTCCGGCACCTCGTGCGCGAAGACCGCCGCGAACACGGTGACCACCAGCGGCGCGCTGCCCCGCGCGATCGGATAGGCCTGGCCGAAGTCCCCCAGCCGGAACGACGTCATCAGCAGGACGACGTACACGAGGTGGATCGCGGCCGAGAGGACCAGGTACGGCCACGCCCCGGCCGCCGGGAACGCGGCGAACGGCGCCAGCAGCAGCCCGATGAGTACGCCGCCCGCCAGGATCAGCGTGAATCCGACCAGCTTGTCGGTGATCCGGTGCGCGATGGCGTTCCAGCTGGCGTGGGTGACCGCGGCGAGCAGGACGGCGGCCGTGACGGCCGGCGTCACGCGGTCTGCTCGCGCACGTCCACCAGCGTGGCGCCCGCGTGGGCGACGAGCTCCTGCGGGGTGATCGGGAAGACGGTGTGCGGTGTGCCGGCCGCCGCCCACACCTGGTCGTGCGCGAGCAGGGAGCGGTCGGCGAGGACACGCGTGCGCGTGCGGTGCCCGAAGGGCGGGACGCCCCCGATGGCGTACCCCGTGCTCTCGCGTACGACGGCGGCGTCGGCGCGGGTGACCTTGCCCGCGCCCAGTTCCCGCCGTACCCGCTCCACGTCCACGCGCGAGGCGCCGTCCATCAGCACCAGCACCGGTACGCCGTCCGCCGCGAAGATCAGCGACTTGCAGATCTGGCTGAGTCCGCACCCGATCGCGGCGGCGGCCTCGGCGGCGGTCCGGGTGGCCTGCGGGAACCGGCGGGTCCGGACGAGCAGGTCGTCGAGGCCCCGCGCGCGGAGGGCGTCGGCGAAGCGGGGGTGCGCTCCGGATTCTTCGGCGTCAGTGGCGGCTGTCGTCATGGTGGGCACGCTACGACATCACCCGGGCCACGCTCACCGGGGTTTCCGCCCGCCGGCTCCGGTCTCGACACGCTGTCGGTCGCCCTGGACGGCGGTCGCGCGTCCCTCTACCAGGACGACGACCCGGACGTGTGCCCGGCCTTCCGGCTCCGGATGACGGCGTCGCCGCACGCGTGACAGCGCCCGCGACAGGAAGAAGCCGGTGAGGGTGCCCCGTCCCCACGGATCCCTCACCGGCTGGTCGTTGCCGGCCTGACGCGCCGCCGCGGACGCGGCGCGTCGGGCCGGTCACGTCAGACCCGCACCAGCTCCCGCTCCTCGTCCTCGGAGCGCGTGCGCAGGCCCTCGCCCTCGACGTCGACGTTGGGCAGCGCGCGGTCGAGCCACTTCGGCAGCCACCAGGCCCGCTTGCCGAGCAGCGCGAGCACCGCCGGGACGATGGCCATGCGGACGATGAACGCGTCGAAGAAGACGGCGATCGCGAGGCCGAAGCCGATCATCTTGACCATCGCCTCGCTGGAGCCCATGAAGCCCGAGAAGACGGCGATCATGATGACAGCGGCGGCGGTGACGACGCGTGCGCCGTGCTTGAAGCCGGTCACGACGGCCTGGCTGGGCTTCTCGCCGTGGACGTACGCCTCCCGCATCCGCGTGACGAGGAAGACCTCGTAGTCCATCGCGAGGCCGAAGACGACGCCCACCATGAAGATCGGCATCATCGACATGACCGGGCCGGTCTGCTCGACGTTCATCAGGCCGGACAGCCAGCCCCACTGGAAGACCGCGACCACGGCACCGAGGGCCGCGAGCACGCTGAGCAGGAAGCCGAGGGCCGCCTTCAGCGGGACGAGGACCGAGCGGAAGACCACGATCAGCAGCAGGAAGGCCAGGCCGACCACCAGCGCCAGATAGGGCAGCAGGGCGTCGTTCAGCTTCTGCGAGACGTCGATGTTCATCGCCGTGGAGCCGGTGACCAGGACCTGGGAGTCGGTCTGCCGGGCGATGTCGGCGCCCTTGTCACGGATGGCGTGGACCAGGTCCTCGGTGGTCGTGGAGGACGGCTTGGACTTCGGGACGACCGTGATCGTCGCGGTGTCGCCCGCCTTGTTGGGCACGGCCGGGGTGACCGTGACGACGTCCTTCAGGCCCTTGATCTCGTCGCCGACCTTCGTGAAGGTCTTCTTGGGATGGGCGCTGTCCTTCGCGTCGACCACGACCATCAGCGGGCCGTTGAAGCCGGGCCCGAAGCCCTCGGAGAGGAGGTCGTAGGCGCGGCGCTGGGTGGTGGAGACCGGCTGGGAGCCGTCGTCCGGGAGGCCGAGTTCGAGGGAGGCGGCCGGGATCGCCGCCGCGCCGAGGCCGATCACGCCGAGGAGGAGGACGGCGATCGGGCGCCGCACGACGAAACTTGCCCAGCGGGTGCCCATGTTGGGCCGGCCCGGCTTCTTCGGGGTACGGCCGCCGCCGAGCAGCCTGCTCTTCTCGCCCATCGGCTTGATCTTGCGGCCCGCGTAGCCGAGCAGCGCCGGGATCAGGGTCAGGGCGATGAGGACGGCGATGGCGACGGTGCCCGCGGCCGCGACACCCATCTTGGTGAGCATCGGGATGTTGACGACGGACAGGCCGACCAGGGCGATGACGACGGTCAGTCCCGCGAAGACCACGGCCGATCCGGCGGTGCCGACGGCGCGGCCGGCCGCCTCCTCGCGCTCGCGGCCCTCGGCCAGTTCGGCGCGGTAGCGGGAGACGATGAACAGGGCGTAGTCGATGCCGACGGCGAGGCCGATCATCGACGCCAGGGTGGAGGTCGTCGAGCCCAGGTCGAGGGCGTGCGCGAGCGCGGTGATCGTGGAGACGCCGATGCCGACGCCGATGATCGCGGTCAGCAGCGGGAATCCGGCCGCGAGCAGCGAGCCGAAGGTGATGACGAGGACGACGGCGGCGATGCCGATGCCGATGATCTCGCTGGAGCCGGTCTCGGGCGTGGCGTTGAGCGCGTCACCGCCGACCTCGACGGTCAGCCCGGCGTCGCGCGCGTGTTGCGCGGCGTCCTTCAGCGCGTCCCGGGAGGAGTCCTTCAGCTCCATGCCGGAGACCTTGTACTTCACCGAGGCGTACGCGATCGAGCCGTTCCGGCTGACGGCGTGCCCGGCGTAGGGGTCGGCGACGGAGACCACCTCGGAGCCGCTGCGCAGCTCCTTGACCGTCTTCTCGACGGCCGCCTTGTTGGCACGGTCGGTCATCTTCTCGCCGCTGGGCGCCTTGAAGACGACGCGTGCGGTGGCGCCGTCGGCGCTCATTCCGGGGAAGCGCTGTTCCAGCAGGTCGAAGGCCTTCTGGGCCTCGGTGCCGGGGATGGAGAAGGAGGTGTTGCCGGCGGCGGGCGCGCTGGCCGCTCCGACGCCCGCGAGCGTCAGCAACGCCACCCATATGAGGGCGACGAAGTGCCGTCGCCTGAAGGCGAGCCGGCCCAGTTTGTAGAGGAACGTGGCCACGAGGGCGTACTCCCGGTCAGTCGTGGGGTTGTCAGGGCAGGGGTGTTCAGCCCGACGACGTGAGCGGTTACGTCAGGTGGTGGGCTTGCTGGGGAGAGGGGTCAGCTCAGGAGGTGGTGCGCGCGCCGAGGGCGGGGAGGACCACGGCGTCGATGTACGAGAGGAGGAAGTTCTGCGTCGGCGGCTGCTCGTCGATCATGGTGCGGGCGGCGAACGCTCCGATCATCATGTGCATCACGAACCGGAGCGCCGGGTTGTCCGCACACACCTCGCCCCGGTCGATCGCCCGCTGCAGGACGCGGCGGAACTCGGCCATCTCCGGCTCGATGAGATGCTCGCGGAAGGCCCGCAGGAGGTCGGGGTTGGAGTGGGTCGCCATGGCCAGGCCCCGCATCAGCGCGGAGTTCTGCTCCATCTCGCAGTCGTCCGCGCGCAGCGTGAGCGCGTGCAGGTCGCCCCTGAGCGACCCGGTGTCGACGTCGTCGACCGGGCCGGGCTTGTTGTGCCGCACGGCCTTCGCCACCAGCTCGGCCTTGCCGCCCCACTGGCGGTAGAGCGTGGCCTTGCTGGACCGGGTGCGGGCGGCCACGGCGTCCATGGTGAGGGCGTCGTAGCCGACTTCCCGGAGCAGGTCGAGCACGGCCTCGTACAACTCGGCCTCTCGCTCGGGCGTGATCCGACTGCGACGCGCCGTTGCGACGGTCTCGGTCATGCCCATCACCTTCTCGCCCGGGGAGCCTCCGTCTTCGTACACCATGAAGATACCCTGAGCACGAGCGAAACGAAACCGTTTCGTACGTGCCGTGCGTCACGGATGTGAGCCCCGCATAAGTTGCTGGGGTCCATCGGGGGGAAAAGCATGGGGAGGTGAGCTATCTGCGCCTTCCCCACATCAGCGAGGACCTGCTCTGCTTCGTGGCCGAGGACGACCTCTGGCTGGCCCCCCTCGACGCCCCGGGCCGCGCCTGGCGCCTCACCGCCGACCGCACCAAGGCGGGCCACCCCCGCTTCTCACCCGACGGCCGCGAGATCGCCTACACGACCTGGCGCAGCCTCGTCCCCGAGATCCACCTCGTCGACGTCGACGGCGGCCCCGCGCGGCAGCTGACGTACTGGGGCAGCACCGACACCCGGGTCTGCGGCTGGACGCCCCCCGACGACGAGGGCGGCGCCGACATCCTGGCGGTCGCCTCCCACGGTGAGCCCTTCTCCTACTTCACCTGGGCCTACAAGGTGACGGCGGACGGCGACCCCGGCCGCAAGCTGCCCTGGGGGCCGGTCTCGGACATCCAGGTCGCCGACGTCGACGGCGTGCACAAGACCCTGCTGCTCACCGGCACCCCGCCGCACGAACCGGCCTCCTGGAAGCGGTACCGCGGCGGCGCCATGGGCCGGCTCTGGCTGCACGGGCAGCAGCTGCTGCCCGACATCGGCGGCCACCTCGCCAGCCCCATGTTCGTCGCCGGCCGGATCGCCTTCCTCTCCGACCACGAGGGCGTCGGCAACCTCTACTCGTGCGCCCACGACGGCACCGACCTGCGCCGCCACACCGACCACGACGCCTTCTACGCCCGGCACGCCTCCAGCGACGGCACGCGGGTGGTCTACCAGTGCGCCGGCGACCTGTGGCTGGTGGACGACCTCTCCCCGGCCGGTGTCCCGCACAAGCTCGACATCCGGCTCGCCGGACCGGCCGCGGGACGCCGCAGGTACCCGGTGCCGGCCGCGCAGAACGTCGACGGCATCTCCGTGGACGAGACCGGCCGGGCCAGCGCCGTCGTCGTACGCGGCAGCCTGTACTGGCTCACCCACCGCGACGGGCCGGCCCGGACGATCACCGACGCGCCCGGGGTGCGGGTACGGCTGCCGGAGATGCTCGGCTCCACCGGCCAGGTCGCCTATGTGACGGACGCCGAGGGCGACGACGCCGTCGAGATCGCCCAGCTGCCCCGCGCCAGCGGCGACCGCCCACCCCGCCGGCTGGCCTCCGGCGAGCTGGGCCGGGTCCTGGAGATGGTCTCCAACCCACCGGGCGAGCGGCTCGCGGTCGCGTCCCACGACGGACGGCTGCTGCTGATCGACGTGGCGGAGGAGGAGGGCGCGGCGGACGGCACGGAGGAGAGCGCGACGGACGGTGCGGGGGAGGGCTCGGGGGAGGGCGCGGCGGAGAGCGCGGCGGAGGGTGCGGGGGAGGGCGCGGAGCGGCCCGAGGGCGCCGGCGGCCACGGCGCCGGACCCGCGGAAGCCGCCGCGGGCCGCGTCACCGAGCTGATCCGGTCCGTCAACGGCCCCGTCCGCGACCTCGCCTTCTCCCCCGACGGCGCCTGGCTCACCTGGTCCCACCCGGGCATCGGCCGCTCCCTGCGCCAGATCAAGCTGGCCCGCATCAAGGACCGGCTCGTCGTGGACGTGACCAACGGCCGCTTCGAGGACGAGAACCCCGTCTTCACCCGCGACGGCCGCTACCTCGCCTTCCTGTCCTGGCGCGGCTTCGACCCGGTGTACGACGTCCACACCGGCGACCTGTCCTTCCCGCTCGGCTGCCGCCCGTACCTGGTCCCGCTGAACTCGGCGACCCCCTCCCCCTTCGCGCTGAACCCCGAGGGCCGCCCGGCCGCCGGCGGGCTGGACCCGCTGGAGGACGAGGACACCGGCGAGAACGGCACGGTGACCGTCGAGGTGGAGGGCCTGGAGAACAGGGTCACGCCGTTCCCGGTCATCGCCTCCAAGTACTCCGCGCTGTACCCGGTGGCGGGCGGCGGCCTGGTCTGGATGCGCTGGCCGATCTCCGGCGCGCTCGGCGAGACGTTCGCCAACCCGACCGACATCAGCGCCCGTCCGGCCCTGGAGCACTTCAACCTCGCCAAGGCGAAGAAGTCCGAACTCGTCGACCACCTCGACTGGTTCGCGGTGAGCGGCGACGGCACCCGGCTGGTCGTCGTCGACGAGGGCGACCTGCGCGCCGCCCCCGCCACGGAGATCGGCGACAGCGACACGACCGTCTGGATCGACCTGCGCCGCATCCTGCACGTCGTCGACCCGCCCGCCGAGTGGCGCCAGGCCTACGCGGAGGCCGGCCGGCTCATCCGCGCCTACTTCTGGGACCCGGGCATGTGCGGCATCGACTGGGACGCGGTGCTCGACCAGTACCGGCCGCTGGTGGAACGGGTCGCCTCCCCGGACGAGTTCGCCGATCTCCTGCGCGAGGTCCTCGGTGAACTCGGCACCTCCCACGCCTACGTCACCGCCGCCCGCCGCAACGAGGGCCCGGCGCACTACCAGCGCTGGCAGGGCCTGCTCGGCGCCAACCTGGTGCGCCGCGACGGCGGCTGGACGGTCAAGCGCATCCTGCCCGGCGACTCCTCCGACTCCAAGGCCCGCTCGCCGCTGGCCGGCACGGGCATCCGCGACGGCGCCCTGCTGACGCACGTCGACGGCCGCCCGGTCGACCCCGTGGCGGGCCCCTACCCGCTGCTCGCCGGGTCCGGCGGTACGACGGTGGAGCTGACGTTCACCCCCGCGCAGGGGGAGCCCGGCCGGGCCCGGCGGGTCGCCGTCGTCCCGCTCGTCGACGAACGGCCGCTGCGCTACCAGGACTGGGTCGCCAAGCGCCGCGCGGTGGTACGGGAGTTGAGCGGCGGCAAGTGCGGCTATCTGCACATCCCCGACATGGGCGGCTCCGGCTGGGCCCAGTTCAACCGCGACCTGCGCATGGAGGTGTCCCGGCCCGCCCTGATCGTGGACGTGCGCGGCAACGCGGGCGGCCACATCAGCGAACTCGTCATCGAGAAGCTGACCCGGACGATCCTGGGCTGGGACCTGACGAGGGACGCGCAGCCGGTGTCGTACACCGCGAACGCGCCCCGGGGTCCGATCGTGGCCCTCGCCGACGAGGCGACCTCCTCCGACGGCGACATGATCACGGCCGCCATCAAGCTGCTCAAGCTCGGCCCGGTGGTCGGCCAGCGCACCTGGGGCGGCGTGGTCGGCATGACCGGCCGGCACCGCCTGGGCGACGGCACGGTGATCACGGTGCCGATGAACGCGGCCTGGTTCGACGCCTACGGCTGGTCCGTGGAGAACCACGGCGTCTCCCCCGACGTGGAGATCATGCGCACCCCCCTGGACTGGGCGGAGGGCCGCCACGCCCAGATGGACGACGCGATCCAGCTGGCCCTGGACCTCCTGGAGACCCACCCCGCCGCCGTCCCCCCGGACTACACCGACGTCCCGAACCGGACCCGCCCGAAGCTGCCCCCGCGGCAGCAGTAGCGCGGACCAGTAGCGCGGACCAGTAGCGCGGACGGGCCCCACCCAGGACGCAGGGCGCCCTCCCCGAAGGAAGGGCGCCCCACATCTCATTCCGGCCGGAGCCGAGCGCAGCGGCTACGCGTCGTAGTCGCGGTCGAACCGGTCGTCCATCTCCCGCTCGGTGTCCTCGCGGTCGCGCATGTTCTGACGACCCCGCTCGGACTGCGGCTGCTGGCCACCGCGCGGCTGCTGGCCACGCTGCGGCTGCTGACCGCGCTGCGGCTGCTGACCGTGCTGACCGGCCTTCTCGCGGGCCTGACCGATCTTGTCCTTGCCCTGCTCCTGGAACTGGTCCTTCATACCCATGTGGGTTCACTCCTGTGGTGAGTGAGACTGGGGAGTCGGCCCCTTGGTGGGGCCTCGACCAGATTCACACGGCCGACCACGGAGCGCATGTGGATCAGTTACGGTGCGTAGCCCTCGCCGCCTCGTCCGCGGCCCCACCTGCACCGACGAGTCCGGAACTCATCCCCTGCAGCCTCGGCGCGAACCGCCGCATCTCGCGCTGGCCGACTGTCCCGATGAGCGCCGGCAGGTACCCGCGCACGCCCTGCATGCCACGCAGCCACCACTGCCCGTACACGTGCGCCGAGCGCCGTTCGATGCCGGCGACCAGCCGGTCCACCGCCGGACCCAGCGGGTAGGTCTTGTTCGACGGCCACGGCAGCCGCTGCCGCAGCTCCCGCATCACGTCGTCCTGGTCGGCGCCGCGCACCATGTCGGTGTCGGTCCAGGACAGGTACGCGACGCCGACGCGCACGCCCTGGTAGCCGACCTCGGCGCGCAGGCTGTGCGCGTACGCCTCCACGCCCGACTTGGACGCGCAGTACGCCGTCATCATCGGCGCGGGGGTGATCGCGGCGAGCGAGGCGACCTGCAGCAGATAGCCCCGGCTCTCCACCAGCACCGGCAGGAACGCCCGCGCGGTCACCGCCGAGCCGATCAGGTTCACCTCGATCACCCGCCGCCACGCCTGCGGGTCGGAGTCGGCGAACGGACCGCCCGTCGCCACACCGGCGTTGGCGACCACGATGTCGACCTTCCCGAACCGCGCCTTCACCTCCCGCGCGACCCGGCTCATCGTCTCGTGGTCGGTGACGTCGGCGTGCCAGTAGGCGCTCTCGCTGTGCAGCCGCGAGGAGACGTCCTTGAGCGCCTCCTCCTCCAGCCCGACCAGCGCCACCTTCGCGCCGCGCGCGGAGAGTTTGCGCGCCAGCAGCTCACCGACGCCGCGCGCCGCTCCGGTGACGACGGCGACCTGCCCTTCGAGGCTGACCCTGCTCATGCGCCCTCCTTGATCTGCGCGGGGGTGGAACCGTGTGCGGGGCCGGCCCCCGTGACGTACGTGGTGACGAGTTCTCGGATCCTGCCGGTGACCTGCCCCGGGGCCTCGACCGGGGTCATGTGGCCGATACCGGGCAGCTCGGTGAGGCCGACGCAGTGCGGCAGCGCGGCGGCCAGCGCGCGGGCGTGCACGGGGGGCGTGAGCCGGTCGGACGTGCCGTGCACGACCGCGGTCGGCGTCTCCAACTCCCGTACGCCGTGGTCGAGATCGAGCGTCTCCAGCACGCCCGCCCAGACGTGGCGCACGGCGCGCGGGCAGGCGTGCACGATCCGCGCGCACGCCTCGACCATGTGCGGGGCGGAACGGGCGCCCATGGTGGCGTACTTGAGGATGCCCATCGCCACCGGCGTGACCGGGCCGAGGGGTGCGCGGGAGCCGAGCACGCGCCCGGTGATCCAGGTGCGCACGCGTCCCGCGCGCAACGGCACCACGCGCGCCTCGGCGACCAGCCGCGAACTGCCCGTGCTGCACAGCAGAGCGGCGGCGGCGTGCTCCCGGAAACGGGGGCGCGCGGCAGCGGCCATGATCGTCATGCCGCCCATGGAGTGCCCCGCGATCAGGGCCTTCTCACCGCGCGCGAGCGTCGCCGCGAGCACCGCCTCCAGGTCGTCCGCCAGCGCCTCGGTGGTGCAGGCGGGGCTCGCGGGGCTGCGCCCGTGCCCCCGCTGGTCGTAGACGACCACCCGGTGATCGGTCGCCAGCTCCCGTATCTGGGCGGCCCAGAAGGCGGTCGAGCAGGTCCAGCCGTGGGAGAGGACGACGGGGGGCGCGTCCTCGGGCCCGTGCACCTCGACGTGCAGCCGGGCGCCGTCGGCGGAGACGACGGTCAGTGTGCTGGCGGGGGCGGGCGGGGCGTAGGGACCGGAGGTCACGGAGGCGGGCCGGCTCATGCGGTGGCCTCGCTCTGCCGGGCGGCCTTCGAGGCCTTCGCCCTCGTCACCTGAGCCTTCGGCCGCGCGTCCTGGACCTTCGCGTCCTGGCCCTTCGCGTCCTGGCCCGTGACGTCCTGGTCCTTCGCGTCCCGGCCCGTCGGCCGCGCCGTCGCGGGCTTGCGGATCACCTCGTACTCCGCCAGGTCCACCCGCCGGGTCGCCCGCCGGAACTCGGTCGTCGTACCGGGCCAGATGGTGGTGTTGCGCCCGCTCGCGTCCAGGTACCAGCTGGTGCAGCCGCCGGTGTTCCACACGGTCCGCTTCATGCGCTCCTGCACCCTGTGGTTCCAGTCCTCGACGGCCGCCGGCCGGGCATCGAGGGCCGTACGGCCTCCGAGGACGTCCAGTTGCCGCAGATAGTCGGCCATGTAGTTCAGCTGGGACTCGATCATGAGGATCATGGAGGAGTTCCCGAGGCCGGTGTTGGGCCCGATGATCGTCATCCAGTTCGGGAACCCGGCGGCCGCGGCACCGCGCAGCGCCTGCATGCCGTTCTTCCAGGACTCGGCGAGCGTGATGCCCTCGGCCCCGACCACGCGCTCGGCGATCGGCATGTCCGTCACGTGGAAGCCCGTACCGAAGATGATCGCGTCGACCTCGGCCTCGGTGCCGTCGGCCGCGACGACCGTCGAGCCGCGGATCTCACTGAGTCCGCTGGCGACGACGTCCACATTGGGCCTGGCCAGCGCCGGGTAGTAGGTGCTGGACAGCAGGATCCGCTTGCAGCCGATGCGGTAGTCCGGGGTCAGCTTGGCGCGCAGGGCCGGGTCCTTCACGGCGCGGGCCATGTTGCGCTTGGCCAGCTGCTCCACGAGCCCGAGCTCGTCGGGGTGCTTGGTGAACGCCTGCACCTGCAGCTCCCGGATGCCCCACAGCAGCCCGCGCCGCAGCTGGGTGGTGAAGGGCAGCGCCCGGTGCAGCCGGCGTTCCGCGCCGCTGATGGCGCGGTCCACGCGGGGCATCACCCACGGCGGGGTGCGCTGGAAGAGCGTGAGCCGGCCGACCTGCGGCTGGATGGCGGGCACGATCTGGATGGCGGAGGCGCCGGTGCCGACCATGGCGACGCGCTTGCCGCGCAGGTCGTAGTCGTGGTCCCAGCGCGCGGAGTGGAACACCTCGCCGGGGAAGGACGCGAGACCGGGGATCTCGGGGATCTTCGGGTCGGACAGCGGCCCCGTGGCGGAGACGACGACATCGGCGGTGAGCGACCCGCGCGCGGTCTCGATGTTCCAGCGCAGGTTCTCCGCGTCCCAGGTCATCAGCTTCACTTCGGAGCCGAAGCGGATGTGCGGGCGCAGCCCGAACAGGTCGGTGACGTGCTCCAGGTAGGCGCGGATGTGGCTCTGCCCGGAGAAGGTGCGCGGCCACTCGGGGTTGGGTGCGAAGGAGAAGGAGTACAGGTGCGAGGGCACGTCACAGGCGCACCCGGGGTAACTGTTGTCCCGCCAGGTGCCGCCGACGCCGTCCGCCCGCTCCAGGACGACGAAGTCGGTGATCCCCTCGCGGCGCAACCGCACGGCGGCCCCCAGCCCGCCGAACCCGGACCCGATCACCGCCACCCGCACATGCTCGTGCTCGGCCATCCCGAAGCCTCCACGCATCGCCTAGGAACTCTGCCAGTGAACACTGGCGCAATGGGACTGTAGAGCAGCTCCGTACCGAGCGGTAGGGGGCGGGTGAAAGAAAGTTACCGGCGGTACAACATAGGCTGCGGGCGTGGCAGAGGACGCAGAACGCAAGGAAGGCGGGCGCGAGTACCGCATGGAGGAGCTGGCGCGCCTCGCCGGCATCACCGTGCGCACCCTGCGCTTCTACCGCGAGCGCAAACTGATCGGGCCACCCCGCCGCGAGGGCCGAATCGCCTGGTACGACGACCACCACCTGGCCCGCCTGCGCACCATCGCGGCACTGCTGGAGCGCGGCCACACCCTGAACGGCATCGCGGAACTCGCGGAAGCGCTCGACCAGGGCCGGGACGTCGCCGACCTCCTCGGCGTCGGCACCCCGAGCGAGGAGGAGCCGGTCCACCTGACCCCCGAGGAACTCGCCGCCCGCTTCGAGGGCGAGGTCACCCCCGAGAACCTCGCCGCCGCCCTCGACCTGGGCTACCTCGGCACCGACGGCGACGAGATCGTCCACATCAGCCGCCGGCTGCTGGACGTCTCCTCGGCGCTGGTCCGCGAGGGCATCCCGCTCGGCGAGGTCCTCACGGCCGCCGCCCGCGTCCGCGAACACGCCGACGCCCTGGCCGAACTCTTCACCGACCTCATCCTGCGCCACGCCCCGGAGGAGGACCTCCAACGCCTGCGCCCCCTGGCCCGCAGCGTGGTGGAGGCGGAACTCTCCCTGGCCCTGGACCGCCGGACCAGCAAGCGCGGCTGACCGGCGCCCGCGGTCGCGACCGACGGCTAGAGGTCGTAGACGACCGTCACCGGCGCGTGGTCGGACCAGCGCTCCGCGTGGGTGGCCGCGCGCTCGACGAAGCCCTTGACGGCCCTGGCGGCAAGGCCGGGCGTGGCGCCGTGGTAGTCGATGCGCCATCCTGAATCGTTGTCGAAGGCCCGCCCCCGGTACGACCACCAGGTGTACGGGCCCTCGGCCTCCGGGTGCAGGGCGCGGACGACGTTGACGTAGCCGCCCTCGTCCGCGGCGAACACCCGGCCGAGCCATTCGCGTTCCTCGGGCAGGAAGCCGGAGTTCTTGGTGTTGCCGCGCCAGTTCTTGAGGTCGGCCTGCCGGTGGGCGATGTTCCAGTCGCCGCAGACGACCACCTCGCGGCCGTCGGCGGCGGCCCGCTCGCGCAGTGCCTTGAGGTGGGCCAGGAACTCGCCCATGAACCGGAGCTTCTCGTCCTGCCGCTCGGTGCCGACCTCGCCGGAGGGCAGGTACAGGGAGGCGACGGTGACGCCGGGCAGGTCGGCCTCGACGTAGCGGCCGCTGCCGTCGAACTCGGCCGAGCCGAACCCGACCTGGACGCGGTCGGGCTCACGTCGCGTGTAGAGCGAGACGCCGGCGCGTCCCTTGGCGGCGGCCGGGGCGTGCACCACGTGCCAGCCGTCGGGCTGCCGGACCTCCTCGGGCAGCTGGTGCGGCTCGGCGCGCACCTCCTGGAGGCAGACGACGTCCGCCTCCGTTCCGGCGAGCCACTCCACGAAGCCCTTCTTGGCGGCGGCTCGCAGCCCGTTCACGTTCACCGAGGTCACAGTCAGCACCCGGGCACGATACCGGCACACTGGTCGGAGTCCGCACCGCCCGACGCCCCGATGCGTCTGCATAGAAGTACGATACTCAGCATGAATATACGCCGTGTTCGTTTCGACCACCCCGACGCCGTGAAGCTCAACGACGAGGTCCAGGCCGAGTACAGCCTGCGCTACGGCGACGAGGGCGACGCCACGGTCCTCGCCGCCGAGGACTTCCTGCCGCCCCGGGGTGTGTACCTGATCGCGTACGACGAGCACGACCGCCCCGTCGCCACCGGGGGCTGGCGCAGCCAGGACAACAACGGCGAGGGCAACGAGGACGGCGACGCCGAACTCAAGCGCATGTACGTGGTCGCACAGGCGCGGGGCCTCGGCCTGGCCCGCCGCATGCTCGCGGCTCTGGAGGAGGACGCCCGTATGGCCGGGCGCGTCCGCATGGTCCTGGAGACCGGCACCAAGCAGCCGGAGGCCATCGCCCTGTACACCTCCAGCGGCTACGAGGCGTGCGCCAAGTTCGGCTACTACCGGGAGTACGAGGAGAGCCGCTGCTACGCGAAGCGGCTGTAGACACGATGAAGCCCCAGTCGGCTCTCGCCGACTGGGGCTTCATGCTGCGTGGACCTGAGGGGATTTGAACCCCTGGCCCCCTCGATGCGAACGAGGTGCGCTACCGGACTGCGCCACAGGCCCTTGCAACGAGTGAAACTTTAGCATCCCGATCGGGGTGCTTGGAAATCCGCTCCCCGACTGGTCAGAGGCGGGCTTCCAGGGGCGTGACGGCCGTCACTCGTTGGCGGCGCGCGGGCGGTCGCCGTCCTCGTACTGGTCGAAGAGGGGGGTGCGTCCGCGCTCGCGTGCCCGGCGGGCCGAGGCCGCCCGCCGCGCGTCGCTGCGGCCGCCCGCCGGCCTGTCCCCGGACGCGGACGCGGACCCGTCGCCCTCGTCCTCGGCCGCCGGTGCCGTCTCCTGCTCCGGGACGACCGCGCTGGACCGCGCCGAGCTCCAGGTGTCGGGCGCCTGCAGATCCACGTCGGAGGTGGCGCGCGGCGCGACCGGCGCGGTGACGTACGTCGGCAGCGGTACGGGTACCGGGTCCCAGCTGTCTCCGTGGCCGGGCCGCCGCTGCCGTTCGCGCTGCTGGTCGACCCACTCGGCGTGGTCGGTCTGCTCGACGAGGGCGCGCCGGTCGGCGGCGAGCGCGGAGAGGCCGGTGTCCGTGTCGGTCTCCCGGGCCTCCTCCGGTTCGTCGGCGGCCGGGCCGGTGTCGAGGGACGCGCGCCGGCGGGGCTGGCGCTCGCGCAGACGCTGGGCGGCGGCCTCGGCGGCGCGGCGGTCCATCTGGTAGGCGAACCGGCGGCGCTCCTGGCTGCGCAGGTAGGCGATGTACCCGCTGAGCAGGACGGCGGGCGCGGCGGGCGCCCACAGGAAGGAGAGCCCGCCGACGGCGGCGACGACCGCGCCGAGGGTGAAGGCGAAGAACAGGACCACGGTGGTGCGCCGGCGGCGCGCGAGGACCTTCGAGCGCCGGGCGCGCGCTGCGGCCGTCTGTGCCGAGGGGGTGGACCGCGGTGCCGGGACGCGCCCCCGCGCGGGGGCTGGGGTGGACGGCGGTGCCGTCGCGGCGGGCCGGCGGTGCTCCGGTTCCGTGCTTCCGGGCGCCTCCGGCTCGGTTTCCGCGTGGACCTGACGACGGGTCGGGGGCACGGCGAAGGCCCGGACGTCCACCGAGTCGGTGACGGCGTCCGGATCGACGGCGTCCGGCTCCCCCTCCTGGGTGGAGCGCGCCCGCAGGTCCTTGGCGTACCGGCGCTCCATACCCGCCCGTCCGGACAGGAGCCGGATGGCGGTGCTGAAGCGTTCCGTCGGACGGGCCTCGTTCAGCTCGTCCTGCCTACGGAGCCACATCGGCACCAAGTAGGCGGCCCAGGCCCCGACAATGACTGCGTAGATGAGGCCGCTGCTGCTCACGCCTCACACGGTAGAGGGGTTTGCGTGGGGCCATCCGCCAATTGGGCCGGTGTGTCGCACGATCTGGCTGATATTTCCAGCTTTTTTTGCGACCGATGCGATCAGCGGGCGCCCGTGGACGCGAATTTCAAAGCTCCGAGACGGTCAACAGCCGATCAATTTCGAACACATATTCAATTTCGGGGTCTAGGCGGGATTCCCCGGGCTGTTCTGCGTGCGCTGCGGCCCCTGGGAGTGCGCCCGCTGCCAGCGCGCGAGCAACCCGTCGGGCACCTCTTCCGCGGTGAGCGCGTAGACGAGGTGGTCCCGCCAGGCGCCGTCGATGTGCAGATAGCGCGGCCGCAGCCCCTCCTCGCGGAATCCGAGTTTCTCCACGACCCGGCGGCTGGGCCGGTTCTCGGGGCGAATGCAGACCTCGATGCGGTGCAGTCCGACGGCGCGGAAACAGTGGTCCACCACGAGCGCGACGGCCGTCGGCATCACCCCGCGCCCGGCCACCCCCTCGTCCACCCAGTAGCCGATGTGCCCCGAGCACATCGAACCCCAGGTGATTCCGGCGACCGTCAACTGCCCGACGAGCCGCCCCTCGTACTCGATGACGAACGGCAGCATGCGGCCCGCTCCGGCCTCGGAGCGCAGGTGCCGGACCATCTGGCGGTAGGTCGGCCGGTGCACGATCGGCCCGCTCGGCGTGGGCGGCGGGATGGTCGCCTCCCAGGGGCGCAGCCAGTCCCGGTTGCGCCGGTTCACCTCGCGCCAGACCCGCTGGTCACGCAGCCTTATCGGCCGGAGGACGATGTCGCCGTCCGCCAGCACGACGGGCCAGGAAGGGCTGTTCAGCTCGCACCCCCACTACTGGGTCTGGGGTGGTCGCCGCCGCGGATCTGGTCTACGGCGTGGACCAGCAGGGGCTCCAGTACGGCGAGGCCGTCCCGGACCCCGCCCGTGGAACCCGGCAGGTTGACGATCAGGGTCCGCCCCGCCACCCCGGCCAGGCCCCGGGACAGCGCGGCGGTCGGCACCTTCTCCCGTCCGAACGCCCGGATGGCCTCCGCGATGCCCGGCACCTCGTGGTCGAGCACCGCGCGGGTCGCCTCGGGCGTGCGGTCGGTCGGCGAGATGCCGGTACCGCCGGTGGTGACGATGACGTCGTACCCGGCCTCGACGCCGGCCCGCAGGGCCGCCTCCACCGGGTCGCCGTCGGGCACGACCCGGGGCCCGTCGACGGCGAAGCCGAAGCCCGTCAGGCCGTCGGCGATCAAGGGGCCGCCCTTGTCCTCGTAGACACCCGCCGCGGCCCTGTTGGAGGCGGTGACCACCAGAGCGCGATAGCTCATGCCCGGCTCCAGTCGCCCGACTTGCCGCCCGTCTTCTCCTCCACCCGTACGTCCGTGATGACCGCTCCCTTGTCGACCGCCTTGACCATGTCGATCACGGTGAGCGCGGCGACAGTCACCGCGGTGAGGGCCTCCATCTCGACGCCCGTGCGGTCCGTGGTCTTCACGGTGGCCGTGATCTCCACGGCGTCGTCCGCGACCGACAGGTCCAGTTTCACACCGGACACCGACAACGGGTGGCACAGCGGGATCAGGTCCGGGGTGCGCTTGGCGCCCATGATGCCCGCGATCCGCGCGGTGGCGAGGGCGTCTCCCTTGGGCATCCCCTCACCGCGCAGCAGCTCGACCACGCGCGGTGAGACCAGGACGCGGCCGCCGGCGCGGGCGGTGCGCGCGGTCACGTCCTTCCCGGACACGTCGACCATGCGGGCGGCACCCGCGTCGTCGATGTGCGTCAGTCGGTCCTGCGCAGGGGGTCCGGGGGTCTCCCCCCGGGAAGGCACTGTCATGGCTGTGGCGCTCCCGGTCCGGGCCCGTCGCAGTGCGGTGCGCGGGCCTGCTGTGTGCGCGACACGGTACCGCCAACCGGCGGAGCTCAGCCGAGCAGGACCACTTCCACCTCGGTGCCGGGCTCGACGGACTCCACGTCCTCGGGGACGACGATCAGCGCGTCGGCGTGCGCCAGCGCGGCGACCAGGTGCGAGCCGGAGCCGCCCACGGGGGTCACCTCGCCGTCCGCGTACGCCCCGCGCAGGAACTGGCGGCGCGCCTTGGGCGAGCGGAGCGCCTCGTCCGCCTTCAGGGCGGCGCGGGCACGGGGCCGGTGCACGTCCGGGAGGCCCATCAGGGCACGGATGGCGGGGCGGACGAACAGCTCGAAGGAGACGTACGAGGACACCGGGTTGCCCGGCAGGGCCAGCAGCGGGGTGTGGTCGGGGCCGACGGAGCCGAACCCCTGGGGCTTGCCGGGCTGCATGGCGAGCTTGCGGAACTCGACGCCACCGCCCGGCTCGTCCTCGTCGCCGACGTGCGACAGCGCCTCCTTGACGACGTCGTACGCGCCGACGCTCACCCCGCCCGTGGTCACCAGCAGGTCGGCGCGGATCAGCTGGTCCTCGATGGTGGAGCGCAGCGTCTCGGCGTCGTCGGCGACGGCACCCACCCGGTAGGCGATGGCGCCGGCGTCGCGCGCGGCGGCGGTGAGGGCGAAGCTGTTGGAGTCGTAGATCCGGCCGGGCGTCAGCTCCTCGCCGGGCTGGACGAGCTCGCTGCCGGTGGACAGGACGACCACGCGGGGGCGCGGGCGCACGCGTACCGTGCCGCGGCCGATCGCGGCGAGCAGCGCGATCTGCGGCGGGCCGAGGACGGTCCCGGCCTCCAGGGCGGGGTCGCCGGCCTTCACGTCGCTGCCCTTGGCGCGCACGTGCGCGCGTGCCTCGGCGGGGCGGTGCACGCGCACCTGTCCCTCGGCGCCCTCCGGTGCCAGGCTCCGGGCCCGCATGCCGGTCGCGGGGCCCTCACCGAGCCCGCCGTCGGTCCACTCGACGGGGACGACGGCCTCGGCGCCGGGCGGCAGCGGGGCACCGGTCATGATGCGGACGGCCTGGCCGGGACCGACCCGGACGAGGTCGGCCGCGCCCGCCGCGACGTCCCCGACGACCTCCAGGACGGCGGGGAACTCCTCGCTGGCGCCCGCCACGTCCGTGACCCGCACCGCGTACCCGTCCATGGAGCTGTTGTCGAACGGCGGCAGGGACACCGGCACCATGACGTCCTCGACCAGGACGCAGCCCTGGGCGTCGAGCAGTTGCAGCTCGATGGGTTCGAGGGGGCGGACGGTCGAGAGGATGTCCTCCAGGTGCTCGTCCACCGACCACAGGTGGTCCGGGCCGGCGGGGCGGGTCGCGGCGCTGCTCAAGATTGCTGCATCTCCTCGGCTACGTAACTGCGAAGCCAGGACCGGAAGTCCGGGCCCAGGTCCTCACGTTCGCACGCGAGTCTGACAATGGCACGCAGATAGTCGCCACGGTCCCCGGTGTCGTAGCGCCGGCCGTGGAAGACGACGCCGTGCACCGGGCCGCCGACCTTCTCGTCCTGGGCGAGTTGCTGGAGGGCGTCGGTGAGCTGGATCTCGCCGCCGCGGCCCGGCTCGGTCTTGCGGAGTATGTCGAAGACGTGCGGGTCGAGGACATAGCGGCCGATGACCGCGTAGTGGGACGGGGCGTCCGCCGGGTCCGGCTTCTCGACCAGTCCGGTCACCTTCACCACGTCACCGTCCGCGGTGGCCTCCACGGCCGCGCAGCCGTAGAGGTGGATCTGCTCGGGCGCGACCTCCATGAGGGCGATCACACTGCCGCCGTGCTGTTCCTGGACCTCGATCATGCGCTTCAGCAGCGGGTCGCGCGGGTCGATCAGGTCGTCGCCCAGGAGGACGGCGAAGGGCTCGTGGCCGACGTGCGGCGCGGCGCACAGCACGGCGTGGCCGAGGCCCCGGGGGTCGCCCTGGCGGACGTAGTGCATGGTGGCCAGGTCGCTGGACTCCCGCACCTTGGCGAGCCGCTCGGCGTCGCGCTTCTTCTCGAGCGCCGACTCCAGCTCGTAGTTGCGGTCGAAATGGTCCTCGAGGGGTCGCTTGTTGCGACCGGTGATCATGAGTACGTCGTCGAGCCCCGCGGACACGGCCTCCTCGACCACGTACTGGATCGCCGGCTTGTCGACGACCGGCAGCATCTCCTTGGGAGTGGCCTTGGTGGCCGGAAGGAACCGGGTGCCGAGACCTGCTGCGGGAATGACAGCCTTACTGATCCTGGGGTGCGACTGAGTCATGCCCGCAACCTTATCCGGTGCCTTTGTATGGAAACTGTGGCTCCGGTTGGTTGACCCTTTATGACTGCAATGGGAAAGGGTGCGAGAACGACCAGTGGAACACGACGGACGCACGGGCGAGCCTGACAAGCGCATGTTGCGGCGGGAGTTCCTCGCGGTGAGGAACAGGTTGACGGACGATGACGTGCAGGAGAAGGGCCGCGCGCTGGCGGAGCGCGCCGTGGAACTGCCCGAACTGGCGCGGGCACGCACGGTGGCGGCGTACGTCTCGGTGGGCGGCGAGCCCGCGACGCCCGCCCTGCTGGACGCGCTGCGCGCGCGGGGCGTGCGCGTGCTGCTTCCCGTGCTCCTGCCCGACAACGACCTGGACTGGGGCGAGTACACCGGCCCCGGCTCCCTCGCCCGGGTCCAACACGGCGGGAAGGTGGCGCTGTTCGAGCCCTCCGGCGCCCGGCTCGGCGCGGACGCCGTGACCGCCGCGGACGTCGTGCTGCTGCCCGGGCTCGCGGTGGACGCGCGCGGGATGCGGCTCGGGCGCGGCGGGGGGTCGTACGACCGTGTGCTGGCCCGTCTCGAGCGTGCGGGCGCCCGGCCCCGGCTCGTGGTGCTGCTCTACGACACGGAGGTCGTCGCGCGCGTGCCCGCCGAGGCGCACGACCGCCCGGTGCACGCGGTGGTCACCCCGTCCGGCGTGCGCCGCTTCCCCGGCGCCTGAGCAGGGACGCGAAACGGCCCTCCACGCGCGCGTGGAGGGCCGTTTCATGCCGGGCGACCGGGCGACCCGGCGGCCGGACGGTCAGCGGCTCACGGTTTGAGGACGAGCGCGTCGCTCGTGCTCCCGTCGACCGCCTTGGACGAGAACGACCAGGGCAGCAGCTCGCCCTTGGCCCACAGGCTCGTCTGGTCGGTGTAGTGCGCGCTGAAGGCGTGCCCGGAGGCGCCGGTCAGGTTGATCCACTTGGACTTGTCGAAGTCCTTGAGGTTGACGACCATCCGCATGGACGGCACCCAGACGACGTTGTAACCGCCGGCGGCGTTCCAGCCGGACGCGTTCACCGTGGCCTCGCCGCCGCTGAGCTTCCAGGGGCCGCGGTTGAGGACGTACTGCAGGACCGCGGGGCCGTCGGTGCCGAGCGTCTGGTTCTTCAGGAACAGCCGGTGCAGCCTGCCCCAGCTCCAGGTGTCGATGTCCTTGCCGAGCTTGGCGGTCAGCTCCCAGCGGGCGTCGATCATGGCGCGGGCGAAGAGCTGGTCCACGTTGTGCGTGGCCTTGCGGGTGCCCGACGCCGGCGTCTTCCACCAGTCGCTGTCCGGCTTCTCCATCAGGGTGCGCACGACCTCGAACCAGCGGTCACCGCCGTCCGGCTGCGCCTGGTCGGCGTCGCGCTGGCCGCACTCGCGCACCTTGGTGTCGTCGTCCACCGGGCCGGTGCTGTCGATCTTGTCGACCCACAGGCACTGCCCCTTCACGCGCAGCTCCTTGGGGAGCTTGTTGCCGAAGGCGAGCTTGAGGACGTTGCGCCAGACGGCGTTGAAGTACGCGGCCGCCGCGGAGTCGGCGTCCTGGGTGTAGTCCCAGCCCTCCAGCAGCTTCTGCGCCTGGCGCACCTGCTTGTCGTCCAGGTTGATCTTCAGCAGCCTGGGCACCAGGAGCTTGGCGATCTCACTGCTGTTGTCCAGCTGCATCTGCCGCATGTCGTCGGTGGAGATCTTGCCGCCGTCCTTGATCTTGGACTCGATCAGGTCGGTGATGCGCTGGCTGCGGGTGCCGTAGCCCCAGTCGGTGGTGAGCGTGTACGGGTACGTGTCCTTGTCGACCACGGCCTGGTTGGCGGTGACGATGTAGCCCCTCTTGGGGTTGTACTCGTAGGGCAGCTCGCCCTGCTTGATGAAGCCGGTCCACCGGTACTTCGGCTCCCAGCCGGGCGCCGGGATCGAGCCGTCGTCCACGGACGTCCGCGTGGGGATCTTGCCGGGGAGCGTGTAGCCGATGTTGTCGTCGGTGTCGGCGTAGATCAGGTTCTGCGAAGGCACGTCGAACAGGGCGGCGGCCGAGCGGAAGTCGCTCCAGTTCGCCGCCTTGTCGAGGGCGAACACGGCGTCCATGGAGGTGCCCGGGTCGAGCGCGGTCCACCTCAGGGCGATGCCGTAGCCGTCGCCGCGGTCGGGTGCGGCGGTGGTGACCGCGGCCTTCTTGCCGACCTCGACGAGTTCGTCGTCGCGGTCGGACAGCAGCGGCATGCCGTCCTGGGTCTGGCGGACGACGATCGTCTTGGATCCGCCGCCGGCGACCTTGATGGTCTCCTCGCGGGTCTTGAACGGCCGGACCTTGCCGTCGTACAGGTAGCCGTTCGCGCTCACCTTCTCCAGGTAGAGGTCGGTGACGTCGACCCCGGAGTTGGTCATGCCCCACGCGATGTCCGCGTTGTGGCCGATGATCACGCCGGGCATGCCGGCGAAGGTGTAGCCGCTGACGTCGTAGGGGCACGCGCTGGAGACGGTGCGGCAGTGCAGGCCCATCTGGTACCAGACGGACGGCAGCGACGCCGACAGGTGCGGGTCGTTGGCGAGGAGCGGCTTCTTGGTGATCGTGTACTTGCCGGAGACGACCCAGGAGTTGGAGCCGATGCCCTGGCCGTTCACGCCGACGGCGGTCGGAACGTTGTCCAGGACGTTGTAGAGGCCCGCCAGCTGGCTCGTGAGGCCCGATCCGGCGGTGGTCGAGGAGGAGGAGCCGGTCGTGCCCGTGGTGCCCTGAGAGGCGCCCGTGGTGCTTCCGGTCGTACCGGTCGTACCGGTCGAGCCCGTCGTGCTCGTCGAGCCCGCGCCCTGGGAGGTGCCGGTGGCGCCGCCCTGCCGGAAGGACTTGGTCAGCGCGTCGTACTGGCCCTCCTGCACGATCGGCTTGTTCCGGCCGTAGGGGTACGCCGGGTACAGGTCCTGGATCTGCTGCGGGCCCAGGCGGCTGGTCATCAGGGCGCGGTCGACCTCGTCCTGCATGTTGCCGCGCAGGTCCCAGGCCATCGCCTTCAGCCAGGAGACGGAGTCGACCGGGGTCCACTTCTGCGGCTTGTAGTCGTTGGTGAAGCCCAGGGCCGCGTACTCCAGGGAGATGTCCTTGCCGTCCTTGCCCTGCAGGTAGGCGTTGACTCCCTTGGCGTAGGCCTGGAGGTACTTCTTCGCGGAGGCCGACAGCTTGGTGTCGTACTCCTGCTGGGCGACGCGGTCCCAGCCGAGCGTGCGCAGGAACGCGTCGTTCTTGACCTGGCTCTTGCCGAACATCTCCGACAGGCGCCCGGAGGTCATGTGCCGGCGCACGTCCATCTCGTAGAACCGGTCCTGCGCCTGGACGTAGCCCTGCGCCATGAACAGGTCCTGCGCGGAGGACGCGTAGATCTGCGGGATGCCGTTGCCGTCCCGCTTGACGTCGACCGGGCCGGAGAGGCCGTCGAGCGTGATCGACCCCTTGGTCTGCGGGAAGGAGGCGCGGACGGTGCTGATCGACCAGTAGGCGCCATAGGCGATGCCGCCGATGATGGCCAGGACCAGGACCAGCACGAGCAATCGGGCTTTGCGCCCCTTCTTCCTGCCGGTCTTGACGGACGTGGCACCCGTGGTGGCGGTGTCACCCGTTGTGGCGGTGGTGTTGGGGGGCATCGCTGTCCTTGCTGTCCTAACGCGAGCGGCAGGTCGGGCTGTGACTTTGAATGAGCGCTGGAGCAACCATAGGCGCAGGGCCCCGTCCCCCTTGACGCGGAGTCGGGAACCAGCGCGCACGAGCGTTCGATCTTCCCCCGCCGAGCGTCAAGAAAGCGTCAAGAGTTAGGTAAGGTAACGAAGTAACCGGAGAACCCAGGGGAGGAACCGCCGCTGACTGTCCACCACCTCAACCAGCTCCTGCTCGTCTGTTCCGTGGTCCTGCTCGTCGCCGTCGCGGCCGTCCGGGTCTCCTCCCGCAGCGGGCTCCCCAGCCTGCTCGTATACCTGGCGATCGGCGTCCTGATGGGCCAGGACGGCATCGGCCACATCAACTTCAGCAGCGCCGCCATGACCCAGGTCATGGGCTACGCGGCCCTGGTGGTGATCCTCGCCGAGGGCGGTCTCGGCACGAAGTGGAAAGAGATCAGGCCGGTCCTGTCGTCCGCCTCCGTGCTGGCGACCTTCGGAGTCGCCGTCAGCGTCGGCGTCACCGCGGCGGGCGCGCACTACCTGGTCGGGCTGGAGTGGCGGCAGGCGCTGATCATCGGCGCGGTGGTGTCCTCGACGGACGCGGCCGCGGTCTTCTCCGTGCTGCGCAGAGTGCCCCTGCCCGCGCGCGTGACGGGCACGCTGGAGGCTGAGTCCGGCTTCAACGACGCCCCGGTGGTCATCCTGGTCGTCGCCTTCTCCACGGCCGGCCCGGTCGAGCACTGGTACCTCCTGCTCGGCGAGATCGTCCTGGAGCTGGCCATCGGCGCGGCCATCGGGGCCGCGGTGGGCTGGTTCGGCTCCTGGGGCCTGCGGCACGTGGCCCTGCCCGCCTCCGGCCTGTACCCGATCGCCGTCATGGCCATCTGCGTCACGGCGTACGCCGCCGGCGCCCTCGCGCACGGCAGCGGCTTCCTGGCCGTCTACCTGGCCTCGATGCTGCTCGGCAACGCCAAGCTCCCGCACTGGCCCGCCACGCGCGGCTTCGCCGAGGGGCTCGGCTGGATCGCCCAGATCGGCATGTTCGTCGTGCTCGGCCTGCTGGTCACCCCGCACGACCTGGGCGACGACGTCGTCCCGGCCCTACTCATCGGCCTGATCCTGACCATGGTGGCCCGCCCGCTGAGCGTGGTCCTCAGCCTGGCGCCGTTCCGCGTGCCGTGGCAGGAGCAGACCCTGATGTCGTGGGCGGGGCTGCGCGGCGCCGTGCCCATCATCCTGGCGACCATCCCGATGGTGAACGGCGTCACCGGCAGCCGCCGCATCTTCAACATCGTCTTCGTGCTGGTCGTCGTCTACACCCTGGTACAGGGGCCGACCCTGCCCTGGCTGGCGCGCACGCTGCGGCTGGGCGAGAAGGGCGAGGCCGCCGACCTCGGCATCGAGTCCGCGCCCCTGGAGCGGCTGCGCGGGCACCTGCTGTCCATCACGGTGCCCGAGGGCTCCCGGATGCACGGCGTGGAGGTCAACGAGCTGCGGCTGCCGCCGGGGGCCGCCGTCACCCTCGTCGTCCGCGAAGGAAAATCGTTTGTTCCGCTGCCCACGACGGTGTTGCGGCACGACGACGAACTCCTGGTCGTCGCCACCGACCCGGTCCGCGACGCGGCGGAACGGCGCCTGCGCGCGGTCGCCCGCGGCGGCAAGCTGGCGAGCTGGCTCGGCACGGACGGGGCGGGCGGCTCGCGCTGACGCGGCATTCCGCGCCGAATCGGACGTCTGGGTGAACGCACCGCGAAATCCCAGGTGCCCTTGTCCACGGTGCTCGTTTTCACAGCTGTACGACGCGATCGCCCCTGTACCATGAAGGCGCACCCTGATCGAACCAACTCTGCCTGACGCAGAGCTGGCGCGACCGTATGGCGGCCGAGTCGTCCCCACCCGCAGTGGGCACCGGTATCTACCGCAGTCCGCGCAAGAGGACAGCTCTCGGCACCCGGGCCTCACCAGGCCCCGCTACCAGGCGGCAGAAAGGCACGGGCCGTGGGATCCACGGTCACCACCACCGAACCGGAGAAGATCTCGCCGGCCTCCTCCCGCCCCGGATACGGACGGCTGCTGCGCACCCGCGGCGCCTGGACGTTCCTGCTGCCGGGCTTCGCGGCGCGCCAGCCGTTCGCGATGCTCACCATCTCCATCGTGCTGCTCGTGCAGCACACCACCGGCTCCTACGGCGCCGCAGGCGCGGCCGCGGCCGCCACCGGTGTCTCCATGGCCCTGTTCGCGCCGTACAGCGGCCGTCTCGCCGACCGGTACGGCCAGCGTGCCGTCCTGGTCCCCGGCGTCCTCGTGCACACCCTGTCCGGCCTGACCCTGACGGCGCTCGCGCTGGCGCACGCCCCCCTGTGGGCGCTGTTCCTGGCGGCCGTCCCGACCGGCGCCTCGGTGCCCCAGGTCGGCCCCATGGTGCGGGCCCGCTGGGGCGTGAAGCTGCAGGGGTCGCCCCTGATGACCACCGCCGCGGCGTTCGAGTCGGTCACGGACGAGCTGACCTTCGTCTTCGGCCCGCTGCTGGCGACCGCGCTGTGCACCGCCGTCACACCGGCGGCCGGCCTGGTCACGGAGGGCGCGCTGACGCTCGTCGGCGGTCTGCTGTTCGCCGCCCAGAAGGCCACCCAGCCCTCGGTGACCGCCGACGGCGGGCACGCGCGCGTGCGGCACGCCTCGGCGCTGCGCGTCCCGGGCGTACGGGTGCTGGTCGTGACCTTCCTCGGCATCGGGTCCGTCTTCGGCGGCATGCAGGTGTCGCTGGCCGCGTTCACCGAGTCCATCGGCGAGCCCGGCCTGAACGGCGTCCTGTACGGCGTCTTCGCCGCCGGCAACATGCTGTCCGGCATCGTGTGCGGCGCGATCGCCTGGAAGGTCGCCCCGCAGCGGCGCCTGGTCGTCGGCTACACCGCGCTGGCGATCACCGCGTCCGCCCTGTGGACGGCGCACTCGGTGCCGCTGCTCGCCGGGCTCGGCCTGCTGGTCGGCATGTCCATCGCGCCGGCGCTGATCACCGGCTACACGCTGGTCGAGTCCCTGGTCCCGGACGGCGCCCGCACCGAGGCGTTCACCTGGCTGACCGGCGCGGTCGCGTTCGGGCAGGCCGCCGCCGTCACCGTCGCCGGACAGCTGGAGGACCGGCTGTGGGACGGCGCGGGATTCCTGGTCCCGCTGGGCGGCACCGTGCTGGCCCTGGTGACCCTGCTGGCCCTGCGGTCGCGGCTGTCCACCCGGCAGCGGAACCGCACCGTCGCACGTGGCGTCGGTCACCGCGTGCCGGTGACGGTGGACTGATCCCCGGGAATACGTCACTATTGATGGTCGTTAGCACTCATCGAGTGAGAGTGCCAGGAGGAAGACAGTGCCGACCTACCAGTACCAGTGCACCGAGTGTGGCGAGGGCCTCGAGGCGGTGCAGAAGTTCACCGATGACGCCCTGACCGAGTGCCCCAGCTGCGGTGGCCGCCTGAAGAAGGTGTTCTCCGCGGTCGGCATCGTCTTCAAGGGCTCCGGCTTCTACCGCAACGACTCGCGCGGCTCCTCGTCGAGCAGCAGCCCGGCGTCCTCGTCGTCGAGCTCCTCGTCGTCTTCGTCGACCTCGTCGACGAGCTCTGCGTCGAGCGACTCGAAGTCGTCCTCGACGTCGTCGGCGTCCTCGGCGTCCTCGTCGAGCTCCGCCGCCTGAGACCTCTCTCCCCGGACCCTGCCGTCATGCGACGGCGGGGTCTTCGGTGCTTTCCGGGAGCGGCTCCCCCGCTGTTCCGCGGCCAGCTAGTGTGCTGGTCATGGCGAACGCAGAGATCGGCGTAATCGGCGGCTCGGGCTTCTACTCGTTCCTCGACGACGTGACCGAGGTCGAGGTCGACACCCCCTACGGACCGCCCAGCGACTCCCTCTTCCTCGGCGAGATCGCCGGCCGGCGGGTCGCCTTCCTGCCCCGGCACGGCCGCGGCCACCACCTGCCGCCGAACCGCATCAACTACCGCGCCAACCTGTGGGCCCTTCGCTCGGCCGGCGTGCGGCAGGTCCTCGGCCCGTGCGCGGTGGGCGGGCTGCGCCCCGAGTACGGCCCCGGCACCCTCCTCGTACCGGACCAGTTCGTGGACCGGACCAAGTCCCGGATGCAGACGTACTTCGACGGCCTGCCGCTGCCGGACGGCACGGTGCCCAACGTGGTGCACGTGTCCATGGCCGACCCGTACTGCCCCGCCGGCCGGGCCGCCGCGCTGAAGGCCGCGCACGGACGGGACTGGGAGCCGGTGGACGGAGGCACGCTGGTCGTCGTCGAGGGACCGCGGTTCTCGACCCGTGCCGAATCGTTGTGGCACCAGGCACAGGGCTGGTCGGTCGTGGGCATGACGGGCCATCCGGAAGCGGCCCTCGCCCGGGAGCTGGAGCTGTGCTACACCTCGCTGACCCTGGTCACCGACCTCGACGCGGGCGCCGAGACCGGCGAGGGCGTCTCCCACGAGGAGGTCCTGGAGGTCTTCGCGGCCAACGTGGACCGGCTGCGCGGAGTGCTCTTCGACGCGGTGGCGGCGCTGCCGGAGACCGCGGACCGGGACTGCCTGTGCGTGAACGCCCTCGGCGGGATGGACCCGGGCTTCGAGCTGCCCTAGGGGTACGTACCTGTGGACAGCCCACCGGAATTCCCCCTTCGGGTGAGGGAGTTGTCCACAGTCCGTCCGTGATCCACCGTCTCCGGCGGGCTGCGGCGCGAGGCGTCATCGTGGCAGGGCCAGCCGATGTCCTCGTCACAGGCGGTGATCGCCATGCCTCTGTCCCCGTCGTCCCTGCCGTCCCCGTTCCCGCCTCCCCTGCGTCTTCCGCGCCCGCTGGGCACGGACGCCCCCGCGACCTGTGAGGTCCCGCAGTTCCCGCCGGTGCGCGTGCGCGGCGGGCGGTATCTGCTGCAACGGCTCGTACGGCACCGCAGGCGGGCCGTCGCCGCCGGCCTCGCGGTGACGGCGGCCGCCCTGGTGACCGCCGGACCGCGCACCACCACGGAACCGGACGCACGGCGGGCCCGGGGCCACCCGGCCGTGGAACCGGTACGGCGCCAGGGCGGGGCGGCCCTGGTGACGGCGCCGGTGCGCATCGCCGACGGCGCCACGGTCGGGCTGCTGCGGCCCGGCGACCGCGTCGACGTCATCGCCGCCGAGGACCCGTCCGCCGGGGGCGGCGCCCAGGTGCTCGCCCGCGGTGTGCGGGTGACGAAGGTGCCGGAGCCGGTGCAGGGCGCGGCCGAGAGCGGGGCGCTCGTGGTGCTGTCGGTGCCGCGGGCGACGGCGGCACGGCTCGTCGGCGCGAGCGCCACGGCGCGTCTGGCGGTGACGCTGTGCTGAACCGCCTCCGACGGTGTCGCGGCGGCGCGCCGTCGAGTCGCCGGATCGTGCCACGGAATTGGACACAATGGCGGCATGGTGCCGTAGGTTGCGGAGCGTTCGATTCCACACCCTGTGCACGCAAGGAGAGTCCCCGAGGTGAGCGCGAAGAAGGAACCGAGCGTCTGGCACGGCTTCAAGGCCTTCCTGATGCGCGGCAACGTCGTCGATCTGGCAGTCGCGGTGGTCATCGGTGCGGCCTTCACCAACATCGTCAACTCGGTGGTGAAGGGGATCATCAACCCGCTGGTGGGAGCGATCGGCACGCAGAACCTGGATCACTACAGCCTGTGCCTGAAGGACCCGTGCGCGGTGAGCCCGGACGGCACGGTCAAGAGCGGTGTGCCGATCCTGTGGGGCAGTGTCCTAGGCGCCACGCTCACCTTCGTGATCACCGCGTCGGTGGTGTACTTCCTGATGGTGCTGCCGATGTCGAGGTACCTGGCCCGGCAGGCGGCGCAGAAGGCGGCCCGGGAGGGCGCCAAGGAGGTCATGGACGTGACCGAGCTGGAGGTCCTCAAGGAGATCCGCGACGCTCTGGTCGCGCAGCGCGGCTCGGGGCCCGCCGAGCGCTGAGGGCGCTGTCGCGGGCGGCTCAGAGGTGGTGGGGCGGCTTCTCGTCGAGGAAGCGCTTCAGGTCCGCGGCACCGCCGCCGTCCGGGCGCTCGCCCCACCCGCGGTCGGTGTCGTCCGAGGACTGCTGGTCCAGCGGGTCGTCGAAGACCAGCGCGGGCTTGGGTTCGCGGGGTTCGGGTGCGGGGGCGGCGCTCATGCCCCCAGGATACGGCCCCCCAACCACTTGTGAATCCGTTCACAAGGATTTCGGGGAAGATTTCTGCTGTGCTGAGAGACATGACGCCGAGTTCCGCTCCCGCTCCCGCCTCCCCGGGCGCACCACACTCCCCCGGCCCCCTGCGGCGGCTCACCGCGCGCGGGCGCGACGAGGCCCACCGCGTCGCCTCCCCGCTCGAGCTGTTCTTCGACCTGTGCTTCGTCGTGGCGGTCGCACAGGCCGGTGTGCAGCTGGTCCACGCGGTCACGGCGGGACACGCGGGCGAAGGCGTCCTCAACTACGCGATGGTGTTCTTCGCCATCTGGTGGGCGTGGATGAACTTCAGCTGGTTCGCCTCGGCGTACGACAACGACGACCCGCTCTACCGGATCGTCACCCTGGTGCAGATCGCCGGCGTCCTGGTCCTGGCCGCCGGCATCTCCCGGGCCTTCACGCACCACGACTTCCTGCTGGTCTGGCTCGGCTATGTGATCATGCGGCTGGCGTTGGTCTGGCAGTGGCTGAGGGCCGCGAGATCGGCGCCGGGCGCGGAGCGGACGACGGCCGTGCGGTACGCCTGCGGGGTGCTGCTGTGCCAGGTGGGCTGGCTCGGCCTGGTGGTGCTGCCCGGCCCGGCCCGGCCCTGGGTGTTCCTCGTGATGGTGGTCGCGGAACTGTGCGTGCCGTTGTACGCGGAGAGGCACCACCAGACCTCCTGGCATCCCCATCACATCGCCGAGCGGTACGGCCTGTTCACGATCATCGTGCTCGGCGAGACGATCGCCTCGGCCACGGTCGCGGTGAAGTCGGCCGTGGACGAACACACCGCGCTGACCGAGCTGTTGCCCATCGCGACGGGCGGGCTGCTGATCGTCTTCGCGGCATGGTGGATCTACTTCGTGGTTCCGATCCACGGCCACCTGCGCACCAGCAGGCGGGCGTTCGTCTGGGGCTACGGCCACTACTTCGTGTTCGCCTCGGCCGCGGCGATCGGCGCGGGCCTGGAGGTGGCCGTGGAACAGGCGGTGGGCACGGCGCACATCTCGGTCCTGTCCGCCTCGGCCTCCGTCACCCTGCCGACGGCGCTGTACCTGCTGACCGTGTGGGCGCTGCACGCCCGCCACTTCAAGGTGGGCGTCGCCGAGCAGCTGGTCCTGCCGGTCACCGCCCTGCTGGTGATCTGCTGCACCTTCCTGGGCGACTGGGCGGTGCTCGCGACGGGGCTGGTGTCCGCCGGTGCGGTGGCGACCGGGGTGGTGCTGGCGGTGCGCAGGGCCGGCCGGGAGCGCCGGGCGAGCGCCGCCGTACCGGCCGGCTGAGCGAGCCACTCGGGCGCGCCCGGGGCTGGGCCAGACTGAGCCCCATGACAGTTGACGCATTGACGGACGTCGCCGGGATTCGGGTGGGGCACGCCACCCGCGACGGGGACGGCTGGCTCACCGGCACCACGGTCGTCCTCGCTCCCGAGGGCGGCGCCGTCGCCGCGGTGGACGTGCGCGGCGGCGGCCCCGGCACCAAGGAGACCGACGCGCTCGACCCGCGCAACGTGGTGAAGAGGGTCGACGCGGTCGTGCTGACCGGCGGCAGCGCCTACGGGCTCGACGCGGCCTCCGGTGTGATGGCCTGGCTGGAGGAGCAGGGGCGCGGGGTACCGGTGGGGACGGATCCGGCGCACGTGGTGCCGGTGGTGCCCGCGGCGTGCGTCTTCGACCTGGGACGCGGCGGGGCCTTCCGCGCACGGCCGGACGCGGCGACGGGACGCGCGGCGGTGGAGGCCGCGGCGGCGAGCGCGCCGGGCGCCCACGTTCCCGAGGGCTGCGTGGGGGCCGGTACCGGCGCCGTGGCCGGACGGCTCAAGGGCGGGGTGGGCACCGCGAGCACGGTGCTCGACTCGGGGATCACCGTGGCCGCGCTGGTCGTGGCGAACGCCGCGGGGGCCGTGGTGGATCCCGGAACGGGGGCGCTGTACGGGGAGTTCTTCGACGGACGGGTGGAGTATCCGGACGAGCGGGTGCACGAGGCGGCGCGCCGGCGCCTGGAGGAGGCCGCCGCCGGCAGCCCTCCGCCACCGCTCAACACCACGCTGGCGGTGGTCGCGACCGACGCGGATCTCTCCAAGGCGCAGGCGCAGAAGCTGGCGGGCACGGCGCACGACGGCATCGCGCGGGCCGTACGGCCGGTGCACCTCCTGCACGACGGGGACACGGTGTTCGCGCTGGCGACCGGCACCCGCCCGCTCGGCGGGCACCCCTTGGCGCTCAACGAGATCCTCACCGCCGGCGCGGATCTCGTCACGCGCGCGATCGTCCGGGCGGTACGCGCCGCCGGGTCGGTCGGCGGACCGGGGGGTGTGTGGCCGTCGTACGGGGAGTTGTACGGGCCGGCGTGACGCCCGACGGCGGGCACCGAGGACGGCGTCGGGGCGTCGGATTGTCGCGGTTCTGTCACGTGATCGCGTTCAGGGGAGTCGGGGGGAACCGGCCCGGGCGGCGGATCCCTCTTTCTTCACGCACTGGAACGGATCACGCACATCACACGAACCTGGAGCAGCCCGTGACATCGCCGGACATTGCAGCGCGGCGCGCACTGGTGGCCTGTGCCGCCCTGATGGTCGGCGCCCTCACCCTGACCGCGTGCGGCGGCGACGCCAGCGCCGACGACAACGGGAAGGGCGGCAAGAGCTCCGCCAGGACCTCGACGGCGAAGATCGTCATCTCGGCCAAGGACGGATCGACCAGCGCGTCCATCAACGCGACCGGGGTGAAGGTCAGCGACGGCAAGCTGACCGACGTGAAGATGACCGTGGCCGGTTCGGGGCGGACCGTGCCGGGGGCGATATCCGCGGACGGCAGCACCTGGAAGCCGAAGCAGCAGCTGGAGCGCGGCACCAAGTACGAGATCGACGCCACCGCGAAGGACGGCGACGGACGCACCGCGGCGGCCAACTCCATCTTCACGACCGTCACCTCGGCGGGCAGCTTCATCGGCACCTACACCCCGGACGACGGCACGACGGTCGGGGTGGGCATGCCGGTGTCGTTCACCTTCGACAAGTCGATCACCGACAAGAAGGCCGTGCAGGGGCACATCACGGTGAACTCCAGCAGCGGCCAGCAGGTGGCCGGGCACTGGTTCGGTGACCGCCGGCTGGACTTCCGGCCGCAGGACTACTGGAAGGCCGGCTCCAAGGTCACGATGAAGATCGACCTGGACGGGGTCGAGGGCGCCAAGGGCGTCTACGGCGTGCAGAAGAAGACCGTCTCCTTCACCATCGGGCGGTCGCAGGTCTCCACGGTCGACGTCCACACGCAGACCATGACGGTGGTCCGGGACGGCAGGACGATCAAGACGGTGCCGATCTCGGCCGGCAGCCCGCAGCACACGACGTACAACGGGCAGATGGTGATCTCCGAGAAGTTCGTGCAGACCCGGATGAACGGCTCGACGGTCGGGTTCGGCGGGGAGTACGACATCGCGGACGTGCCGCACGCGATGCGGCTGACGTCGTCGGGGACGTTCATCCACGGCAACTACTGGTACAACAAGGGCAACCCGCCCTTCGGCCGGGAGGGCACCAGCCACGGCTGCGTAGGGCTCGCGGACGTGCAGGGCGCACAGGGCGCCACCTCCGCCAAGTGGTTCTACGACAACTCGCTCATCGGGGACGTCGTGGTCGTGAAGAACTCCCCCGACACGACGGTCGCCCCGGACAACGGCCTCAACGGATGGAACATGTCCTGGAGCGCCTGGACCGCCGGAAGTGCCGCCTGAGCAGCAGACTTTGACGGGACGACGGGCCGCACGGGAACTTTCCGCGCGGCCCCGCGCGTTTACCGGGCGCACGTTTTCTCGGTTCCCCACACGATGTCCGACCGAGGGGCTACGGTATGCACCCACAAGGTGACATGCAGCAACGCCGGGAGAAACCTTGAGCGTTCCGTACGAGACGGCAGCGTACGAACCAGCCGAGTCGCCCGAGTCTCCGGAGGAGCATCTCGCGCGACTCCTCGGCCGTGCCCTGAACTCGTTCGAGCTGCCGGACGAGGTGCTCCGGCGGCTCGAGTGCGCGCTGGCACACGACAGTTCGCTGCACTCCGCGCACCACAGCGCGGGACTGCACCGGGAGACGTACCGGCACACGTGGCTGCTCGCCGACGGCTCGGCGGACACGCTGTGGGAGCTGGTGCACAACCTCACGCCGGGCGGCCCCCCGGAGCACGAGGTCTACGTCGACGAGGAGGAGCTGCAGGCGGCCACGGCACGCCTCGGACTCCCCCTGGACACCCCCGAGTTCGAGCTGCCCGCGCTGATGCGACTGTGGGCGGTCCCCGAGCCCCGGCACGTGTTCGCCTCCGACGACTCCGCGGACCATGCGCGCCGGCTCCTGCGCCGCGCGGAGAACCCCGACCGGCCGGGCGCGGACACGGCGGCGCTGCTGGCGACGGCGACCGCGCACGAGATCACGCAGGCGTTCGGGCGCCCGGGGCGGGCCGGACGGGCCGGGCTGAGCTACGCGCTGTACGAGCACGCCTTCCTGCTGCCGGACGGCGGCGAGGTCTCTCTGTGGGAGGCCGAGCACACGGCGACGCCCGACGGGCGGCACATGTGCGAGGTGTACATGTCGGAGCAGGCGGCCCGGGACGCCATGGAGCAGCGCGCGGCGCGGCGGGGATAGCGGCACTGCAGGGAAGCGGCACTGCAGGGACAGCGGCACGGCAGGGACAGCGGCCCGAGGCGGAACGGGTGAGGCGTGACCGGTTCCCGGTCAGTGATCGCCGAGTTGCCGTACGAGTCCGGCGAAGGCGTCCCGCTCCGCCGGGGTCAGCTCCACCGACTCCCGCGGCGGGCCGGACTGCGGCTGGGCCGGGAGCACGGGGAGGCGGACGGGGCCGGCAGGGCGGACAGCCGGCAGCTCTCGCAGGGCCTCCGTGCGGAAGCGGCGCAGCAGGCGCAGGACGCCGAACGCCCAGGCCACACCGGCCAGGGTGAGGACGGCCGCACCGGCCCACTGGAGAGTCGAGACATGCTCAGGCATGCCTCCCAGTACACACCACGGTCCGGGACTTTGGCCCCGGACCGTGACGTATCTCGCAGGTGCCGTGAACAACTCACAGCGAACGAAAGGGACAAGACGCAGGGGGTGCGGCGGTCAGGCCGCCACCGGCTGCTTGGTCTCCTCGGGGGCCGCGGCCGGGTTCGCGGCCGGGTCGGTGGGCGTGTTCTCGGGGCTCTGCTTGCGCATGCCCTTCAGCAGGACCACCAGGGCCGTGGAGGCGCAGACGCCGGCGGCGATGGCGATCAGGTAGAGGAACGGGTTGCCGATCAGCGGGACCACGAAGATGCCGCCGTGCGGGGCGCGCAGGGTGGCGCCGAAGGCCATCGACAGGGCGCCGGTGAGTGCGCCGCCCACCATGGAGGACGGGATGACCCGCAGCGGGTCGGCCGCGGCGAAGGGAATCGCGCCCTCGGTGATGAAGGAGGCGCCCAGCACCCAGGCGGCCTTGCCGTTCTCGCGCTCGGCCGGGGTGAACAGCCTGCCGCGCACGGTGGTGGCCAGGGCCATCGCCAGCGGCGGGACCATACCGGCGGCCATCACGGCGGCCATGATCTTCATCGCCGAGTCGCTGGGGTCGGAGACGGCGATGCCGGCGGTGGCGAAGGTGTAGGCGACCTTGTTGATCGGCCCGCCGAGGTCGAAGCACATCATCAGGCCGAGCAGGGCGCCCAGCAGGATGGCGTTGGCGCCGGTGAGGCCGTTCAGCCAGTCGGTGAGGCCCTTCTGGGCGGAGGCCAGGGGCTTGCCGATCACGACGAGCATCAGGAAGCCGACGATCGCCGAGGAGATCAGCGGGATCACCACCACCGGCATGATGCCGCGCAACGCGGCCGGGATGCGCACCTTCTGGATCGCCATCACCACGCCACCGGCGATCAGACCGGCCGCCAGGCCGCCGAGGAAGCCCGCGTTGATGTCCAGGGCGATCGCGCCGCCCACGAAGCCGGGGACGAGACCGGGCCGGTCGGCCATGCCGTAGGCGATGTAGCCGGCCAGGACCGGGACGAGGAACTTGAAGGCCACGCCGCCGATCTGGAAGAGCAGGGCGCCCCAGCTGTCGGTCTGCGTCCACACGAAGTGGTCCATGACCGACGGCGCCTTGTTGACCTGCCAGCCGCCGATCGCGAAGCCCAGGGCGAGGAGGAGACCGCCGGCGGCGACGAACGGAACCATGTAGCTCACACCGGACATGAGCCACTTGCGGAGCTTGGTGCCGTACCCCTCGGAGGAGCCGCCCGCGCGCTCGACCGGCGTGCCGCCCGACGCGGGCGCCGACGCGGTGGTCTCGCCGCGCGCCGCCTTCTCGCGGACCTCGGCGAGGAGTTCGGCGGGGCGGTTGATGCCGGCCTTCACACCGACGTCGACGACCGGCTTGCCCGCGAAGCGGTCCTTGTCGCGTACGGGGACGTCGTGCGCGAAGATCACACCGTCCGCCGCCGCGATCACGGCCGGGTCCAGCCGGGTGAAGCCGGCCGAGCCCTGTGTCTCGACGAGCACCTCGACTCCGGCCGCACGGCCCGCGTTCTCCAGGGACTCGGCCGCCATGTAGGTGTGCGCGATGCCGGTCGGGCAGGAGGTGACGGCGACGACTCGGAAGGGGCGCTCGCCGGAATCCGGGCCGGCGTCGGCGGAGGGCTCCTGCGCCGGGGCGGACGGGGCCGCCGTGGGCGCCGTATGGTCCGCTGCGGCGTCGGCGGAGGCCGCCACCGACGCCGCAGCGGTGTCTTCGGGGGCGCTCACAGCGCCTTGCGCGGCACCCTCGGCGCCCGCGCCTTCACCCGCGCCTTCACCCTCGCCCTCACTCTCACCTTTGCTTTCGTCCGCAGCCGCCGCCGGAGGTGCCGTCGGCGGCTCCTCCCCGCGGATCAGCGCCGCCGCCGTCTCCGCGTCGTCCGCCGCCCGCAGCGCGGAGGTGAACTCGGCGTTCATCAGCTGGCGGGCCAGCGAGGAGAGGATCGTCAGGTGGGCGTCGTCGGCGCCGGCGGGGGCCGCGATCAGGAAGATCAGGTCGGCGGGGCCGTCCGGGGCACCGAAGTCGATGCCGGCGGCACTGCGGCCGAAGGCGAGGGTCGGCTCGGTGACATGGGCGCTGCGGCAGTGCGGAATGCCGATGCCGCCGTCGAGGCCGGTGGGCATCTGGGCCTCGCGGGCGGCCACGTCGGCGAGGAAGCCCTCCAGGTCGGTCACCCGGCCCTGGGCCACCATGCGTTCGGCGAGGGCGCGCGCCGCCGCTTCCTTGGAGTCGGCGGACAGGTCGAGGTCGACCAGGTCCGCGGTGATCATGTCACTCATCGCGGGCTCCTCTGCACGCGTATCGCCCGGGGGGAGAGGTGGGCGGGGAGGGGGACGGGGGTGCGGTGGGGGGCCGAGGCCGTGCGGGAGGCGGGACCGGGGAGACCCCGCCGCCCGGGGGCGGTACGACAGCGGCCCGGGTGGCTGTGCCGACACCGGTCGACGACGAGCAAGGGGAACCCTCGCCGCACCGAGGCCGGCCGGGCGAACGCGTCCAGGGGTACGGACGCGGGGCGCATGCCCGGTCGGCGGGTGCCGGGGCGGCCCGCGGTCACGGGCAACAGGGAGCCTCGCCGCGTCGGGGTCGGCCTGGCGGGTGCGTCCAGGGGTGTGGACGCGGGACGTGCGCCCAGCCTGCGGGTGCCGGGGCGGGTGCCCAGCCGGCAGGTGGCGGTGCGGGTGCCCAGCCACCCGGTGGCGGTGCGGGTGCCGGGACGTGTGCCCAGCCGGCAGGTGCCGGGGTGGGGGTGGCGGGGCGTGGGCGTGGTCATGAGACCGGCTCCGTCAGTTCGCGGTCGAGCGGGATCTCCGCGGTGACCGTCGCCGCCGCCGGATCCAGGTCGGCGGGGGTCGGCATGACGCTGCCGGGGAGCTGGACGGCGGCGGTGCCGTGGGCGACGGCGGAGGCCAGGGCCTCGGGGCCGCTGCCGCCGGCGATCAGGAAACCGGCGAGCGAGGAGTCCCCGGCGCCGACGTTGCTGCGGACGGTGTCCACGTGTGCGCTGCCGAACCAGGCGCCCGCGTCCTCCACCAGGAGCTGACCGTCGGCGCCCAGGCTGGCGAGTACGGCGCGCGCACCCATCCCGCGCAGTTCCTCGGCCGCCTTCAGCGCGTCGCCCACGGTGGCCAGGGGGCGCCCGACGGCCGCCGCGAGCTCCTCGGCGTTGGGCTTCACGACGTCGGGTCGCGCGCGCAGCGCCTCCAGCAGCGCACGCCCCGAGGTGTCCAGGGCGATACGCGCTCCCCCGGCGTGCGCCCGCGTGACGACGTCGGCGTGCCAGGACGGCGCGAGTCCCCGGGGCAGGCTGCCGCAGCAGGCGATCCAGTCGGCGTCACGGGACTGCTCGCGGACCGTGTCCAGGAGGAGCTCCTGCTCGGCCTCCGTCAGCTCCGGGCCCGGCGCGTTGATCTTCGTCAGCACCCCGTCGGACTCGGCGAGCGCGATGTTCGAGCGGGTGGCGCCCGTGACGGAGACCGGGGCGACCTCGATGCCCTGCGCGTCGAGCAGCTCGGCGACGAGTGCGCCCGGCGCGCCTCCCAGGGGCAGAACGGCGACCGTACGCTGTCCGGCGGCGGCGACGGCGCGCGAGACGTTCACGCCCTTGCCGCCCGGGTCCATGCGCTCGGTGTCGGCGCGGATGACCTCACCACGCTTCAGGGCCTGGACCTCGTAGGTGCGGTCGAGGGACGGGTTGGGGGTGACGGTGAGGATCATGCGCGCACTACTTCCGTGCCGCCGCGCTCGATGACGGCGGCGTCTTCTCGGCTCAGCCCGCTGTCGGTGATCAGCAGGTCCACGTCGCTCAGGTCGCCGAAGCGGGCGAAGTGCTCCTGGCCGTGCTTGGACGAGTCGGCGAGGAGGACGACCCGGCGGGCCGCGGCGACGGCCGCCCGCTTCACCGCGGCCTCGGCGAGGTCGGGGGTGGTCAGTCCGTGCTCGGCGGAGAAGCCGTTGGCCGCCACGAACAGGACGTCCGCGCGGATCTCGCCGTACGCCCGGAGCGCCCAGGCGTCCACGGCGGCGCGGGTGCGGTGCCGTACGCGCCCCCCGACCAGGTGGAGCTGGATGCCCGGGTGGTCGGCGAGGCGGGCGGCGATGGGCAGGCTGTGCGTGACGACCGTGAGGGCGGACTCCAGCGGGACGGCGGCGGCGACCCGCGCGACCGTCGTACCGGCGTCGAGGATCATCGTGCCCTCGGTCGGCAGTTCGGCGAGGGCGGCCTTGGCGATGCGGTCCTTCTCGTCGGCGGCGGTGGACTCGCGCTCGGTGAGATCCGGCTCGAAGTCGAGGCGGCCGACCGGGATGGCGCCGCCGTGCACCCGGCGGACGAGGCCGGCACGGTCGAGGGCCTTCAGATCGCGGCGGATCGTCTCCGCCGTGACCTGGAACTCCTCGGCCAGCGACAGCACGTCCACCCGGCCGCCGTCACGGGCGAGCCGGAGGATCTCCTGCTGCCGTTCCGGTGCGTACATGTCGGTCGCCTCCGCCTTGGTGTCCGTTCGTTTCCGGCTGATGCCCGAACGTGTGGTTTCTCTCGGAGGCTACGCCCGGTTTTCCGGAAAGTAAACAGGTTCGGGCTCGAACCGGACATGATCGGACGCCGCAGGCCCATACGCAGGACGCGGAAAGAGCCCGCGAAGGACACACGAAGGCACGCGAAGGCACGCGAAGGGCCCGGCACCAGGGTGCCGGGCCCTTCGTTCACAGGCGGCTCAGTGCACCAGCTCCGGCTCCCGCACCGGCGCCTCGGCCCCCTCCACGTGCTGGGCCGGCCGCTTCGGCAGGGCGGACATCAGCAGGAAGATGGCGCCCATGATCCCCGCGACCCACCACAGCGCGTACTGGAAGGCGTGCACGAAGGCCGGGCCGACCTGGGCCCGGGTCAGACCGTCGCGGATCTCGCCGTAGAACACCACCGACACGAGGCCCAGTCCGAGCGCGTTGCCCATCTGCTGCACCGTGTTGATCAGTCCGGACGCGGAACCGGCGTGCTCACGCGGCACCTCCGAGAGCACCGCGTCGGTCAGCGGGGCGACGATCAGGCCCATGCCGACGCCCATCACCACCAGCGGGAGTGCCATCTGCCAGGAGGCGATGGACTGGCCGTAGCGGTGCGCCTCCCACAGATAGACCAGCACGCCGACGCCCATGATCAGCGCGCCCGCCTGCAGCACCTTCCGGCCGAACCGCGGGACCAGCTTCTGCACCGACAACCCGGCCGCCGTCGACACCGCGAGGGAGAACGGCACCCCGGTCAGCCCGGCCCGCAACGGGCGCCAGCCCAGGCCGATCTGCATGTACAGCGTCCAGACCAGGAAGAAGATGCCGAGCGCGATCCCGAAGACGGTCTGTACGGCGATACCGGCGGCGAAGCTCTTCACCTTGAACAGCGACAGCTCGATCAGCGGGGAACCGTCCCGGGCCGCCTTGCGCCGCTCGAACACCACCAGCGCCGCGAACACCCCGAGGGCGCCGGCCATCGAGACGTACCCCCACAGCGGCCAGCCCAGCTCCCGCCCGCGGGTGAGCGGGTAGAGCAGCATCAGCAGGCCCAGGGAGACCAGCGCGACGCCGACGAGGTCCAGCTTCATCGCCTTCGGCGCCTTGGACTCGGTGATGAAGCGACGGCCCAGCAGCCAGGCCAGGACACCGACCGGCAGGTTGATGAGGAAGATGGGCCGCCACTCCAGGCCGAAGAGGTTCCACTCCGTCAGGAGCGCGCCGAGCAGCGGTCCGGACACCGCGCCCAGGCCGACGACCGCGCCGAACATGCCGAACACCTTGCCGCGTTCGTGGGCCGGGAAGGTGGCGTGCACGATCGACAGCACCTGCGGGACCATCATCGCCGCCATGCCGCCCTGCAGGACGCGCGAGGCGACCAGCATCTCCGGGTTCACGGCGAAGCCGCACAGGGCGGAGGCCAGGGTGAAGCCGCCGATGCCGAGGAGGAACAGCCGCCGGCGCCCGTGGATGTCACCCAGGCGGCCACCGGTGATCAGGCCGGCGGCGAAGGCGAGGGCGTAGCCCGCGGTTATCCACTGGATCTGGCTGACGGACGCGCCGGCGTCCCGCTGGATCGACGGGATGGCGATGTTGACGATCGTGACGTCGACGAGGTCCATGAAGGCGGCCGTCATGACGATCGCCAGGGCGAACCAGCGGCGCCGGTCGCCCGGAGCCCCGTGGGTGCTGAGGGTCTGTTCCGTGGAGGTCATGCGTTCACGTTAGGACCGCATTAGGTCAGATCATGTCCTACTGGTACGGCATGCTCGTCCTCATGACGACGGACACACCGGCCCGGCTGCTGCAGCTCCTGTCCCTCCTCCAGACGCCCCGTGAGTGGCCCGGCGGCGAGCTGGCCGACCGGTTGAACGTGTCCCGGCGCACCGTGCGGCGGGACATCGACCGGCTGCGCGAGCTGGGCTATCCCGTGCAGGCCACGAAG
The DNA here is from genome assembly GCF_040682635.1 of Streptomyces sp. NPDC051133. Taxonomy (NCBI): domain Bacteria; kingdom Bacillati; phylum Actinomycetota; class Actinomycetes; order Kitasatosporales; family Streptomycetaceae; genus Streptomyces; species Streptomyces sp. NPDC051133. The sequence goes on from NZ_JBFBBK010000007.1 coordinate 200,002, forward strand.
GGCTCCGACGGCGGGTACCGGCTGGTCGCGGGCAAGGCGATGCCGCCGCTGGTGCTGGACGACGAGGAGGCGGTCGCCATCGCGGTGGGGCTGCGGGCCGGGGCCGGGCACGCCCTGGAGGGCGTGGACGAGGCGTCGGTACGGGCCCTGGCGAAGCTGGAGCAGGTGCTGCCGGCCCGGCTGCGCCACAGGGTGTCCACACTGCAGGCCGCGACCACGCCGCTGACCAGCGGGGACGGGCCGAGCATCGCGCCCGAGACGCTGACCGTGATGGCCTCCACGGTGGCCGGGCAGGAGCGGCTGCGGTTCGCCTACCGCGACAAGGACGGCGGCGAGTCCCGCCGGCTGACCGAGCCGCACCGGCTGGTGTCGACGGGGCGGCGGTGGTACCTGGTCGCCTACGACCTCGACCGCGCGGACTGGCGCACCTTCCGGGTGGACCGGGTGAGCGAGCCGTTCGCGACCGGCGTCCGGTTCGCGCCCCGGGAGCTGCCGACCGGGAGCGCCGCCGAATATCTGCGGCAGTCCATCCAACGGCGGCAGGAGACGTACGAGTTCGTGGTGCGGTTCGCCGCACCGGCGGAACGCGTCACCCCCGGGGTGCCGGCCTGGCTGGGGGTGCCGGAGGACGACGGCGAGGGCGGCTGCGTCCTCCGGGGCACCACCGGGGACCCGGTGGAGTGGCTGGCGGTGCGGCTGGCGATGCTGGGCCACGAGTTCACCGTGCGGGCACCACGCGAACTCGTGGAATGCGCCCGGGAGTTGGGGGGCCGCCTGGCACGGGCGACGTCCCCTTGACCCGGCAACGGCCTCTCTGACCGACACGGTGCGCCAGCACCGTCCGGCCACATCGGGCCACCTCTCCTACGCCGGTGAAGCCCGGCTACCTCCGGCTGCCCCAGCCGAAGTCCCGCAACGCCTCCAGGTTGCGCAGCGCGAGGGCCGCGGGACCGTCCGGGCCGGTGGGCGGGGCCGCCGTACCGGCCCAGGCCTCCACGGCCACGCGCACGGCGGCACCGGCCACGGCGGCGGCGAAGCGGAGATCGGGGGTGATGCCCGGGCCGGCCCCGGCCCCACGGGCCGCGAGGATCTCGGCCAGGGCCACCTCCGACGTCTGGCACACCTCCGCCCAGACCTTGCGCAGGGCGGGGCTGGCGTCGGCCAGGCGGATCAGGGTGCGCACCCACTCCCAGGACATCGCCGAGACACCGGCGCCGGGGGTGAGGGTCTGGTGCACGGCGTGGTGCAGGGCCTCGGGGACGGTGAGCCGGCCCGGGGCGGTGCGGACCGCCTCCGTCCAGCGCTGGGCGCCCGCCGCGTACAGCGGGGCGACCGCCTCCTCCTTCGTGGCGAAATACCGGTAGAACGTGCGCGGTGCGATGCCCGCCGCCTGGGCGATGTCCTCGGCGCGGGTCGCCCGCAGGCCCCGGCGGACGAACAGGGCGGCCGCCGCCCTGGCGATCTCCATCCGGGTTTCGGCCTTCCGGCGTTCGGTGAGGGACAGCGGCGGCGCGGAGGCGGAAAACGGCTGGTCGGGCGGGCTGGGGGTGGTGCTCATCTGGGCAGGCTATGCCCGTGTGGCAGAATCTGCCATCCGGCGGTTCACCCCGGGGTTCAGGTACGGGGTGGACCGCCGTTCCAGCGGAGTGTCCCTGACGGCACCGCCGTTCCAGCGGAGTGTCCCTGACGGCATGGCGCCCTTGATCGGCACGGACACGCACACGGCGAAGAGCCGGGCCCCGACGCCCAGGGGGGATGGGCGCCGAAGCCCGGCTTGGGGAAAGTCCCGGCGCCGGGGGGGGATTGCGTCGGGACGTGGCTCGTGCGTGGCCAGCCTGCTGTGCGATGCGGTGTGCGCGACGTGCGGTGCGTGCGGTGGGGGAGTGCGGTCCTGGGCTCCAACTCCTCGGGCCTGCAAGGGTTTTTCCCTCGGGCGTCGGCGTTGAAGCGACAGGACCACGCCATGTTTGCGCCGTCTTTCGCCACGGGCGTGCGCGGCCCACAGGGACCGCACGCCCGCTGCGCCTCCCGGCTGTGCTCCCGTTACGCCGCCGCGTCGAAGCCGGTGTCGCGGGCCAGCTTCTTCAACTCCAGCAGGGCGTGCTTCTCGATCTGGCGGATGCGCTCACGGGTCAGGCCGTGCTCCTTGCCCACCTCGGTCAGGGTGCGCTCGCGGCCGTCGTCGATGCCGTACCGCATCTTGATGATGGAGGCCGTGCGCTGGTCCAGGCGGCCGATCAGGTCGTCCAGTTCCTCGCTGCGCAGCAGGGTCAGCACGGACTGCTCCGGGGAGACCGCCGAGGTGTCCTCCAGCAGGTCGCCGAACTGGGTCTCGCCCTCGTCGTCCACCGACATGTTCAGCGAGACCGGGTCACGGGACCAGTCGAGGACGTCCGTGACGCGCTCCGGTGTCGCGTCCAGCTCCGCGGCGATCTCCGCGGGCTCCGGGTCGCGGCCGTGCTCGCGGTTGAACTCGCGCTGCACGCGGCGGATGCGGCCCAGCTCCTCCACCAGATGGACGGGGAGCCGGATGGTGCGGGACTGGTCGGCGATGGAGCGGGTGATCGCCTGGCGGATCCACCAGGTGGCGTACGTCGAGAACTTGAAGCCCTTGCGGTAGTCGAACTTCTCGACCGCGCGCACCAGGCCGGCGTTGCCCTCCTGGATCAGGTCCAGCAGGGGCAGGCCGCTGCGCGGATAACGCCGGGCGACCGCGACGACCAGGCGGAGGTTGGAGCGGATGAAGACGTCCTTGGCCCGCTCACCGGCATCGACCAGGGCTTCGAGCTCCTCCCGGGTGGCGTCCGTGTGGGACTCCTCCTCGCCGTCGAGGACCTGCCGCGCGAAGACACCCGCCTCGATGGTCTGGGACAGCTCGACCTCTTTGGCGGCGTCGAGCAGCGGTGTGCGCGCGATCTCGTCCAGGTACATGCCGACCAGGTCGCGGTCCGCGATCTCGCCGCCATGAGCGCGAACACTGCTTGCCGAGTCGGCCGTCTCGCCGGTGGCGGACTTACGACGGGCGACGGCACGGGTTGCCATGCGTGCTCCCTTGCGATGGTGGGCTGGCGGGTGGTCCAACGAACGCTCGGCACGGGCGGGGACTGTCACTGGGACTCTCTCCGAGTGCCCTGCATCCGTGGGAAACAACGACTGGAATCCGGACAGAATTCCCAACCCTGCCCCCAATTTTTCTGATCATGCAGTACCCTGTCCGCCACACGGGGAGGCGACATGCCGACGGAACGTGCAGAGGTGCAGGTCAGGCCGGGGATCGAGGACGATCTCGACGCCCTCACGGAGATCTACAACCACTACGTACGTGAGACGGCGATCACATTCGATACCGCGATCTTCACTGCGGAAGAGCGCCGCCCTTGGCTGCTCTCCCACCCGGAAGACGGCCCGCACCGCCTGATGGTTGCCACGCGAGCGCGGTCACAGGAGATTCTGGGATACGCGACATCCAGCCCCTTCCGGCCGAGGCCCGCGTACGTCACGTCGGTGGAGACCTCGGTGTACGTCGCCCCGGACGCGGGCCGGCACGGGGTCGGCAGCCTGCTCTACGACGCCCTCTTCACGGCGCTGGCCGAGGAGGACGTGCACCGCGCCTACGCCGGGATCGCCCAGCCCAACGAGGCCTCGGTGCGGCTGCACGCCCGCTTCGGCTTCCGGCACCTCGGCACGTACGGCGAGGTCGGCCGCAAGTTCGGCCGCTACTGGGACGTGGCCTGGTACGAGAAGCCGCTGTAGACCGGCCCGCCGCCCCGGCTCACCCGAACTGCACCGACCGCTTCGCCATGCCCATCCAGAACCCGTCGATCACCGACTTCTGCGCGGCCGGCGACCCGTCCGCCTCCGCCGCGCCCATGGTGACGAAGAGAGGGGCGAAGTGCTCGGTGCGCGGGTGGGCGTAACGGCCGGCCGGGGCCTTGTCCAGGAAGTCCAGCAGGGCGTCCCAGTCCCGGGCCTCCAGGGCCCGCCGCCCCCAGTCGTCGAACTCGGACGACCAGCTGGGCACGCCGCCGCCGGTGTGCCGGAGTGCGGCGAGGTTGTGGGTGAAGAAGCCGGAGCCGACGATCAGCACGCCCTCGTCGCGCAGCGGCGCGAGCCTGCGGCCGATGTCCATCAGGCGCACCGGGTCGAGGGTGGGCATGGAGATCTGCAGGACGGGGATGTCGGCGTCCGGGTACATCTCGACCAGCGGGACGTAGGCGCCGTGGTCGAGACCCCGGTCGGGGATGTCCTGGACCGGCATGCCGGGGGCGCGCAGCAGCTTGCGGACGGATTCGGCGAGCGCGGGTGCGCCGGGGGCCTCGTACCGGACCCGGTAGTAGTGCTCGGGGAATCCCCAGAAGTCGTAGACCAGGGGGACGGTCTCCACGGCGCCCAGCGCGAGGGGGGCCTCCTCCCAGTGGGCGGAGACCATGAGGATCGCCTTGGGGCGGGGCAGGCCGGCGGACCAGGCGGCGAGCTGTCCCGGCCAGACCGGGTCGTCGGCGAGCGGCGGGGCGCCGTGGCTGAGGTACAGGGCGGGCATGCGCTCCGGGGTGCTGGTGGACATGGCGGCGGCTCCCAAGGACGGCATTGCTTTAACTCTCAAGCTCTACCGGACAACGGTACGCCCGACTTGTTCAAGTTTCAAGGAGATGCCTCGTACAGTGGACCCCATGAACACGGCCCCGGACTCCGCCGCACAGCACCGCTGGCTCACCGACGAGGAACAGCGCGTCTGGCGTGCCTACCTGCACGCCACCACCCTGCTGGAGGACCACCTCGACCGGCAGCTGCAGCGCGACGCGGGCATGCCGCACGTGTACTACGGCCTTCTGGTGACCCTCGCCGAGGCGCCGCGCCGCCGGCTGCGGATGACCGAGCTGGCGATGAGGGCGAAGATCACCCGTTCCCGGCTCTCGCACGCCATCGCACGGCTGGAGAAGAACGGCTGGGTGCGCCGCGAGGACTGCCCCTCCGACAAGCGCGGCCAGTTCGCGGTCCTCACCGACGAGGGCACCGAGGTGCTGAAGCACACCGCGCCCGGCCATGTGACCGCCGTACGCCAGGCCCTGTTCGACCGGCTCAGCCCGGAGCAGCAGAAGGCCCTCGGCGAGATCATGGAGATCGTCGCCGAGGGCCTTCAGCCGGACGAAGCGGGTGCGGACCTGCCCTGGCTCCGCTAGGGGATCACCGTCAGTGGGCCACCACCGGCACCGGGAGCTCGTCCTCGACGCCCTCGCCGGAGGACACGGGGGTGCTGCCCGGCCGGCCGGTGTTGACGAAGGTGACGGCGATCAGGGCGGCGAGCCCCAGGATGCCGACGGCGAACCAGATCGCCGAGGTGTAGCCGTGCACCATGCCCTGCAGCCCGACCAGCTGCTGCTGCGGCTTGGTGGCCGCACCGGCGATGTGGTCCTTGATGTACGACGTCTTCGCGGACGCGGCGATGGTGTTCAGCAGGGCGGTGCCGATCGCGCCGCCCACCTGCTGCGAGGTGTTGACCATGGCGGAGGCGACACCGGCGTCCCGGGGCTCCACACCCTGGGTCGCCAGGGACATCGCCGGCATGAACGCCGTACCCATGCCGAGGCCGAGCAGCAGCATCGCGGGCAGCAGCAGCATGCCGTACGAGGAGTCGATCTCCAGCTGGGTCAGCAGCAGCATGCCGAGACCGGCGACCAGGAAGCCCGGGCCCATCAGCAGGCGCGGCGCGACCCGGGTCATCAGACGGGTGCCGATCTGGGTGGAGCCCGTGATCATGCCCGCGATCATCGGCAGGAAGGCGAAGCCGGTCTTGACCGGCGAGTAGCCCTTCACGATCTGCAGGTAGTAGGTCAGGAAGAGGAACAGGCCGAACATGCCGATGATGGCCAGGCCCAGCGAGAGGTAGATGCCACCGCGGTTGCGGTTGCTGACCACGCGCAGCGGCAGCAGCGGCGCCTTCACCCGCGACTCCACGGCCACGAACGCCAGCAGCAGCACCGCGGACGCGACGAACATGGTCACGGTCAGCGCGTCGCCCCAGCCGTCGGACTCGGCGCGCGTGAAGCCGTAGACCAGCGCGACCAGGCCCAGGGTGGACAGGACCACGCCGGGGATGTCGAGCGGGGCGCTGTTGCGGCCGCCCTCGGGCTCACGGATGACGAAGTAGGCGCCGGCCGCGGCGACGACGGCGAACGGGACGTTCACGAAGAAGGTCCAGCGCCAGTCGAGGTACTCGGTGAGGAAGCCGCCGAGGATCAGGCCGACGGCACCGCCACCGCCGGCGATGGCGCCGTAGATGCCGAACGCCTTGGCGCGCTCCTTGGCGTCCGTGAACATCACGGCCAGCAGGGACAGCGCGGCCGGGGCGAGCAGGGCACCGAAGACACCCTGGAGGGCGCGGGCGCCGAACATCATCGTGCCGCTGGTGGCGGCACCGCCGAGCGCGGAGGCGAGGGCGAAGCCGGCCAGGCCGGTGACGAAGGCGCGCTTGCGGCCCCACTTGTCGGCGATACGGCCGCCGAAGAGCAGCAGACCGCCGAAGGCGAGGGCGTAGGCCGTGACGACCCACTGCCGGTTGCCGTCGGATATGCCGAGGTCCTTCTGGGCGGACGGCAGGGCGATGTTCACGATGGTGGCGTCGAGGACGACCATCAGCTGGGCGAGCGCGATGAAGACGAGCGCTTTCCAGCGGTTGGCGTCACCGCTGGGGGCGGCGACGCGCGGAGCCTTGAGGGCTGTTTCGGACATGGAGGTACCCACTTCGGGACTGCGTGACGGACTTCGTGACGGACTTCGTGACGGACTTCGTGACGGAAAAGGCGGAGTAGAGCGAAAAAACGGGAGGAGTGAGGGCGCGGCTCGTCGCCGTGACGGCCGCGAGGGCAGGCGTACGGATGAGGGACTGGGCCCGGGTACCGGACTCATCGGTCGGGACAGCCGGATCGGTCGGTCGGGACTGCCGGGTCGATCGGTCGGGACTACCGGGTCGATCGGTCGGGAGCTGGTCGGTCGGAGCTGACGGATCAGGGCTGATGGATCAGAGCTGATGGATCAGGAGCAGCGCAGCTCCTCCAGGGTCACGGCCGTACCCGGCAGGGCGGAGCGGGCGGGCGCCCGCAGGCCGTCCAGGAACAGCTGCAGGTGACGGTGGACGAAGCGGTCGCCGTGGAGGCAGTCCGTGCCGGCCGGGGGCCGGCTCAACTGGGCCACGACGATCAGCAGATCCCCGACACTCACGTCGGGCCGGAGCTGTCCGGCCGCCTGCGCCCGGCCCATGACCTCCTCGACGAGCCGTTCGACGCGCTCGCGGGAGGCCTCCAGGTCGGGGTGGTGCTGGTCGAAGGTGCTGGAGATCATCGGGCACAGCGCGCTGATCCGCTCGTCGGCGGACGTGTGCACGAAGCGCTCCAGCGCGGCGAAGGCGTCCCCGGTCTCCGCGAGTGCCGCCTCGGCCGCCTCGGCCGTCCGGTCCATCACGGAGCAGACGACCTCGCGGACGAGGGCTTCGCGGTCGGGGAAGTTGCGGTACACCGTCGCGTTGCCGACACCGGCCCGGCGGGCGATCTCGTCGAGCGGCACGTCCGGGCCGTGCTCGACGAACATCTCCCGGGCGGCGGTGACGATCCGCTCCCGGTTGCGCAGGGCGTCGGCGCGAGGCCGGGACACCTTGCGCGGTGCGGGGGAGGTCGCGGTCGGCACGGCGTACTCCTCGGAACGTGGGGGGCGATCCGGGGAAGCAGTCCCCGTTTCGCTCGGACACAGGGCTAAACGGGGAAACGCTCCCCGGTTATTTCCCGCCCCCGCCCTGAAAGCGTGTGACCTGAGACACACTCATCTCCGGCCGGGTTTCACCCCCGTGCGGACCGGCTTTCCCACGATCGGTCTCCTCCAGCGAGCGCCCTCCACCCACCCGACACAGGGTGATCGCAAGGGTGCAGCCGGCGACCGGCGGCTGCCGTGGAGCGAGAGGTCCGTGCATGGAGCAGCAGCCGCAGCCGCCCCGCCGCATACGCCTCCCCCTCATAGGCCGTCTCGCCCTCATAGGCCGTCTCGCCCTCATAGGCCGTCTCGCCCTGATAGGCCGCGGCCACGCCCTCCCCCTCGCAGGTCACCCCGCCGCCCGCCACCGGCCACTTCCCGCCCGCCACCGGCCACTTCCCGCGCACCGCTCCCGCGCACGCCGCCGCATACGCCCGCGCCGCGCGGCCGCCCTCGCCGTGGTGACGGCGCTGACCCTCACGGTCAGCACCGCGGCCGGGACCGCCCGTCTGACGGCGCCCACCACCGCCGGCCCCATAGGTCTGGCCCGCTCCGCCGCCTTCTCCCCGTGCATGATCCACGGAAGCCACGACGTACAGATGACCGAGGGCGTCCCCACCCCGCACGGCTACTCCCGCTCCACCGGCACGGTCCACGCCCTGACCCTGATGGTCGATTTCTCGGACGCGACCGGGCCGGGCAACGCGATGGACCGCTTCCACGAGTTCTTCCCGCAGACCCAGGAGTGGTTCCGCACCGCGTCGTACGGCCGCCTGGACTACCAGCCGGAGACCCCCATCACCCACTGGCTGCGCATGCCGAAACCGTTCAAGGCGTACGGCATAGAGCGCGGCGCGCCCTTCGACCCCGGGTACCGGCAGCTGGTGCAGGACATCGTGGCCGCGGCCGACCCGAGCGTGGACTTCCGCTCGTACGACCTGCTGAACGTGCTGATCACCCCGAACGCCGGCCCCTCCGCCCTGGACACCGTCCTGTCCGTGACCTTCGCCGGCAACGGTGACGCCCCGGTCGCCGACGGGGTGCCCGTCTCCAACGCGTCCTTCGTCTACTCCCGCCAGGACGACGGCTCCGGTTCGTACGACCACACCGGGTACCGGGTGCTGCCGCACGAGAACGGCCACACCTTCGGCCTGCCCGACCTCTACACCCAGGAGGGCGGGAGCGCAGTCGGGCACTGGGACATCATGAGCGAGGACTGGGGCGCCGGCAACGACATGCTCGGCTGGCACAAGTGGAAGCTGGGCTGGCTGGACGGCTCCCAGGTGGGCTGCGCCGCGACGCGCGGCAAGGCCGAGTACCGGCTGTCACCGCTGTACAAAGAGGACGGCGGCAAGCTGATCATCGTACCGATCGACGGTCGGAGTGCCTACGCCATGGAGGTACGGGCCCAGGGCGGCAACGACGAGGCGGTGTGCCGGCCGGGCCTGCTGATCTACCGGATCGACGCCACGGTCGACACCGGACGCGGTCCGGTCAAGGTCTTCGACAGCCACCGCAACAGCGGCGGCTGCACCCGAAGCCCCAACGTCCAGGCCGAACTCTCCGACGCCCCTTTCACCCCCGGCGAGTCCTTCAAGGACCCCGCCCACCACATCACCGTCGACGTGGTGGACGTCGACTCGGACGGGAACTACCGGGTGCGGGTGACGCGGGGATAGCGGAGCTGGGCCGGGGCGGCCGGGGTTTACGGTAGGCGTGCCCGTATGCCGTACCGGGCCCGTACGCCGTACCGGAGAGACGATGCCCGCGAGGACCGCAGTGGATACCGACGCCGACGCCGAGCCGGGAACGCCGGCGGAGGCGGGGATGCCCACCGGAGCCGGGACACCTTCCGCGACCGGGGCGCACGTCGCCAGCGGGCCGCACGCCGAAACTGGAACGCACGCCGAATGCGGGCCACACGTCGAAAGCGGGCCGCACGACGAAAGCGGGCCGCACTCCGAAAGGGGGACGCCGGCGGAGGCGGTCGGGCCGCTGATCCGTGGCGTCGGGCTGCTCCGGCACCTCACCGAGGCGGGCGGCACGCTGAGCCCGGGCGCGCTGGAGCGGGCCACGGGTCTCGCCCGCTCCACGGTCGACCGGATCACCGCGACCCTGGCCCGCATGGGGTACGTCCGCCTCGACGGCCGGGACGTCGTCCTCGCCCCGGGCGTGATGCGGCTGGGCAACGCCTACCTGGCCGCCCTGCGCCTGCCCGCACTGCTCGACGCGCGGGCCGACGCCCTCGCCGACGAGCTGGACGAGTCGGTGTCGCTCGCGGTCGCCGACCTCGACGGCATCCGCTTCATCCACCAGGCCACCCGTCGCCGCGCGATGTCCGTGAGCTTCCGCATCGGCGACCTGCTCCCCGCCGAACGCACCGCCCCGGGACCGCTGTTCGCGACGGAGTGGGCGGAACAGGACTGGGCCCGCTGGCACTCCCGCCGCACCACGGACCCACAGGCCGCTTCCTTCCCCGCCGTCCCCGCGCACCCGGCACCGGCCGACGACTTCCCGGACCGCGTGGAGCGGGCGCGGCGGGAGGGCTGGGCCGTGGACGACCAGCTGATCGAACCGGGGCTGGTCGCGGTGTCCGTACCGGTACGGGACCCGGAGACGGGCCGGGTGGCGTGCGTGGCGAGCGTGGTCAGCCACACCAGCCGCCACTCGGCGGACAGCCTGCGCACCGGCCTCCTCCCCCGGCTGCGTACGGCGGTCGCGGCGATGGAGGCCGACCTGCGCACCGCGCCCGCGCCGGAGCCCGGCCCGCCGCCTTCCGGCCTGGCCGCCTGGACCACGGCGTCCAAGCACGAGCTGGGCCGGGACTTCGTGGAGTCCCTGGCCCGGGGCCTGACCGTGCTGACCGCGTTCGGCGCGGGCCGCCCGGCACTGACGCTGACGGAGGTGTCCCGGGCCACCGGCCTGTCCCGGGCCACGGCCCGCCGGGCCCTGCTCACCCACGCCCACCTGGGCCTGGTGACCGCCCGCCCCGACCACACCTTCACCCTCACCCCGCGCGTCCTGGACCTGGGCTTCCCACCCCTGTCCCGCACGACACTGCCCCGCCTCGCCGACCCCCACCTCCGCGCCCTGGCGGACCGACTGCACGAGCCGACGGCACTGGCGGTACTGACGGCCGACGGCACGGAGATCCAGTACACGGCGGGGGCCGGCGCGAGCCGGGTCCTGACCGTCCACATCACGGTGGGCACCCGCCTGCCCGCGGCGACGACGTCACTGGGCCGCGTCCTCCTGGCCGGCACCGAGGTCCGCGCACAGGGATACGCCCTGGTGGACGAGGAACTGGAATCAGGCCTGCGCTCCATCGCCGTACCGGTACGGGACCGCACCGGCCGCACGATCGCCGCGCTGAACGTCGCCACCCACGCGGCCCGCCGCACCCTGGACGCGTGCGTACGGGACCTACTCCCGGAGCTGCGCGCAACCGCCGACCACCTCGAAACGGACCTGCACACCGCGTCCCGCTTCACCCCCGTCCCACCGTCCTGAACACACCACCCACAGTGATCCGCCACCCGCTACACTGTCGGCGGTGGCACCGCCACCACAGCACCACTGCCTTCGTAGCTCAGGGGATAGAGCACCGCTCTCCTAAAGCGTGAGACTCACCTTTGATCAATCTCCATCGCAGCTCTCTGACCTGCGTCAACGCATTCAACAGCCCCCTGGAAACGGTCTTCCAGGGGGCTGTTTCGTTGCGGTGGGGACAGGGTGGGGACGCGCCGTCAGAGAGTGCTGTGCTTCGGCTGGAGTCGTCGGTCAAGGCGATCTTCGACAGCCGGTATTTCGGTGGATGACGCCCCGTGGATCCGCCACGCTACGAACATGACTGTCATCTACCTGGTGCAGCACGCGGAGAAGAAGCGTGAGCCTGGTGATCCGGACCTGACTGAGCTGGGGCGACGACAGGCCGCCAAGACGGCCGAGTGGGTACGGCAGGTTGGTGTGCGGGCGCTGTTCACCAGCCCCTTGCGGCGCGCTCGCGAGACCGCGCAGATGATTGCCTCACGGACCGGACTGCAGGTTGAAGAGGACGCCCGCCTGCGCGAGCGGATGAACTGGGATGAGTCCCAGCGCATCGAAGAGTTCCAGGCGGACTGGGCAGCTTCGGTGAGGGACCGAGATTTTGTCCCTTCTTCTGGTGGCTCCTCCCGCGCTACCGCCGAGCGGATGCGGGCCTGTCTGGCCGACCTGGCCCAAGAAACGGGCCCGATTGCCGTCGTGACACACGGCGGCGCCACGGTGGACCTGTTGCGCACCTTGATCGGCGACCAAGCGGTGCCGATCGAACTCATGGAACAGGGCGTTCCCTCGTGCGCGATTACCACGCTGGATCACCTGTCCGTGATGGAGATCGCTTCGGTATCGCATCTGGAGTAGGTGTCGCCGTTTGCGTCCGCCGAGTGGTGCAGCGATCCGGGCCGTGACTGTCCGGATGGTCTGATCGGCCAGCGCGGTCGAGCGCGCCGCTCAAGAGCAAGTCCCCGAAGGCCGGCGCCTTCGGGGACTTCCTAGTTCAGGCTGCCGCCTCGTTGGCGGTTCCGCCGTGAACGAGGGTGAGTTGGGGCGTTGCCTGGGGTGTGTTCGCGGGTGTCGGTTCCGTCTCGTTGTCTCCGTCGGGGTCGGTGGGCTTCTCGGGTGCGTTCTGCCGGGGAACGAGGCTGACGGGCGCGTTGGCGGCTTCCTGCTCGAACTGCGGCATGAGGGAGGTGTAGGTGTCGGCGGTGAGCGAGTAGGAGGCGTGGCCGAGGAGGGCTTGGATGGCCTTCATGGACAGGCCGGCCGCGAGGCTGAGGGAGGCGGCGCAGTGGCGTAGGTCGTGGAGGCGGATGGGTGGCAGGTCCAGGCGTTTGATGAAGCGTTCGAAGGCTTGGGAGACGTTATCTGGGTGCCAGGGGCTTCCGTCGGCCTGGGTGAAGACGCAGCCGCTGTTCACGTAGGGGCCGTACGTGTCGGGTTCGGCGCGGTGTTTGGCTTCCCATTCTTCGCGTTGGGCTTTCTGCACGTCGCGCCAGGCGGTGAGGAGGGCGAAGGTGGCGTGGTCGAAGGTGACGGAGCGTCTGCTGGCGCGGCTCTTGGGGGTGTCTTCCCAGACTTCGTAGGCGGAGTTGGTGACGAGGGTTTCGACGATGTTGGCGGTGCCCTTGGTCATGTCGACTTCGGTCCAGGGCAGCCCTGTTGCTTCGCCGCGGCGGGGTGCGCGGAAGACCATGAGGTGCCACATGATGTACAGGGGGTGTGCGACGGCGGCGTCGAGGAACTCGCCGGTCTGCTGCGGGGTCCACACCATGACGGGGCCGGGCTTTTCGCCGGTTTCGCGCCAGCGGGCTACGCGCTCGTCGGTCCATACGAGCGGGTCGGGCTTGTCGTACTTGGGGATCGTGACGAGCTTGGCCCAGTTCTCGGTGATGAGCTTTTCGGCGACTGCGTCGTCCAAGGCCTTGGAGAGGGTGTTGAGGAACTTCAGCTGCCTGCCGGGGCCTGTGTCCTGGCGGGGCTTTGTGCGTGCTTCCTTGAGTGCCTCGCGGGCCTGGTGCCAGGCCTGTCGGAGTTCGGGCGGCTTGGGCTTGGGGGCGGTCTTCCAGGTCTTGTAGGCGATGTCACAGATCGTCTTGGCCTGCTGGGCGGCGATGCGGTTGGCACGCTTGACCTCGTTGAAGTCCCATATCTCTTGGAAGACTTCTTGGATCTGGCGGTCGCGGAGCTCGCGCATGCGCAGGTGGCCGAGGGTGGGGATGAAGACGCCGGTGAGGATGGTCTCGTAGTCGTCGCGGGTGCTGCGCTTGAGGTCGACGCGCTTCTTGAGCCAGCGGTGCAGGTACTCGCTGACGGTCTCCTTGGATTCGACGTCGACGCCGCCCTGGGCCTCGTCCCAGATCTTTTGTGCTGCTTCCTCGGCTTTCTTCTGTGTGAGGAAGCCGCCCTTGCGGGGGCGTCGGCGTTCGCCGCGGGGGCCGTCGGGGAGCTTGACGTAGTAGTACCAGGAGCCGTGGTCGCGTTTCTTGAGGAGGGGGCAGTCGGATCCGAGCTGGCGCAGCTTGGGCTGTCCGTTGCTGCCGGGCACGGGCTGTCCGGATGCGTCGAGTACGGGCTCCTTGCAGGCGCATCGCTTGTAGGTGCTGCCTTTGAACACGCGGTTCCCCCCAAGAATGTGCTGGGTTGTTCCTTACGTGTCCTGATCTTGCTGTAGCGAAGGTGACGCTTCCTTGGGCGCCGTATGCTTCCTGCCAGGTGGCGCGGGGAAGAGGGATGTGACCACCTTTGTCCTCATCTGCGATGACCGTGCAGCGCACTCGTTCCGAGGGGCGTCGCGGCGGGATGTCGGTCGAGGAAGTGAGGTCCCTGCCGGCTGCGGTGAGTGTGGTGACGGCGGCTCGCGCGTTGGGGATCGGTTCGGACAAGGCGTACGAGTTGATCAGGGACGGCGCGTTCCCGGCACAGACGATTCCGCTGGGTCAGACGCAGAAGGTGTCGACGGCGAGCTTGTGGAAGGCGTTGGGGATCACTTTGGATGTGTAGCCACCTATGTGGCCCGGGCGTTGCGTCGTTTGCACACGTCCGGGCCTCTCTTCTGCCTCGCTCCAGCGTGGATGTAATTACTGAAGATGCAGATCACCCCCTACAGGTTGCTATGAACTGCGCCACATACGCCAGCAGGTGATGTCCCCTGGCCTGCAAATATCGCGTTAAGACTGACCGGTTCCATGGGAACTTACGCACACATGACCCTCGACCCAGATATACATTGGCCTATGTCAGGTCTAAGGGACTCCTAACGCGTCGTCGGCACGAGGGGTCGCAGGTGCGAATTGTTGATCGGAGTCAGCTGCGTGGGACGGTTGTCGGGCTACGTGCGCGCAGGGGTGGTGCATCCGCAGGAGGCGCCGTTGCTGCGGGAGGCCGTCACGCTGCTGTTCGGTGGCGATTCGGAAGCCGAGGCGACGCGGTGGCTGACGAGCAAGGGCATGCTGACTCCGCGCGGCAACGAGTTCCGCCGCGAAGTTCTGCACCGGCTGCTGGTCAATCCGCGGCTCGCGGGTCTAGATGAGAACGGCGAGCCGATCGAGGGCTGGGACGAGCGGGTTCTGGAGCCGGACGTCTACATGCGTCTGCAGGCTCTGTTCGTGGAGCGCAGCGAGAAGCGTGGCATGCCGCGTGACGCCCACGAGTACCTGGTCACCGGCGGGTGCGCGGTGTGCGACGAGTGCACGCAGGGCATGATCGGCAGCCGCGCCCACGCTGAGGCCCCGCCGTCCTATAAGTGCGACGGCTGCGGGAGAACACGCATCAACGCCGAGAAGCTCGAAGACTTCGTAGCCGAGCACGTTCTGGCTGAACTGCTGAAGCCGGGGGCGCGTGAGCGGCTTGAGCAGTTGCAGCGTGACATCGAGGCGGAGATCGCCCGCTTGAAGGAGCACATTGCGGGCGCCGACGAGCGGTTCGCCGGCATCGGCGACCTGTACGGGCGCGGGCTGATGGTGAAGGCCGCGTTCGTCGCCGCGCAAAAGGCCAGCAAGGAAGACCTGCGGACGTCCAAGGTGCGTTTGAAGTACCTGGAGCAGATGACAGACCTGCCCATCGGTGACGTGCACGACCTGGTCGCCTGGTGGCGTACGGCCCCGTTCGCCTCGAAGCGGGCTCTGGTACTGCTGGAGATCGAGCACGTGCGGGTTGGACGCGCGGAGGGCAGCCAGGCCCCGGAGAAGCGGGTCCTGCTCGACTGGCGGCAGCCCGTCAGCTGAACCAATATCGCGACCTCGTTGGTGACCGGGGCGGGGCCAGCCGCACCCCGGTCGGTGATCGCGAACGCCCCCCAGTCGCTACATGCCAGGGATGGCGGAGGGCATGGCCTGCTGAGCGAGGTCTCCGGGTGCAACGATCATGAGCCGGATGTTGTCGCGCAGCCTCTCCAGGGCCACGAACTCGACCTCGGTCTCCTCGTGCTGGTGCGGCAGGTAGACGCGGCGGCGGTCGCCGTCGGGATGGGTGACGGTGGTGACGTCGTCGTCGAGGATTCGGCGGGCGACCGGATCGGCCTGCCTGATGTGGTCGCAGACCTGGCTGAGGCGTGCGTCGTCCGGGTTCGCTTTGTGCGCGAGGCGCAGTTGTGAGGCCATGGGCTTGGCCCAGGTCTCCTCCCAGTCGATGAGCTGCAGGCGCGCCTCGGGGAAGGTGAGCGCCCAGATCATGACGTTGATGCCGTGCAGCATCCACGGGTAGTCGCGGGCCGCGGCCTGGTTGAAGACGCGTACGTCCCAGCTGTGGGTGTAGGTGTACGCGGGATATATCTGGCTGTGGACGATGGCCGCACCTACGGGGTCGATGGAGCTGGCGTCTGAGTGCGGGAGTGGTGGCGGTTCGCAGCCGTTGGCCTCCAGCCACAGGTGGGCGCGTTGCGCGCTGTCCAGGCCGAGGACGCGCACGATCCTCTCCAGGAACTCGTCGCCGACGTGATCGAGGACGCCGCGCTCCAGCTTTCCGTACCAACCCTCGGTCACTCCCGTCAGTTCGGCCACGTCCCGTTGGGTGAGGCCTGTGCGGCGGCGCGCACCGTAGCGGGCGGTGAATCCAGGCACGGCGTGCGGGTCGCGTGATTCGCGCCAGGACTTGAGCATGCGGGTGATCGGAGGCAGGTTCCGCGACATGAAGGTGTAGAGCTCCCCTGAAGTAAAGAACAGGAAAAGTATTAGGAAACCCTAACGCAGCTTATACATGTGTCCGACTTGAGGGGCCTGCCGGATAAGACGGGCATGTTCAGTACCATTCCGGACATTCCGACACCTCGGGCGGGCGATAACCCGTACCCCCAGTGCCGGTTCTGCGGATACCGGCACGCCTAGAACCGGCCTAACGGGATGGAATCCGGGCAATGTGTGGCACCGCCGCCGGGGCCACCTCCTCGACGGCCCTCTCGCCTCCGATCTCCGCCCCACCGGGCGACGAGCCGCGGGCGGACATTGCATCGACGACGATCCCAGAGGTGTCAGGCATGAGCGTCTTCATCACCGGCGGCAACCGAGGCATCGGCTACGCCATAGCCACCGAGCTTGCCGAGGCCGGCCACAACGTGACCGTCACCTACCGCTCCGGCGAGCCCCCCGCCCATTCCTACCTGCCGGGCCAGGAGCACACCGGGGGTCGCTTCCTTGCCGTGCGATGTGACGTGACCGACCCTGAGCAGGTCGACCTGGCGTTCAAGCAGGCCGAGGCCGAGCACGGCCCGGTCACCTCCCTCATCTCCAATGCGGGGATCACCCGTGACGGGCTGCTCGCCCGCATGAGCGAGGACGACTTCACCGCAGTCCTCGATGCGAACCTGACCGCCGCCTACCGGGTCGCCAAGCGCGCTCTGCCGAGCATGCTGCGCGCCAAGGGCGGCCGGATGGTGTTCATTTCGTCGGCGACTGCGATGCACGGGGAGGCCGGGCAGACCAACTACGCCGCCTCCAAGGCCGGGCTGATCGGACTGGCCCGGTCCATCGCCCGCGAGTACGGCTCGCGCAGCATCACCGCGAACGTCGTCGCGCCGGGGCTGACCGCCACGGACATGGCCGCCGCCCTGCCGGATGACCGCATCAAGGCACTGCTTGGGCAGGTCCCGCTCGGCCGCCTCGGGCAGCCCGAGGAGATCGCGCGCACCGTGCGGTTCCTCATCGACGAGGGCTCCTACATCACCGGCGCGGTGATCCCGGTCGACGGCGGCGCGGGAATGGGGCACTAACAGGTGGCCGTATCGAGGCAGCCCGCTAGGGGCTGCGGGGGAAGACGGAGGCAAGGCCGTAAGGCGGGACGGCGGCACTGCGCACAAGCTCGGAAAGGGGCAGCCGGTCTACGCACTGCCGGGACAAGGGGGCCGGCGTGATCGACGTCGACCGCATTCTGGCGCTGGCAGCGCAGCCCGCCCGGACAGGATCGAGCCGCGGCCGCGATGCGGACCGCATGGCCGCGCTGGCCGGACTCGCAGGCAGGCGTAAGGCGCTGGCCAAGCCTGTGGCGTGGTCGGCGGCCCTGTGCGCCGAGCATGCCGGGTGGACAGGACTCAAGGCGCCGGGCGGCGAGCGGACGGCGGCGCGGGTATGCAGGGCGTGCCCGATCCGCAAGGAGTGCTTCGCCGTTCCCGTCTCGGGGGCGCCGCCGCAGGTGCGGGGCTGGCGCGAGCAGGTGGACGAGCAGTCTTAGATGACGCTGATGGGCGTCGGGATTCCCCCGGCGCCCATCAGCGTTTCCGCATGTCAGAGCCCATTTACGAACGTGGTCGAGGTCACGTTGGCGCGGCATGCCGGGAGTGGACACCTCCTATATGCATAGTAGAATTAACTCAAGAGATGAGGGAGAAAGAAACCTCACAAGCACCACTTGGAGCCCGAAATGCAGCGCGTCCTCAAGATGAGCCAGGTCCACCGCAACCCGCGCCAGCCGCGCGAGTACTTCAGCGAGGACGCGCTGAACGAACTGGCCAGCTCGATCGACAAGTACGGCCTCATGCAGGCCATCGAGGTCCGCCCCGACAACGAGCAGGGCGGCTACGAGATCGTCTCCGGCGAGCGCCGCTTCCGCGCCCACCAGATCCTCGGCCGCACCAAGATCCGCGCCAACATCATCTCCGAGAAGAGCGAACTCCAGCGGTTCAAGCGGTCCATGTCGGAGAACGTGACCCGCGAGGACATGACGCCGTTCGAGGAAGCGCACGGCTACCAGCGGATCCTCGACGAGGAGGAGGGCGCGACCATCGAGTCCGTGGCCGCCGACTTCGCGAAGACCACCACCTACGTGAAGCTGCGCCTGGCCCTGCTCGACCTGCGCATAGAGGTCCAGGAGCTCGTACAGGACGGGAAGATCGGCACGCAGGCAGCCGTGCAGATCGCCGCCCTCAACCTCGCCAACCAGGGCTCCGTCCTCAGCAAGTTCGTGCGCGGCGAGTTCGCCTCGGACAACGAGATCGTGCACTTCGCCTACGCGATGAAGCAACAGCAGGACCAGGCCGTCCTCATGGTCGTCGAGGAGATGACCGAGGAGCAGCGCACCGAGCGCGCCGCCACGCAGAAGAAGACCCGCAGCACGCTCGACAAGATCGAGCAGGTACGGGCGCTGCTCGACGAGATCGGCAAGACCGATCCGCTGAAGCTCGCCGAGACTCTTGAGACGCAGGTCGGGGCACGCCTGGAGCAGCTCGACCGGGTCGCCGAGTCGCTGACCAAGGCCCGCTTCCAGCTCAAGCAGGCCAAGGCGCACGCCGAGGCCCGCCAGCTCGTCACGGTCAACCCGGAGGCCGAGGCCGACCACACCGACGAGTCGGACGCCGCCGACGAGCGGGAGCCGGTCGCGGCCTGACCGGCTCAGCTCCGGGGCTGCGGGCAACCGCGTCCGCACCCCGGCCGGCGCAGCCACAACTCCGCGCCGCCTCTTTCCCGAAACCCCGCTACAGCACAGGAGCACGTTCGTCATGCGCTACAGCGCGCCCCTCACCCCCGCCCAGGCCGAGCAGCTCGGTAAGGACGTCGGCATGATCGTCGCCTTCGCCGCGAAGGCCCTCAACCACATGCACGGCACGAACATCGACCGCCTCATGAAGACCTTCACCTCGTCCAACGCTCTGGAGGTCACCGCGGCTCGCTACTTGAAGGCCCTCGAGGACGGCCACACGCCAGGCGAGGCGGCAGGCCGGGCCGGGACCGCACTCGTACGGGACTGGGCGGACGCCGTCCTCGCAGCATCCGGGAACGCCCAGCCTCACAAGGAGAGCAAGTGACCACTGGCAGGGACTGGACCGTCATGGGCCGCGCCGACTTCGACGTAGCGGCCCCCAACGGGCTTCCCGTACCGGCGGGCCCCGCTCGGATCGCTGCCGTACCTGACCGGTTCGGCACCGCCGCCCTCTTCGGCGACACCGTCCCTGATCCCGGCCCGCGTCGGTCCGGCCGCGAGCAGCCGGGCGACGTCGACGGTCAAGAGGAACTGTTCTGACACCCGCACCCCTGCAAGGAGTAAGTCTGTGAGCACGAACACCGAGACGCTGCTCGGCGATGTCCGAAGCGCCCTGCACCGCCGTCACATAAGGTCCTACTCGCCGGACAAGGGCCGCCCGGGCTGGCGCGCCCAACCCACGCTGCTGGACGACATTCCAGCCGTGATCCTGACCTGGCACGGCGCGAAAGACCCCCACGCCCATACGCCCGTGCACAGCACCATCACCGCGATCGCAGGCTGGCTCCTCCATCTCGAACGCCACCTGGAGCAGGAGTTCATCGTGGGACGGCTCTATGCGGAACACCCCGGCAGTAGGGCCGACCGCACGCTCGTCGCCCTCCTCGCCTTCCGCTCCGGCAAGGCCAGGACCGCACCAGGCGAGCAGCTCACTTCCTGACCTCAACTCCCCGTCACAGTAAGAGCCTTCATGCCGATCTACCTGCCTGAGCCAGCACCGACACGACCCGCCGACGGCAAGGGCTTCAACCGTCTCAGCCTGAACGCCCACATCTCGGCGGGCG
>NZ_JBFBBK010000008.1:0-134760 GCF_040682635.1 Streptomyces sp. NPDC051133
GTTGATAGGCCGGATCTGGAAGCACGGTAACGTGTGGAGGTGACCGGTACTAATAGGCCGAGGGCTTGTCCTCAGTTGCTCGCGTCCACTGTGTTAGTTCTGAGGCAACGACTGTTGCCGGCTAGAGCAGAACGCATAACTACAAAGTGTGCTTGTTCGCTCGAAACCATTAGGGTTTCGGTGGTCATAGCGTGAGGGAAACGCCCGGTTACATTTCGAACCCGGAAGCTAAGCCTCACAGCGCCGATGGTACTGCAGGGGGGACCCTGTGGGAGAGTAGGACGCCGCCGAACAATCTTTGGAAGGACCCCTGGTCCCAGCGTTCAGCTGGGACCAGGGGTCCTTTCGTTTTTACAATGCTTGCGGTACCTAAGACAGGAGTCACCATGTCCACCAACTCTCCCGACGACCGACCGGAGCGCGACCAGCGGCGACGGGACAGTGGTGACCGTGGTGATCGTGGCGGTTACCGCGGTGACCGCCGTGACGACCGTCGCGACAGCGACCGGGGTGGATACGGCCGGCGCGACGACAGCCGCGGTGGGTTCCGCCGTGATGACCGCCGTGATGACCGCCGTGATGACCGTGACCGTGGCGAGCGCGGTGGCTTCCGCCGTGACGACCGCGGTGGCGAGCGCCGCGACGACCGGCGTGACGACCGCCGTGGTGGTTACGGCGACCGTGGTGACCGGGGCGGTTTCGGCGGTCGCAGGGACGATCGTCGTGAGGGTGACCGGGGTTCGCGTCCGGCGTTCCACCGGGACGACCGTGACCGTGGGCCGCGTCGGGACGACCGCCGCGACGACCGAGGCGACCGCGGTTTCCGCCGCGACGACCGCGGTGACCGGGGCGACCGCCCGTCCTACCGCCGCGACGACGACCGCGCTGGATACGGCCGGCGCGACGACAGCCGCGGTGGCTTCCGCCGCGACGACCGCCGCGACGACCGCCGCGACGACCGCCGCGACGACCGCCGCGACGACCGCCGCGACGACCGCCGTGATGACCGCCGTGATGACCGTGACCGTGGCGAGCGCGGTGGCTTCCGCCGTGACGACCGCGGTGGCGAGCGCCGCGACGACCGGCGTGACGACCGCCGTGGTGGTTACGGCGACCGTGGTGACCGGGGCGGTTTCGGCGGTCGCAGGGACGATCGTCGTGAGGGTGACCGGGGTTCGCGTCCGGCGTTCCACCGGGACGACCGTGACCGTGGGCCGCGTCGGGACGACCGCCGCGACGACCGAGGCGACCGCGGTTTCCGCCGCGACGACCGCGGTGACCGGGGCGACCGCCCGTCCTACCGCCGCGACGACGACCGCGCTGGATACGGCCGGCGCGACGACAGCCGCGGTGGCTTCCGCCGCGACGACCGCCGCGACGACCGCCGCGATGACCGCCGTGACGACCGAGACCGTGGCGAGCGGCGCGACGACCGCCGTGACGACCGGCGCGGTGAGGACCGCGGTGGCTTCCGCGGGCGGGACGACCGTGGTGGCCGTGGGCCCCGGCGGGACGACCGCGGTGGTCGGCCCGGCGGCTTCCGTGGGCGCGACGGACGCGACGACCGGCGCGGCGGTGGCCGTTTCCGTGACGAGCGGGACCGCGACCGGGACCGGGAGCCGATCAAGCGGCTGCCGATCCCGGAGGACGTCACCGGTGACGAGATCGACAAGGACGTCCGGCAGGAGCTGCAGAGCCTGCCCAAGACGCTCGCTGAGGACGTCGCCAAGAACCTGGTGATGGTCGCCCGGCTCATCGACGAGGACCCCGAGGGCGCCTACGGCTACTCCAAGGTGGCCCTGCGTCTGGCGTCCCGTGTGGCCGCCGTGCGCGAGGCCGGCGGGTTCGCCGCGTACGCCAACCAGAAGTACAGCGAGGCGCTCGCCGAGTTCCGGGCCGCCCGGCGCATGACGGGCAGCGCGGAGCTGTGGCCGGTGATGGCCGACTGCGAGCGTGGGCTCGGGCGGCCGGAGAAGGCGCTGGACATGGCCGGCGCCCCGGACGTGCAGAAGCTGGACAAGGCCGGTCAGGTCGAGATGCGGCTCGTCGCGGCCGGTGCCCGGCGTGACATGGGCCAGCTGGACGCTGCCATCGTGACCCTGCAGAGCCCCGAGCTGGCCTCCAACTCGGTCCAGCCGTGGACCGCGCGGCTGCGCTACGCGTACGCCGACGCGCTGCTGGCCGGCGGCCGTGACCGCGAGGCGCGGGAGTGGTTCGCCAAGGCGGTCGAGGCCGACCGGGACGGCAGCACGGACGCCTCGGACCGGCTCGCCGAGCTGGACGGAGTGGAGTTCGTCGACGCCCTCGACGAGGGCGAGGACGCGCCCGAGAACGACGCGCCCGAGAACGACGCGCCCGAGAAGGACGCGCCCGAGAAGCCGGCGCAGGAGGACGGCGACGAGGACTGACCGGCCGGACCGACCGATCTCACCGACCGACCCGTAGTCGGTGAGTCGGGAAGCCGAGACGAGAAGCCGAGACGAGAAGAGGGCAGGCTCCCAGGGGGCCTGCCCTCTTCGGCGTTCAGGGGGCTCAGATCTCCAGCGCCCGCAGCACCAGCCCGGACGCCGGCTTCGGGCCGAACGACGTCGACTTGCGTGGCATCGTCACGCCCTGCCGGGCCAGGTCGCGGACGACCTCCTCGCGGACGGGGTGCATGAGGACGGCCGTACCGCCGTCGCGTTCCGCCTTCTCGACCGTCGCGGCCGTGTCGTGGATGTAGGCGATGTGGGCGGGGGAGTCCTCGGGGATGTGCCAGACGTGCTCCAGCAGCGTGGCGTGCAGGACCGTGGCGTCCAGGGAGCGCCAGGCGCCGGGGCGGTCCGCCGGAATGGTGCGGGCCAGCAGGTCCGGGTCCGGGCGGTCGAGGAGGTGGAAGGAGCCGTCGCCGGCGAGCAGGAAGGCGTTGCCCGCGCAGGAGGCGTCCGCCAGCGTCTCCAGGGCGTCGGACAGCGGTACGTCGAGGTGCCGTACCCGGAACAGGCCGTCCACGGCCGTCAGCGCGTCCGCGACCGGCAGGCCGTGGAGCAGGCGGTGGATCGCTCGGACGCGCAGGGGGTAGCGGGCGGTGTCCACCAGGAGGACGAGGCCGTGGTCCCAGGGGCTGGGGGAGGGGTGCTCCTCGCGCAGCCGCAGGTAGGTGGCCCAGCGGTGGTGGCCGTCGGCGATCAGGGCCTGTTGCCGGGCCAGGTCGGACTGGACGCGGGCGACCTCGGCCGGGTCGGTGATCGCCCACAGGCGGTGGTGGAAGCCGTCCTCGGTGGTGGTGGCGAGCAGCGGGGGGCGTTCCGCGGTGCGTTCGACGACCTCGGCCGCCGTGCCGTTGCCGCGGTAGGTGAGCAGCAGCGGCTCCAGGTTCGCGCGCGTGGCGCGCATCAGGGCCGCCCGGTCCGCCACCACGGGTGGCATGACGTCCTCGTGCGGCAGCACCACGCCCTCGGTGGGTTCCGAGACGCGCAGGGCGCCGATGACGCCGCGCTGGAGCATGCCGTTGCCGTCGCGCTGTTCGTAGACGTACAGGCCGGGTTCGGGGTCCGCGGTGAGGATGCCCTCGTCCAGCCAGCGGCGCAGGGTGTCCGCCGCCTGTTCGGTACGGGCGCTGGGGGTGCCGGCCTGGGGCAGGATCAGCCGGACGATGTTGTGCGGGTCGGCCGACTGGAGGTGGTGCACCCCGTCGGGACGTACGACGACGTCGTACGGAGGAGACGTGACGGAGGCCAGGCTGCCGACCCGGTCGGGGTCGTAGCGGAGGCCTCGGAACGGTGTGAGTTCCAGGCCTCGGCGCGCCGTTGCTTCCGAGGGACCTGCTGTCTTCATCCCGGCATCGTACGTGCGTCGGTGGGGTGGGGCATGATCGGGGGAAAGGCGAGTGAACGAGGAGCGATGTGGACATGAGCCAGGGCGTCAGGACGAGGCCCGAGGGCAGTGGGCGGCCCCTGAGCGAGGCGTACGACACGGCGCTGCTCGATCTGGACGGGGTGGTGTACGCGGGCGGGAGCGCGATCGCGCACGCGGTCGACTCGCTGGCGTCGGCACGCTCGGGCGGGATGCGTCTCGCGTACGTCACCAACAACGCGCTGCGTACGCCCGACGCGGTGGCCGGGCACCTGACGGAGCTGGGCATACCGACGGGCGCGGACGACGTGATCACCTCCGCGCAGGCCGTGGCGCGGCTGATCAGTGAGCAGGTGCCGGCGGGGTCGCGGGTGCTGGTGATCGGCGGCGAGGGGCTGCGGGTGGCGCTGCGCGAGCGCGGCCTGGTGCCGGTGGAGTCCGCGGACGACGACCCGGCGGCGGTCGTGCAGGGGTTCGGCGGGCCGGAGCTGACCTGGGGGCGGTTCGCGGAGGCCTCCTACGCGGTGGCGCGCGGCGTGCCGTGGTTCGCGTCCAACACCGATCTGACGATTCCGAGCGGGCGCGGGATCGCGCCGGGCAACGGGGCGGCGGTGGAGGTCGTGCGGATCGCGACCGGCAAGGAGCCGCAGGTGGCGGGCAAGCCGCTGCCGCCGATGCACCGGGAGACGATCATCCGGACGGGTGCCCGGCGGCCGCTGGTGGTCGGGGACCGGCTGGACACGGACATCGAGGGGGCGTTCAACGGCGGGGTGGACTCGCTGCTGGTGCTGACGGGTGTCACCGACGGCGCCCAGCTGCTGGCGGCGCCGCCGCAGCACCGGCCGACGTTCGTCGACGCCGATCTGCGCGGGCTGCTCACCGGGCAGCCGGAGATCACCGGATCGGGTGACGGTTCTCGGTGCGGCGGGTTCACGGCGCGGGCCGGGGCGGACCGGCTGGAGCTGGAGGGCGACGGCGAGGCGCTGGACGGGCTGCGGGCGTTGTGCGCGGCGGCCTGGACGGCGGCCGGCGAGGGCTCCTGCGAGCTGGACGGCGGGAAGGCGCTGGCGCGTCTCGGACTGTGAGGTCCCGAGGAGTGCCCGGGGGATCGAGCGGTGCGCGGGATCGAGGAGTGCGAGGGATCGAGATCGGAGGCGAGGGTAGGCTAACCTAACCTCGTGTTGGTCGACAGTCCTACGGAACAGCGCGCGGAGTCCGCCTCCGCGCCCCCAACCCGCCAGGCGACACGGGCCCTTGGGCTCCTGGTCTCCGCCGCGATCCTGGTGCTCGTCGCCCTGGCGAGCATCGCGATCGGCGCCAAAGCGCTGTCGCCGGACCAGGTCTGGCACGGCCTGTTCCATGACACGGGGACGTACGGCGACGTCGTCGTGGACGAGCGGCTCTCGCGCACGGTCCTCGGCCTGCTGGTCGGCGCCGCGCTCGGCCTGTCGGGCGCGGTGCTGCAGGCGCTCACCCGCAACCCGCTGGCCGAGCCCGGGCTGCTCGGCATCAACGCGGGTGCCTCGGCGGCCGTCGTCACGGCCATCACCTGGTTCGGCGTCACGAGCCTCAGTGGCTACGTGTGGTTCGCCTTCCTCGGCGCCGCCGCCGTCGGCGCGCTGGTGTGGTTCCTGGGCGGCAGCCGGGGCGCCACCCCGGTGCGGCTCGCGCTCGCCGGTACGGCGATCAGTGCCGCCCTGTACGGCTACCTCCAGGCCGTGATGATCATGGATGACGCGGCGCTGGGCAAGATGCGCTTCTGGACGGTGGGTTCGCTGGCCTCGGCCACCACCTCGACCATCACGCAGGTGCTGCCGTTCCTGGCGGCCGGCGCGGTCCTCGCGCTCGCGCTGGCCCGGCCGCTGAACGCCGTGGAGATGGGCGACGACACCGCCCGTGCCCTCGGCGCCCAACTGGGCCGCACCCGCGCCCTGGCCATGCTGGCCGCGACCGTGCTGTGCGGCGCCGCGACCGCGGCCTGCGGCCCGATCATGTTCGTCGGCCTGATGGTCCCGCATGTCGTGCGCTCTTTCACCGGCCCCGACCTGCGCTGGATCCTGCCGTACGCCACGGTCCTGTCCCCGGTGCTGCTGCTCGGCGCCGACGTCGTCGGCCGGGTCGTGGCCCGCCCCGCCGAGCTCCAGGTGGGCGTCGTCACCGCGCTCATCGGCGGCCCGGTCTTCATCCTGCTCGTACGACGGCGGAGGACGGCCCAGCTGTGAAGACCCGCTCCATGAACCGGGCCGTACGGGCCGTACGCACTCCCGGCGGGCTCTCCTTGCGCCTGGACCCGCGTGCCCTGACCGTCGTCGTCCTGCTGCTGGCCGCCGCCGGCGCCGCCGGTGTCGCGCTGATCGGCACCGGGGACGCCGAGATCCCCGTGTCCGGCGTGCTCAGGACGCTCGCCGGGAACGGCACCGCGTACCAGCACTTCATCGTCGACGAACTGCGTCTGCCGCGCGTGCTGGTCGGCCTGCTGGTCGGCGCCTCGCTCGGTCTCGGCGGCGCGCTGTTCCAGGCCGTCTCCCGCAACCCGCTGGGCAGCCCGGACGTGCTCGGCCTGTCCCAGGGGTCCACGGCCGGCGCGCTGGTCGTCATCGTGCTGCTGTCCGGCAGCGCCGCCCAGGTCACCGTGGGCGCCCTGGCCGGCGGCCTGCTGACCGGTCTGGCCATCTATCTGCTGGCCTGGAAACAGGGCGTGCACGGATACCGTCTGGTTCTGGTCGGCATCGGCGTCAACACGATCGCCACGGCCGTCAACGGCTATCTGCTCACCAAGGCCGATCTGGTCGACGCGGCCCGCGCGGTGGTGTGGATGACCGGCTCCCTCGACGGCCGCGACTGGGACCAGGTCCGGCCGCTGCTCGCCGTGTGCGCCGTCCTCGTGCCGCTGGTCCTCGTCAACGCGCGCGGCCTGAGGATGATGGAGATGGGCGACGACGTCTCCCACGCCCTCGGTGTGCGTGTGCAGCGGGTCCGGCTGGTGCTGATGGTCTGCGCCGTCCTGCTCACCGCCGCCGCCACGGCGGCCGCGGGCCCCGTCAGCTTCGTCGCGCTCACCGCGCCCCAGCTGGCCCGGCGGCTGACCCGTTCGCCGGGTCCGAACCTGCTGCCGTCCCTCTGCATGGGGGCCGCCCTGCTGGTCGCCGCCGACTGGGCCTCGCAGCGCGCCTTCGGCGCCGACCAGCTGCCCGTCGGCGTGGTCACCGGGGTCCTCGGCGGCGCCTATCTGCTGTGGCTGCTGGTCACCGAGCGCCGGGCCGGCCGGATATGAGCGGCAACCCCACGAACAGCACCCCCACGAACACGACAAGGAGCACTGTGAACCGCCTGTCCGCCGAGAGCGTCACCCTCGCCTACGACCGGCGCGTCATCGCCGAGCAGCTGTCGGTCCAGATCCCCGACAACTCCTTCACGGTGATCGTCGGCCCGAACGCGTGCGGCAAGTCGACCCTGCTGCGGGCGCTGTCACGGATGCTCAGGCCCAGCCGGGGCCGGGTGCTGCTCGACGGGCAGGCCATCCAGTCGATGCCCGCCAAGAAGGTCGCGCGGACCCTCGGCCTGCTGCCGCAGTCGTCCGTCGCGCCCGACGGCATCACGGTCGCCGACCTCGTCGGCCGGGGCCGCTACCCGCACCAGGGCCTGCTGCGCCAGTGGTCCGCCGAGGACGAGCGGGTCGTCCAGGAGTCGATGCGGCGGACGGGTGTCGCCGAGCTGGCCGAGCGGTACGTCGACGAGCTGTCCGGGGGGCAGCGCCAGCGCGTGTGGATCGCCATGGCGCTCGCCCAGCAGACCCCGCTGCTGCTCCTGGACGAGCCGACCACCTACCTGGACATCCAGCACCAGATCGACGTCCTCGACCTGTGCGCCGAGCTGCACGAGGAGCAGGGGCGGACGCTGGTGGCGGTGCTGCACGACCTCAACCACGCCGCCCGCTACGCCACCCACCTCATCGCCCTGCGCGGCGGCACGGTGATCGCCGAGGGCGCCCCGAACGACATCGTCACCGCCGAGCTGGTGGAGGAGGTCTTCGGGCTGCGCTGTCAGGTCATCGACGACCCGGAGACGGGGACGCCGCTGGTGGTGCCGGCCGCACGCAAGGCACGGGTCACAGCAGCTTCCTGAGCCGGAACAGGTCCAGCAGGCTCGCCTCCAGCCTCACCCGGCCCCTGCCCCAGGCGGTCGCGAAGTTCAGCTCGCCGTCCACCAGGGCCACCAGGTCCTCCCCGGCCATGGCGAGCCTGATCTGGGCCTTCTCCCGCGGAGGCCCGGGACGGGTCTCCTCCACCTCGATCCGGCCGCCGGTCATCCGGCCGGTGAAGGTGACGTCCAGGTCGGTGATGTGGCAGCTCACCGAGCGGTCCATGGCGGCGGCCGCACGAACGTCGCCCTCGGCGCCCTGCATGTTGTCCGAAAGCTTTTCCAGTGCGGCGCGGCACTCCTCGATCGTGGCCATCGCCCACGACGGTACCCCAGCGGTTCGCGGTAGCGTCTGGGCATGAACGACTCGGCAGCGCAGACGGAGATCCCGCAGGACGCGGTACGGGGGGCGGTGGAGGCACCGGAGGCGTACGACCCCGCAGCGCCCGCCCCCCTGGACGTCCCGCGCACCCCCACCGGCGACGCCGAGGTCGACGCCCGGCTGGACCGGCTGGGCGACGCCGACCACCTCGCCACCGACGGGCACCTCGAGGTGTACGAGGATGTACACCGGGGGCTGCGTGACGCGCTGACCGCGCTCGACGCCCGCCCGGGACCTCCGGCTCCCACCCGTCACCCCACCGCCGCCCCTCGATGAGACCCTTCGGGTCGCACCTTTTGATCTCGCACCGACAAGCGCCGTCACCGGCGTACCGACACAGGAGCTGAACCGAACGTGGCAGGAGTCGCACGCCGTCGTCTGGACGCGGAGCTGGTCCGCCGGAAGCTCGCGCGCTCGCGCGAGCACGCCAGCCAGCTGATCGCCGCTGGGCGGGTCACCGTCGGCAAGACCGTGGCGACGAAGCCGGCCACGCAGGTGGAGACCGCCGCGGCGATCGTGGTCCAGACCGACGACGGCGACCCGGACTACGTCTCCCGGGGCGGGCACAAGCTCGCCGGCGCGCTCGAGGCCTTCGTGCCGCAGGGGCTCGTGGTCGAGGGCCGGCGCGCGGTGGACGCCGGAGCCTCCACCGGCGGCTTCACCGATGTGCTGCTGCGGGCGGGCGCGGCGCACGTCGTCGCGGTGGACGTCGGCTACGGCCAGCTCGCCTGGACGCTGCAGAGCGATGAACGCGTCACCGTCAAGGACCGTACGAACGTACGCGAGTTGACGCTTGAGGCGATCGATGGGGAACCTGTGGATCTTGTCGTGGGCGATCTGTCCTTCATTCCGCTCGGGCTGGTGCTGCCCGCCCTGAAGCGGTGCGTGAAGCCGGACGCCGACCTGGTGATGATGGTCAAGCCGCAGTTCGAGGTGGGGAAGGAACGGCTCGGCAGCGGGGGTGTCGTACGGAGTCCGCAGCTGCGGGCGGAGGCCGTGCGGGGAGTGGCCGAGAAGGCCTGGGAGCTGGGGCTCGGGGTGCGGGGCGTCACCGCGAGTCCGCTGCCCGGTCCCTCGGGCAATGTCGAATACTTTCTGTGGCTGCGGTCCGGTGCCCCCGAACTGGACCCGGCCGACGTCGACCGAGCAGTGGCGGAGGGGCCGCGTTGACACAGAACCTGGCGCGTACGGTTTTCCTGCTGGCCCACACCGGGCGGCCCGCGGCGATCCGCAGTGCGGAACTCGTGGTGAAGGGGCTGCTGCGGCACGGCATCGGGGTGCGGGTGCTGGAGGAGGAGGCGCGCGATCTGCCGCTGCCGGACGAGGTGGGGCTGGTCAAGGAGGCGACCCCGCAGTGCCTCGACGGCTGCGAGCTGCTCATCGTCCTCGGCGGTGACGGCACGCTGCTGCGCGGCGCAGAGTTCGCGCGGGCGTCGGGGGTGCCGATGCTCGGCGTCAACCTCGGGCGGGTGGGGTTCCTCGCCGAGGCCGAGCGCGACGACCTCGATCGGGTGGTCGACCGCGTGGTGGCTCGGTCGTACGAGGTCGAGGAGCGGATGACCGTCGACGTCGTCGTACACCGCAACGGGGACATCGTGCACACCGACTGGGCGCTGAACGAGGCGGCCGTGCAGAAGGCCGGCGCGGAGAAGCTGCTGGAAGTCGTGCTGGAGATCGACGGTCGGCCGGTGACCGGGTTCGGGTGCGACGGGGTGGTCCTGTCCACGCCCACCGGGTCGACGGCGTACGCCTTCTCCGCCGGCGGGCCGGTGGTGTGGCCCGAGGTGGAGGCGCTGCTGATGGTGCCGATCAGCGCGCACGCGCTGTTCGCGAAGCCGCTGGTCACCTCGCCGGACTCCGTGCTCGCCGTGGAGGTGCTGCCGCACATCCCGCCGGGCGTGCTGTGGTGCGACGGGCGGCGGACGGTCGAGCTGCCGCCCGGGGCACGGGTGGAGGTCCGGCGGGGAGCGGTGCCGGTGCGGCTGGCCCGGTTGCACCATTCGTCGTTCACCGACCGGCTTGTCGCGAAGTTCGCGCTGCCGACCACCGGGTGGCGGGGGGCACCGCACCACTCCACCGAGTGACATGGGCGGGCCATGTGCACTCGCCACCCCAGACCTCGTAAGGTCTGTTCCGTGTTGGAGGAGATGCGGATACGGTCGCTCGGGGTCATCGACGATGCCGTCGTCGAACTGTCGCCCGGGTTCACCGCCGTCACCGGTGAGACGGGTGCGGGCAAGACCATGGTGGTCACCAGCCTCGGGCTGCTGCTCGGTGGCCGGGCGGACCCGGCGCTCGTGCGGATCGGCGCCGAGAAGGCGGTGGTGGAGGGGCGGATCGCCGTCCGCGGGGACGCCGCCGCCGTCGTACGGGCCGAGGAGGCCGGGGCGGAGCTGGACGACGGGGCCCTGCTGATCAGCCGTACCGTTTCCGCCGAGGGGCGTTCCCGCGCCCATCTGGGCGGGCGCTCGGTGCCGGTCGGGCTGCTCGCCGAGCTGGCCGACGACCTGGTGGCCGTGCACGGGCAGACCGATCAGCAGGGGCTGCTGAAGCTGTCCCGGCAGCGGCAGGCGCTGGACCGGTACGCGGGCGACGCCGTCGCCGGGCCGCTCGCCAAGTACACCGAGGCCTACCGACGGCTGCGGGCGGTCTCCGCCGAGCTGGAGGAGATCGTCACGCGTGCGCGTGAGCGGGCGCAGGAAGCCGACATGCTGCGGTACGGGCTCGACGAGGTCGCCGCCGTCGAGCCACGGGCCGGGGAGGACGTGGAGCTCGCCGAGGAGGCGGAGCGGCTGGGGCACGCCGAGGCCCTGTCGTCCGCCGCCACGGCCGCGCACGCAGCTCTCGCGGGCAATCCCGAGGACCCCGAGGGGATCGACGCCTCGACGCTCGTCGCGGGCGCGCACCGGGCGCTGGAGGCCGTGCGCTCCCACGACCCGGCGCTGGCCGCGCTCGCCGACCGGATCGGGGAGATCGGGATCCTGCTCGGTGACGTCGCCGGTGAGCTGGCGGGGTACGCCGACGACCTGGACGCCGACCCGCTGCGGCTGGCCGCGGTGGAGGAGCGCCGGGCCGCGCTGACCGCCCTCACGCGCAAGTACGGGCAGGACGTGGCCGGTGTGCTGGCCTGGGCCGAGCAGAGCGCCGCCCGGCTCACCGAGCTGGACGGCGACGACGAGCGGACCGGGGAGCTGACCGCGGAGCGGGACGCGCTGCGCACCGAACTGGGCGGGCTGGCGCAGGCCCTGTCGGATGCGCGGGCGGAGGCCGCCGAGCGGTTCGCCGCCGCCGTGACCGCCGAGCTGGCCTCGCTGGCGATGCCCCACGCGCGCGTGTCCTTCGCCCTGCGGCAGACCGAGGACCCGGAGGGCGTCGAGGTCGACGGGCGTGCGGTCGCGTACGGGCCGTCGGGCGTCGACGAGGTCGAGCTGCTGCTCGCCCCGCACCCAGGTGCCCCGCCCCGGCCCATCGCCAAGGGCGCGTCCGGTGGTGAGCTGTCCCGGGTGATGCTCGCCGTGGAGGTCGTGTTCGCGGGCACCGACCCCGTGCCGACGTATCTCTTCGACGAGGTCGACGCCGGTGTCGGCGGCAAGGCGGCGGTCGAGATCGGCCGGCGCCTGGCGAAGCTCGCCAAGAGCGCGCAGGTCGTGGTCGTCACCCACCTCCCGCAGGTCGCCGCGTTCGCCGACCGGCAGCTGCTGGTGGAGAAGACCAACGACGGCTCCGTCACCCGGTCCGGTGTGAAGGTCCTGGAGGGCGAGGAACGCGTCCGCGAGCTGTCCCGGATGCTGGCGGGCCAGGAGGACTCCGAGACGGCCCGCGCCCACGCGGAGGAACTCCTCGCCGCCGCCCGGGCGGACGGCTAGGAGGAATCCGTTCAGGTGGGCAGGCGGAGCAGCTTCGCGGTGGCCGCGGGGGTGACGCGTGCGGGCATGGGGCTCCTGCGCAGAACCGCTCCCGGCACCCGCGCGCGCTGGGAGCGGAAGAACTACGCCGGGCGGACCGTCGGCCTGTACGCCGGGCCCGCGGCGGCCTTGGCGGCGGCCGCGGGAGCCGCCCGGGTGCATCCCGCCGCCGGTGCGGCCGTGCTCGCCGCCGGTCTCTGCGGGGCGTACGACGATGTCGCCGGAGATCACCGGCGGGGCTTGCGGGCTCATCTCGGCGCGCTGCGAGGCGGTGAGGTCACCAGCGGGGCCGTGAAGTTGTTCGGGATCTCGGCCGCCGGGCTGGCCGCGGGCGCGCTGCTGAAGGAGCGGCCGCTGGACAAGGTGCTCGCCGGGGTGGTGATCGCCGGTGCGGCGCACTTCGTCAACCTCGTCGACGTGCGGCCCGGGCGGGCCGCCGGAGCGGTGCTCGCGCTCGGCGCGCCGGGGCTGCTGCGGAAGGGGCCCGGCGGTGCGCTGGCCGCCGCCGCGACGGGCGCCGCCGCGGCCGTGCTCCCCGACGACCTGGGCGAGCGCATGATGATCGGGGACACGGGGGCGCACGCACTGGGGGCCGCGCTGGGGGCGGCCGTGGTGGCGGGCAATCGGCGCGCGGGACTGCTCGCGCACGCCGCCGCCCTGGTGACCGCCGCCGTGCACGGAGACCGGGTCACCGCGTGGGCGCGGGCGCTGTGAGCGTCTGACCTCGTGGAACGCGCTCGTACGGAGTTCGGGTGCGCCCTCGCCCCCTCACCCGTGTGGGTGACGTGCTCCGGCGCACTGCCCCGGCCCGCCGCACAGTGCGCCCTCCGGGATTTCCCGGAACGAGGCCGCCTCCTGGCATGCTTGGGCATGAGCACGGTCCGCGCGGGAGGCGCGCGGGGTACGACCTTCCGCCCCTGTGATCCCGCTACCTTCTGTACGTTCCCTCGTGACCGCCCCACGCCGAACCAGGAGCCCGGCCCCGTGAGCCCCCTGAGCAGCAACGCACCGCACGGCCAGTCGCCGCTGCGCACCGTGCAGGTGCTGGGCGGGGGCAACGCCGGCAGCAGCGCGCACGTGCGCTCCCTGGCCGAGGGGCTGGTGGCCAGGGGCGTACGGGTCACGGTGTGCGCCCCCGTGGAGGCCGACCGGGCCTACGACTTCACCGGGACCGGCGCCGCACACGTGCACGTGCCACGCAGCAGCGACCCGGCCTCGGTGGCCGCGCTCCGGGCGGCCTGCGCCGACGCCGACCTGGTGCACGCGCACGGCCTGCACGCCTCCTTCCGGGCCGTCCTCGCCCTCGGCGGCCGGCACACCCCGCTCGTGGTCACCTGGCACAACCGCGCCCGGGCGGAGGGCGCCCGGGCGCACCTGCTGCGGCTGCTGGAGCGCCGGGTGGTGAGGACGGCCGCCGTGGTCCTCGGTACCAGCCCCGACCTGGTGGAGCGGGCCCGGCGCACCGGGGCGCGGGACGCCCGGCTCGCGGCGGTCGGCCTGCCGGGACAGCGCCGGACCCCCGACCCGGAGGACCCCGACCGGCTGCGGTCCAAGATCCGGGCCGAAGTCGGCGCCACCGGCCGCCCGTTGCTGATCGCGGTCGGCTCCCTCGACCGGCACCGCGGCTACGAGGTCCTGCTCGACGCGGCGCGCGCCTGGCGGGACCTGGACCCGCTGCCGCTGGTCGTCGTCGCGGGCGAGGGGCCGCTGCGCCCGGTGCTGCAGCGGCGGATCGAGGACGAGGCGCTGCCGGTGCGGCTCGTGGGCCACCGCGACGACGTGCCCGAGCTGCTCGCCGCCGCCGACCTGGCCCTGCTGACCAGCAGTTGGGAGTCGCGCTCCGTCCTCGCCCAGGAGGCGCTGTACGCGCGCGTGCCGCTCGTCGCCACCCGCGTCGGCGGCATCCCGGACCTCGTCGGCGACGCGGCCGAACTCGTCCCGTACGGCGACCCGCAGGCGCTCGCCGACACGGTCGTGGCGCTGCTCGCCGATCCCGGGCGCCGTGAGCTGCTGCGGGAGCGCGGCGTGCGGCAGGCCGCCGGCTGGCCCACGGACGACGAGACCGTCGCCCAAGTGCTCAGCGTCTACGACGAGTTGACCCAGCCCCGGCCGCTGGCCTAGGCCCCCGGGCACCTAGGTCCTGTCGTCAAACTCCCGTCGTTCGCCCGGAGGGCGGGCTCTGCGGCGTCAGGTGCCTGCTCTGGGGGTCCCCCCCGGCCGAAGGCTGGGGGAGTGCCGGCCCCAGGTCCTCGTACTGGATGTACTCGGGCCTGGGGCCGGTGGGGCGAGTGGGGGTGCCCCTTCTGGGGGAGCGTGCATGGCGTCGCGGGGCAGGCGGGAGTTCGACGACAGGGCCTAAGGCACGTGCCGGCGGGCGCGCAGGGCCAGGCTCAACGCCAGGACCGTCTGCGGGTCGTCCAGGTCGGTGCCGAGCAACTCCCCGATGCGGGCGAGGCGGTTGTACAGCGTCTGCCGGTTCAGGTGCAGCTCGCGCGCGGTCTCCGCCTTGCGGCCGGCGTGCGCCAGATAGGTCTGCAGCGTGGGCAGCAGCGGCGGCTTGGAGCGGTGGTCGTGGTCGCGCAGCGGGCCGATCGCGCGGTCCACGAAGGCGGCGAGGTCCGGATGGTCGCGCAGCCGCCACAGCAGCAGGTCGATGTCCAGGCGGCGGGCGTCGTACCAGGGACGGTCGCCGAGGCCCTCGGCCGCCGTCGCCGTCTCGGCCGCGTGCCGCAGCCCCGCCGACGCCGCGGCCCAGCCACCCGCCACCCCGACCACCACGACCGGCGGCGGCGACCCGGGCCGCCGCATCCCGGCCCGCTCCACGCCCGCCCGCAGCGCCGCCGCCACCCGGTCCGCCACCGCCGGCCGCTCCGGCTCCGCGCGCAGGCCCAGCAGCACCAGCACCCGGCCCTCCACCGGCCGCACGCCCAGCAGCACCGGCACCCCCACCGCGGCCAGCTCCTCCGAGACCGCCCGCGCCAGCACCGCCCAGCCTCCGCCGGGGGACAGGGTGTCGCCGATCCGCATGACCACGGGCAGCAGCGGGCTGCCACCGGGCTTGAAGCCGAGGACCCGGGCCTGCGCCGGCGCGTCCTCCGCCGTGATCCGGCCCTCGGCGAGATCGGTGAGGAAGTCACCGCGTCCGCGCGCCGCCAGCTCCTCCTCCTGCCGGGCCTGCATCAGCACCACGGCCAGGATGCCGGCGGCCCGTTCGGCGGCGATCCGGTGCACCGGGGAGAGCGGGGAGCGCACCGGCAGCAGGACCAGCCGGGCGCGCACGGACCCCGCCGTCCCCGGACCGCCGCCGGGCACGTCCACCAGCACCGAACCGGCGGGCGGCGGCGCGTCCTTGTGCGGGCCCCTGAGCCCCTCCCACACCTGCAGCGGGTCCGCCCCCTCGGGCCCCTCACCGGCGGCGTACAGCAGGCGGCCGTCGGCCGTCTCCAGGAACACCGGGTTGCCGCCGAAGTCCGCCAGGATCCCCAGCACCTGCGGCACCCCGCCGCCGCCCAGCAGCGCCTCGGTACAGCGCCGGTGCACCTCCTCGGCCCGCTGGAGCAGCGCGTAGTGGCCGTTGACGATCTCGGTGTGGATCTCCTCCGTCACCGTCACGAACGGCACTTCGCGGTGCAGTTGCACCAGCGGCAGCCCGGCCGCCCGGGCGGTGTCCACCAGCGCGGAGGGCAGCCGGGCGAAGCGCGGGCCCAGCTCCACCACCAGGGCGGCGATCCCGCGCTCGGCGAGCGTGCGCACGAACGCCCGCTGCTCGGCCGGGCGGGTGCCCAGGCCGTAGCCGGTGGTGAGCAGCAGCTCGCCGCCCTTGAGCAGCGACGCGATGTTGGGCACCTCGCCCGCGTGCACCCAGCGCACCGTGCGCCCCAGCCGGTCCGCCCCCGCGAGGATCTCCGGCAGCCCGCTGCGCAGCCCGGGCAGCTCCAGCGCCCGCTGCACGGTGATCCCGGCGCCCTGGGTGTCGAATCGGTGGTCCGTACGGCTGTCCATGCAGCGGACGCTACCTGCGTGAACGTCCCGACGTCAGCTCCGGTGGGCGGCTACACCGGCCGGATGTTGTGGTTGAAGCGGAACACGTTGTCCGGGTCGTAGCGCCGCTTCACCTTCCCCAGGCGCAGCGTGTTCTCCTCGCCCAGGCCCGCCCTGACCCGCTCGGGGCCCTCGTCGCCGATGAAGTTGAGGTAGACGGCACCCGTGCTCCACGGCCGCAGGTCGGCGCGCACCGCCCGGACCCAGGCGACCGCCCGCTCGTCGTCGGCCGGGTCCTGCCAGATGCCGAACGGGTGCGCGGCCCAGGCCGCGTCCCGGTACGGCACCGGGTACTCGTGCGGACCGGCGGCGATCGCCCCGCCCTGCGGGAACAGCAGGTGCTTGGTGCTGCTCGGCACCGGCATGCTGTCCGCGCGGGCGCAGAAGACGTCCACCGCCTCGTCCGGCAGCCCGGTCAGATACTCCGCCGACCAGTGGTTCCGCATCCCGGGCGGGTCGTCGAGCATGCACTGCGCGTCGACGTACGGCATGTCACCGGCCAGCTCGACCTCGTGCGGCAGCGCCAGCAGCGGCTCGGCGAGCTTGCGCAGGTCGTCCTCGGCGCCCGCGTACGTCAGCAGCGCGGCGCACACCAGCTTGCCCACCAGCTCCGGCGGCGTGAACTCCTCGGGCGGACCGGTGATGAAGAGGACCGCGCCGCTCACCTCGTCCGGTCCGGTCCGGATGATCTCGCGGAAGGTGCGGGTCACGTCGGGTCCGAACTGCGGCAGGAACATCAGCAGGACGATCGAGAACTCCGGCAGCTCGTACAGTTGCAGGGTGAGCGCGGTGGCGATGCCGAAGTTGCCGCCCCCGCCGTGCAGAGCCCAGAAGAGCTCGGGATTCTCGTCGGGATTGGCGTGCACCCGCTCGGCGTCGGCGGTGACCAGCTCCACGCCGACGAGGTTGTCGACGGCGAGGCCGAAGGCCCGGTCCAGCCAGCCGGTGCCACCGCCCAGGACGAAGCCGCCGACACCGGTGGTGGAGGCGCGCCCGCCGGTGGTCGCGAGGCCGTGGAGCTGGGTGGCCCGGTCCAGGTGGCTCATCGTCGCACCGCCCTCGACCCGGGCCGCCTCGGTCGCCGGGTCGACGGTCACCTGGTGCATCCGGCGCAGGTCCACCACGAGCGCGCCGTCGCCCAGCGCGGCCCCGGAGACGCTGTGGCCGCCGCCGCGCACCGCGATGTGCAGGTCCAGCTCCCTGCCGAAGCGCACCGCCCGGACCACGTCGGTGGCGTCGGCGCACTGGGCGATCACCGCCGGCCGCCGGTCGATCATCGCGTTGAAGACCGTACGGGCCTCGTCGTAGCCCCGGTCGCCGGGGGCGAACACGTCGCCCACCAGATCCTCGCGGAGCGCGGCGAGGGCCGCGCCCGCCTTCGAAGGGGAAGCCATGGCCGCCCCCTTCCGTGCAGGGACCGGTGACACTCCCAGCCTAGGGCCGCGCGGCCCGCCGGTGCCCGTCAGCCGCCGTACGCGCCCGAAGCCGTCAGCCGCAGGGCCGTGTCGATCAGCGGAACGTGGCTGAAGGCCTGCGGGAAGTTGCCGACCTGGCGCTGCAGGCGCGGGTCCCACTCCTCGGCGAGCAGACCGAGGTCGTTGCGCAGGGCCAGGAGCTTCTCGAACAGCTTGCGGGCCTCGTCCACCCGGCCGATCATCGCCAGGTCGTCCGCCATCCAGAACGAGCAGGCGAGGAAGGCGCCCTCGTCGCCGGGCAGGCCGTCCACGCCCGCGTGCTCCCCCTCGGTCGGGTAGCGCAGGATGAACCCGTCCGAGGTGGACAGCTCGCGCTGGATCGCCTCGATCGTGCCGATCACCCGCTTGTCGTCCGGCGGCAGGAAGCCCATCTGGGGGATGAGCAGCAGCGAGGCGTCCAGCTCCTGGGAGCCGTACGACTGGGTGAAGGTGTTGCGCTCCTTGTCGTAGCCCTTCTCGCACACGTCCCGGTGGATGTCGTCGCGCAGCTCCTTCCAGCGCTCCAGCGGGCCGTCCGCGTCACCGGACTCGATGAGCTTGATGGTGCGGTCCACCGCGACCCAGGCCATCACCTTGGAGTGCACGAAGTGCCGGCGCGGGCCGCGCACCTCCCAGATGCCCTCGTCCGGCTCCTGCCAGTGGTCCTCCAGGTAGCGGATCAGCTTCAGCTGCAGCAGGGAGGCGTAGTCGTGCCGGGCCAAGCCGGTCATGTGGGCCAGGTGCAGGGCCTCGGTGACCTCGCCGTACACGTCCAGCTGGAGCTGGTGCGCGGCGCCGTTGCCCACCCGGACCGGGGCGGAGTTCTCGTAGCCCGGCAGCCAGTCCAGCTCGGCCTCGCCCAGCTCCCGCTCGCCCGCGAGGCCGTACATGATCTGCAGGTTCTCCGGGTCGCCCGCGACCGCGCGGAGCAGCCACTCGCGCCAGGCGCGGGCCTCCTCGCGGTAGCCGGTGCGCAGCAGCGACGACAGGGTGATCGCCGCGTCCCGCAGCCAGGTGTAGCGGTAGTCCCAGTTGCGGACGCCGCCGATGTCCTCCGGCAGGGAGGTGGTGGGCGCGGCCACGATGCCGCCGGTGGGGGCGTACGTCAGCGCCTTGAGGGTGATCAGCGAGCGGATCACCGCTTCGCGGTACGGTCCGTGGTACGTACAGTGCTCCACCCATTCGCGCCAGAAGTCCTCCGTGGCCTCCAGCGAGGCCTCCGGCTCCGGCAGCGGCGGCGGCTCCTTGTGCGAGGGCTGCCACGAGATGGTGAACGCGATCCGGTCACCCGGGGCGACCGTGAAGTCGGCGTAGGTCGTCAGCGCCTTGCCGTAGGTCTCCGCCTCCGTGTCGAACCAGACCGAGTCCGGCCCGGCGACGGCCACCGTGCGCCCCTCGTGCTTGTGCACCCACGGCACCACCCGTCCGTAGGAGAACCGCATCCGCAGGGCGGAGCGCATCGGGACCCGGCCGGTGACGCCCTCCACGATCCGGATCAGCTGCGGGGCGCCGTCACGCGGGGGCATGAAATCGGTCACGCGCACGGTGCCGCGCGGGGTGTCCCACTCCGACTCCAGGATCAGCGAGTCGCCCCGGTAGCTGCGCCGGGCGGCCGTGGGCGGCTTGGCGTCGGCGGCATGGGCGGGGCCGAGCCGCCAGAAGCCGTGTTCCTCGGTGCCCAGCAGGCCGGCGAAGACGGCATGCGAGTCGAAGCGGGGGAGGCACAGCCAGTCCACCGTGCCGTCCCGGCAGACCAGTGCCGCGGTCTGCATGTCTCCGATGAGTGCGTAGTCTTCGATGCGCCCGGCCACGTGCAACTCCAGTCGAACGGCCACGTCACCCCCGCGCAGGGGGCTGTCGCTAGTGCGGTCAAGGGGTCGTTGTTCAAGCATCGCTGAGCGGTGAAGCAAAGCAGTCCGCCGAGCCCTGAGGCAACACGACAGTCCTAGCTCAACGAACTGCCGCGCTCTCGTTGTTCCGGGTGATGCTGGCGGGGGTGTGCCGTCTTTTCCGGCCGGGCTCGGCAGCGAGTGTCCGAGCAGGATACGACGCACGTAGATGATCTGCGTGCCGCTCCGGGCAACCCGTGTGGGCCGAACGGGTGACCACCGGGTGACGATCGGGTGACCGGTGCGTGCCTGTGTCGACGCGAGCGCGGAGCGTGGCCGGAAGCCATCTCCTCCAGGCGCTGTTACGCTGGTAGCCCGTGGACCGGTGGGAGACGAACCCCCGAACCGCAGCGACGGCACCCCCGCCCGGAAGCAGCGTCTTCCGGACCGGCAGCCGCAACGCATCACAGA
The DNA here is from genome assembly GCF_040682635.1 of Streptomyces sp. NPDC051133. Taxonomy (NCBI): domain Bacteria; kingdom Bacillati; phylum Actinomycetota; class Actinomycetes; order Kitasatosporales; family Streptomycetaceae; genus Streptomyces; species Streptomyces sp. NPDC051133. Next base: position 20,057 of record NZ_JBFBBK010000008.1, read on the forward strand.
CAGCGACCACGGGAGCCCCCTCTTGGCCATGCCGCCGCCCGCTTTCCGATCGAGCACAGCTACGACGACCAAGCACATCTTCGTCACCGGGGGTGTCGCCTCCTCGCTCGGCAAGGGCCTCACCGCCTCCAGCCTGGGCATGCTGCTCAAGGCCCGTGGCCTGCGCGTCGTGATGCAGAAGCTCGACCCGTACCTGAACGTCGACCCGGGCACGATGAACCCCTTCCAGCACGGTGAGGTGTTCGTCACCAACGACGGCGCCGAGACCGACCTGGACATCGGCCACTACGAGCGGTTCCTCGACCGCGACCTGGACGGCTCGGCCAACGTCACCACCGGCCAGGTGTACTCCACGGTGATCGCCAAGGAGCGGCGCGGCGAGTACCTGGGCGACACCGTCCAGGTCATCCCGCACATCACCAACGAGATCAAGCACCGCATCCGGCGCATGGCCACCGACGAGGTGGACGTCGTCATCACCGAGGTCGGCGGCACGGTCGGCGACATCGAGTCGCTGCCGTTCCTGGAGACCGTCCGTCAGGTCCGCCACGAGGTCGGCCGGGACAACGTCTTCGTCGTGCACATCTCGCTCCTGCCGTACATCGGCCCGTCCGGCGAGCTGAAGACCAAGCCGACCCAGCACTCCGTCGCCGCGCTGCGCAACATCGGTATCCAGCCGGACGCGATCGTGCTGCGCTGCGACCGCGAGGTCCCCACCGCCATCAAGCGCAAGATCTCGCTGATGTGCGACGTCGACGAGGCCGCCGTGGTGGCCTGCCCGGACGCCCGCTCGATCTACGACATCCCGAAGGTCGTGCACACCGAGGGCCTCGACGCCTACGTCGTCCGCAAGCTCGACCTGCCCTTCCGGGACGTGGACTGGACGACCTGGGACGACCTGCTGGACCGCGTCCACAACCCCGACCACGAGATCACCCTCGCGCTGGTCGGCAAGTACATCGACCTGCCCGACGCCTACCTGTCGGTGACCGAGGCGCTGCGCGCGGGCGGTTTCGCCAACAAGGCCCGCGTGAAGATCAAGTGGGTCACCTCCGACGACTGCAAGACCCCGGCCGGCGCCAAGGCCCAGCTGGGTGACGTCGACGGCATCTGCATCCCGGGCGGTTTCGGCGACCGCGGTGTGCTCGGCAAGGTCGGCGCCATCCGCTACGCCCGCGAGAACAAGATCCCGCTGCTCGGCCTCTGCCTGGGCCTGCAGTGCATCGTGATCGAGGCCGCCCGGAACCTGGCCGACATCCCGGACGCCAACTCCACCGAGTTCGACCCGGCCACCGCCCACCCGGTCATCTCCACCATGGCCGAGCAGATGGACATCGTCGCCGGTGAGGGCGACATGGGCGGAACGATGCGCCTGGGCATGTACCCGGCGAAGCTCGCCGAGGGGTCCATCGTCCGCGAGGTGTACGACGGCAAGGAGTACGTCGAGGAGCGGCACCGCCACCGCTACGAGGTGAACAACGCCTACCGCGCGGAGCTGGAGAAGAAGACCGGCATCCTCTTCTCGGGCACCTCGCCGGACGGCAAGCTCGTGGAGTACGTGGAGTACCCGCGTGACGTCCACCCGTTCCTCGTCGCCACGCAGGCGCACCCCGAGCTGCGCTCGCGCCCGACCCGGGCGAACCCGCTCTTCGCGGGCCTCGTGAAGGCCTCGGTCGAGCGGAAGAATTCGAAGTAACACACCAGTTGTACGGTGGCCGGGGTGCGTACCTCTCAGGAGGTGGGCACCCCGGCTTCACTGTGGCCGGTCTTTTTCGAAAGCGTTGGAAGGACAGGGCATGACGATCAAGGACACCCCCGAGGAGTGGGAGATCCGGGCGACCGCGACCCCGTTCACCGGGAACAAGACCTCCGTCCGCACGGACGACGTGGTCATGCCCGACGGTTCGGTGGCCCGCCGTGACTACCAGGTCCACCCGGGCTCGGTCGCCGTCCTCGCCCTGGACGAGGAGGACCGGGTCCTGCTGATCAACCAGTACCGGCACCCGGTGCGCCACAAGCTGTGGGAGATCCCGGCCGGCCTGCTGGACGTGCCGGGCGAGAACCCGCTGCACGCGGCCCAGCGCGAGCTGTACGAGGAGGCGCACGTCAAGGCCGAGGACTGGCGGGTGCTGACCGACGTGTACACCACCCCCGGCGGCTGCGACGAGGCCGTACGGATCTTCCTCGCCCGCGATCTGTCCGAGGCGGACGGGGAGCGTTTCGCGGCGGAGCACGAGGAGACCGACATGCAGCACGCGCGCGTGCCGGTCGGGGAGCTGGTGGACCGGATCCTCGCCGGTGACGTGCACAACAACTGCCTGGTCGTCGGGGTCCTCTCCCTGGTGGCCGCGCGCGCCGGGGACGGGCTGGACGCGCTGCGCCCGGCCGACGCGCCGTGGCCCGCGCGCCCCTTCGCGGCCTGACCCCGCCCCTCGGCGCATTCGTGTGACGATCGCCTGATCCGATCGAGGGACCCGTCCGCCGTGGTCCTCACGGTACGTCGCAGAGCGTGAACTAGGCTCTGGAACGCCCGTTGCGGAAGATCCGGCGGGCTTGCGCGTGCGGTGGGACGGGAGTGTGGCCCGTGACGGATCAGGCGGTGGACACAGGCGACGTACGGCCGTCGGCGCAACCGGCCGCGGAGGGTCGTTTCCTGGGCCGGACGCGCGAGTTGAAGGAGCTGCGCGCCGACATCGAGCGGGCGGGCCTGGACACCCTCTCCGGCCGCAAGGCCCCGCGCGCGCGTGTCCTTCTCATCGCCGGCCGCCCCGGCTCCGGCCGCACCGCCCTCGCCGAGGAACTCGTGCGCCAGGTCGCCGGCCGTTACCCCGACGGGGTGCTGCGGGCCCGGCTCGGCGAGCCCGACGGCACCCCCGTGCCGGTCGAGCGCACCGCCCGCGAGCTGCTGACCGCCCTCGGGCTGCCCGCCCCGGCCGGCGCCGCCGAGGACGACCTGACCGCGGCGCTGCGCACGGCCCTCGCCGACCGGCGGATGCTGCTGCTGCTGGACGACGCGACCGGCGCCGAGCAGGTCGACGCGCTGCTCCCGGACGCCCCCGAGTGCCTGCTGGTCGCCGTCTCCGGGGGCCCGCTCACCGGCATCGCGGACGTCCGCCCCTGCACCCTCGGCGGCCTCGACACCAAGTCCGCGCTGGAGCTGCTCACCCGCTACACCGGCTCGGTGCGCATCACCGTCGACCCGCGCGCCGCCGAGAGCCTGGTCGAGGCCTGTCACGGCCAGCCGGCCGCGCTCGTCCTGGCCGGCGGCTGGCTCGCCGCCCGCCCCAAGGCCGCCGTCTCCGACCTCGCCAAACGGCTGAACGCCGATCTCGAGGACGGCGCGGACGCCAGCCCGCTCGCCCGGGTCTTCCGGCTCGTGTACGACGAGCTGCCCGGCCAGGCCGCCCGGATACTGCGGCTGCTCTCCCTCGCCCCGGCCGGCCTGATCGATCCGCACACCGCCTCGTCCCTCGCGGGCTGCTCGGTCCCCGCCGCCCGCGCCACCCTGGACGACCTCGTCGCCCTCGGCCTGCTGCGCCCGGTGGACTCCCCGCTGCCCCAGTACGACGTCCCCGGCTGTCTGCACCCGCTGCTGCGGGCCCGGGCCGAGAGCCAGGAGCGGCCCGCCGAGCTGCAGCTGGCCCGGGCCCGGATGCTGGAGCGGACGGTACGGCTGCTGCAGGCCTGCCGGGCGATCACCGAGACGGACAGCCCCCAGGCCCGGGAGAAGCTGAACGCGATGCCCCGCGAGGTGCGCTTCCCGACCCCGCGGGCCGCGGCCGACTGGCTGGGCATCCGGCGGCCCGCCCTGCTGGCCTCGGCGCGGCTCGCGGTGGCCGACGGCGAGCTGGACAACCTGGCCCGGCGGCTGCTGTCCCAGCTGGTCAGGGCGATCGTGGCGCACGTCGGCACGCAGGCCGCGGCGCCCGACCTGTACGGCGTGCACGGCCTGGTCCTCGATGTCGCCGAGCGGCGCGGACTGGCCCGGGAGAAGGCCGCCGCCCTGCTGAACCTGGGCGATCTGGACGCCCAGACCGGCCGCACCCGGGACGCGCTGGCCCGGTACCGGCTGGCACTGGATGCCGGACGCCAGGCGAATGACCCGTACGCCACCGGCCGCGCAATGGAATCCGTAGGCGGCGCGCACCTAGAGCTGGGGGACTACGACCGGGCCGCCGACTGGTTCGGCCGGGCCCTGGCCGAGCGGCTGGCCCGGGGCGAGCGCGACCAGGCCGCCCGGCTGTACGGCCGGATCGCCACCGCCCACACGTACGCGGGCCGCTACGGCGAGGGCCTGCGCAACTGGCGGGCCGCCGTCGCAGGCCACCGCAGGAGCGGCGATGTCCCCGCCCACGCGCGGGCGTTGAGCGAGCTGGCCCGGGTCCAGGAGTACGCGGGGCGGTTCGAGGAGTCGCTGCGCACCTGCCTGGAGGCGGTGGAGTGGGCGCGGCGGGCCGAGGACGTGCGGTTGCAGGCCGCGCTGCAGCTCAGGCTGGCCGACACCCTGGAGCACCTCGGCGACCCCGGCGCGGCCCGACTGCATCGCGCGGCGGCCGAGCGCATGCTGGGAGAGGAGCCGCCGGAGGACGAGGCAAGCCTGGAAGAGGCCGTGAGTGCCTGCGAAATCCGTAGTGCATCCGATGAAGATTGATGCAATGAAAGGCTAGACAGCCGGAACACCTTCATTAAACTGGCTCTGCCGCACGTTCCCATGCGGTGTCTCCCGGTATGCCCCCGCATGTCTGGGTACGTCTGTAGTGCACCCCCATACCCTCTGAGCCAAGGACCGTGATCGACGTGAAGGTCGGCATCCCCCGCGAGGTCAAGAACAACGAGTTCCGGGTGGCCATCACCCCCGCCGGTGTGCACGAGCTGGTGCGCAACGGCCACCAGGTCGTCGTCGAGCGGGGCGCCGGCCTCGGTTCCTCGATCACGGACGAGGAGTACGTCTCCGCCGGTGCCGGGATCCTCGACACCGCCGACGAGGTGTGGGCCACCGCCGACCTGCTGCTGAAGGTCAAGGAGCCCATCGCGGAGGAGTACCACCGCCTCCGCAAGGACCAGATCCTCTTCACCTACCTGCACCTGGCCGCCTCCAAGGAGTGCACGGACGCCCTCATCGAGTCCGGCACCACGGCCATCGCCTACGAGACCGTTGAGCTGCCGAACCGCGCGCTGCCGCTGCTCGCCCCGATGTCCGAGGTCGCGGGCCGCCTGGCCCCGCAGGTCGGCGCCTACCACCTGATGCGCGCGGCCGGCGGCCGTGGCGTGCTTCCCGGTGGCGTCCCGGGTGTCACCCCGGCCAAGTGCGTCGTCATCGGCGGCGGCGTCTCCGGCTGGAACGCCACCCAGGTCGCCGTCGGCATGGGCTTCGAGGTGACCCTGCTCGACCGCGACATCAACAAGCTGCGCGAGGCCGACAAGATCTTCGGCACGAAGGTCAAGGCGATCATGTCCAACACCTTCGAGCTGGAGAAGGCCGTCCTCGACGCCGACCTCGTCATCGGCGCGGTCCTCATCCCGGGCGCCAAGGCCCCGAAGCTCGTCACCAACGAGCTGGTGGCCCGCATGAAGCCGGGAAGTGTTCTTGTCGACATCGCGATCGACCAGGGCGGCTGCTTCGAGGACTCCCACCCCACCACGCACGCCGAGCCGACCTTCCAGGTCCACAACTCGGTCTTCTACTGCGTCGCCAACATGCCCGGCGCGGTGCCCAACACCTCCACCAACGCCCTCACCAACGCGACCCTGCCGTACATCGTCTCCGTCGCCAACAACGGCTGGGTCGAGGCGCTGCGCCGTGACGCGGCGCTCGCCAAGGGTCTCAACACCCACGACGGCAAGGTCGTTTACCGGGAGGTCGCCGAGGCCCACGGCCTGGAGCACGTGGAGCTGGAGACCCTGCTCGGCTGACCCTGTGACCTGCTAGGTCGCTAAGTCACCAGGTCATAAAAGGCGATTCGTCAACACGGCTCGTCAACGACACGCATCCGGCCGGACCTTGCCCGACAAGGTCCGGCCGGATGTGTGTATGGTCACTTTGCGACGCTCGGTCAACTCGCCTCGAACGTAACCCTTCGACCGATTCGCACACCGGTGAAACCTGCTGTGCGACGGCCGTACGCCCTTGACAGCGAGATGTTTCATTGCCGACACATCCTGCCGGGTCCGGCGGATTGTGTTGCTGCGGACCGCCGACACGCCATAGAGTCGCCAACCGTCGGCATGCTGCGACGCTGACCTTGTCTAGAAGTTTCCTGGTCACCAAGGAGGTAAGACGACTTGTGAATGAGTCGACATTTTCTCCCGGGGGTGGTCAACCAGGAATGCCGGCACGGGACCAGGGGCCCGCGGGATTCGAGGCTGTCGGCTCCGTCGCTGTGCGCACCTTCGCAGCCCACCAGAGTCCGGGTCCGCAGATCGCCCGGACAGCACACCAGAGCATGGATGGCCATCACGTGAACGCCATGGCCGGCGACGGAAGTGGCGCGCCCCACAACCAGCTCGCCGCCTACGACGAACTGCCCGAGGGGCATTTCTACGACCCCGACGCCGAGTACGAGCCCGATCCGGAGTACGCGGCCACGCTCGCGCCCGACGCGGCCCGACAGCGCCGTGAGCGCATCGGTCCGACCGGACGCCCGCTGCCGTACTTCCCGATCCCGGGCCCGCTGACCGACCACGGCCCCGCGAAGATCATCGCGATGTGCAACCAGAAGGGCGGCGTCGGCAAGACGACGTCGACCATCAACCTGGGTGCCGCGCTCGCGGAGTACGGCCGGCGCGTGCTGCTCGTGGACTTCGACCCGCAGGGCGCGCTGTCGGTGGGTCTCGGTGTCAATCCGATGGAGCTCGACCTCACCGTCTACAACCTGCTCATGGAGCGGGGCATGTCGGCGGACGAGGTCCTGCTGAAGACGGCGGTCCCCAACATGGACCTGCTGCCCTCCAACATCGACCTGTCGGCCGCGGAGGTCCAGCTGGTCTCCGAGGTCGCCCGCGAGTCGACGCTCCAGCGGGCGCTCAAGCCGCTGCTGCCCGACTACGACTACATCGTGATCGACTGCCAGCCCTCGCTCGGCCTGCTCACGGTCAACGCGCTGACGGCGGCTCACAAGGTGATCGTGCCGCTGGAGTGCGAGTTCTTCGCCCTGCGCGGTGTCGCCCTGCTGACCGAGACCATCGAGAAGGTCCAGGAGCGGCTCAACCCCGAGCTGGAGCTGGACGGCATCCTCGCCACGATGTACGACTCGCGCACGGTCCACAGCCGCGAGGTGCTGGCCCGTGTGGTCGAGGCGTTCGACGACCACGTCTACCACACGGTCATCGGCCGCACGGTGCGCTTCCCGGAGACCACGGTCGCCGGTGAGCCGATCACCACCTACGCCTCCAACTCCGTCGGTGCCGCCGCCTACCGCCAGCTCGCCAGGGAGGTGCTCGCCCGGTGTCACGCCGAGTGAGTCTGCCGGGTGCCGACGAACTCTTCCGTACGACAGGGGGAATGGCGCTTCAGCCGTCGGCTCCGCGGCGCGGGGCGGGCGGTGAGGCCCGGGTGCCGGCTCCCGCGGGGGAGAGCGACGACGTGGCCGCTGCCGCCGCCGAGGACGCGCCCCAGTCGGTGCCCGTGCAGGGCGGCGACGGGGAGGGCGCGGAGCACGTGGCGGCGGAGGCCGAGCCGGCCGAGGCCGGCGAGTCCCGCACCCGCCCGGCGCGGCAGCAGCAGGCGCAGGAAGGTTCTTCTGCCGCCGCTCAGCCGCGCAAGCGGGGGCGGGCGGCGGCCCGGCGGCCCAGCGGGCGCGAACGGCACGACGAGAAGATCACCGTGTACGTCTCGGCCGAGGAGCTGATGGACCTCGAGCACGCACGGCTGGTGCTCCGGGGCGAGCACGGGCTCGCGGTGGACCGCGGGCGGATCGTCCGCGAGGCGGTGGCCGTGGTCCTGGCGGACCTGGAGTCCCGCGGGGACGCGAGCATCCTCGTACGACGGCTGCGGGGACGGTAGGGGTAGCCTGCGGGGGCCATGACCTCGTCCGACGCTCCCGCCCCCGGCCCCGCTGCCGGGCGTCGGCGTGCGCTGGGGCGAGGGCCGGGGACTCTGCCGGCCGAGCCGGCCGCCGTACCGGAGCAGGAGCCCGACGAGCCGGCTCCCGAGTCTGCGGCTCCCGAGATCACGGTCCCCGAGGTCGCGGCTCCCGAGATCACGGTCCCCGAGGTCGCGGCTCCCGAGGTCGCGGTCCCCGAAGTCGTCGCTCCTGAGGTCGCGGTGCCCGAGGGCGCGGCTTGCGGCGTCGCGGTCGCTGAGATTGCGATTCCCGTCACAGTCCCCGAGGTCACGGCCTCCGAGCCACGGCCCACCGCGCCGTCCTCCGATGATCCGCCCGCCCTCGACGGTGTCTTCAAGGTGCGGCTCTCGAACTTCGAGGGTCCCTTCGACCTGCTCCTGCAGTTGATCTCCAAGCACAGGCTGGACGTCACCGAGGTCGCCCTGTCCAGGGTCACCGACGAGTTCATGGCGCACATCCGGGCCATGGGGCCGGACTGGGACCTGGACCAGACCACCGAGTTCCTCGTCGTGGCCGCCACGCTGCTGGACCTGAAGGCGGCCCGGCTGCTGCCCGCCGCGGAGGTCGAGGACGAGGCCGACCTGGCGCTGCTGGAGGCGCGTGACCTGCTGTTCGCGCGGCTGCTGCAGTACCGCGCGTACAAACAGATCGCCGACATCTTCAACGCGCGCATCGACGAGGAGGCCCGGCGCTACCCCCGTACCGTCGGCCTCGAACCCGAGCACGCGGAGCTGCTGCCCGAGGTCGTCATCAGCATCGGCCCCGAGGGCTTCGCCAGGCTCGCGGTCAAGGCGATGCAGCCCCGGCCCAAGCCGCAGGTGTACGTCGAGCACATCCACGCCCCGCTGGTCAGCGTGCAGGAACAGGCCGGGATCGTGGTGGCCCGGCTGAAGGAGCTGGGCGAGGCGAGCTTCCGGGCGCTGGTCGAGGACACCGACGACACCCTCACCGTCGTGGCCCGGTTCCTCGCCCTGCTGGAGCTGTACCGCGAGAAGGCCGTCGCCCTGGAGCAGGAGGCCGCGCTCGGCGAGCTGATGGTGCGCTGGACGGGCGGGGACGGGGACGCGGCGCCCGTGGTCACCGACGAGTTCGACCGGCCGCCCGAGAAGCCCGAGGAGGGCAAGAAGCCGTGAGCGAGATCACCGAGGTCCCGGCGGGTCCGGGGGCCGTCGCCGACCTGGACCTCAAACCCGCCCTGGAGGCGGTCCTCATGGTCGTGGACGAGCCCGCGACCGAGGAGCACCTGGCGAAGATCCTCGAGCGCCCGAAGCGCCGGATCGCGGACGCGCTGCGCGAGCTGGCCGACGAGTACACCGTGCAGGGCCGCGGCTTCGAGCTGCGGTTCGTCGCCGGCGGCTGGCGCTTCTACACCCGTGGCGCGTACGCGCCCGCCGTCGAACGGCTGGTGCTGGACGGCCAGACCGCCCGGATCACCCAGGCCGCGCTGGAGACCCTCGCCGTGGTCGCCTACCGCCAGCCGGTCAGCCGCAGCCGGGTCTCCGCCGTGCGCGGAGTCAACTGCGACGGCGTGATGCGCACCCTCCTGCAGCGCGGTCTGGTCGAGGAGGCGGGCACGGAACCCGAAACAGGTGCGATCCTGTACAGGACGACGAACTACTTCCTGGAGCGGATGGGCCTGCGTGGCCTGGACGAGCTTCCGGAGCTCGCGCCCTTCCTCCCGGAGGCGGAGGCGATCGAGGCCGAGACCCAGGAGGGGGTCCCGTCGTTCGATCCGGATGCTCCGGATTCCGAGGACGCAGACGACAAGACGGAACTTTGATGCGAAGCAGCAGCGGCAGGAACAGCAGCGGAAACCACGGCGGGAGCCGTGGTGGCAACAGCGGCGGCCGCGGCGGGAGCAGCGGTGGCCGCGGTAACTACCGCGGCGCCGGCAACGCCCGCGATGACAAGCAGGGCTCCGGCCGGCCGAAGAGGCCGCGCCCGGAGGAGCGTCGGTACGACGTAGGCCCGGGCGCCACCCAGGACGGCCCGAAGTCGGGCCGTGGCGCCTCGGCGCGCGGCGGCGCGAAGGGCGGCCCCCGGCAGAGCCAGGGCGGCGGACGCGGCCGTACGGCGCCGGCGAGTTCCCGTGAGTACGACGCCCGGGCCGAGGAGCGCAACCGGGAGCGGTACGCGGGCAAGAAGGACGTCAAGCCGCCCAAGACCTTCCCGGGCGCCGAGCAGGAGGGCGAGCGGCTGCAGAAGGTGCTCGCGCGCGCGGGCTACGGCTCCCGGCGGGCCTGCGAGGAGCTGATCGAGCAGGCCAGGGTCGAGGTCAACGGCGAGATCGTCCTCGAGCAGGGCAAGCGGGTCGACCCGGAGAAGGACGAGGTCAAGGTCGACGGCCTGACGGTCGCCACGCAGTCGTACCAGTTCTTCTCGCTGAACAAGCCCGCCGGTGTCGTCTCCACCATGGAGGACCCGGAGGGGCGCCAGTGCCTCGGCGACTACGTCACCAACCGTGAGACGCGGCTCTTCCACGTCGGCCGGCTGGACACCGAGACCGAGGGCGTCATCCTGCTCACCAACCACGGCGAGCTGGCGCACCGCCTCACCCACCCCAAGTACGGCGTGAAGAAGACCTACCTCGCGCACATCGTCGGCCCGATCCCGCGTGACCTGGGCAAGCGCCTGAAGGACGGCATCCAGCTGGAGGACGGCTACGCGCGCGCGGACCACTTCCGGGTCGTGGAGCAGACCGGCAAGAACTACCTGGTCGAGGTGACGCTGCACGAGGGCCGCAAGCACATCGTGCGGCGCATGCTCGCCGAGGCCGGCTTCCCGGTCGACAAGCTGGTGCGCACCGCCTTCGGCCCGATCACCCTGGGTGACCAGAAGTCCGGCTGGCTGCGCCGCCTGTCCAACACCGAGGTCGGCATGCTGATGCAGGAAGTCGACCTCTAGAAGTCCCTTGCGGCCGGCCACCATCCCCTTTATTGTCAGTGTGACGATAAAGGGGATGGTGAATCGCGTGTCCAAACGAGCCGCAACCGGAGCACTCCTCGGCCTCGCCCTCGGTGACGCCCTCGGCTTCCCGACCGAGTTCAACGACGTGCCCCAGATCCTCGCCAAGTGCGGGCCCTGGCGGGAGATGGAGCTGCCGCGGCGCGCCTTCGTCTCCGACGACACCCAGATGACCCTCGCCGTCGGCCGCGCGCTGCGCACGGCCACGGACCGCGGCCCCCTCGCCCCGAAGCGGCTGGAGCGGCCGCTGCGCGAGGAGTTCGTGGACTGGTTCCTCTCGCCGGACAACAACCGGGCGCCGGGCAACACCTGCCTCACCGCGTGCGGCCTCCTCAAGGAGGGCGGCCGGGCCTGGCAGGACGCCAGCCAGATCGGCTCCAAGGGCTGTGGCGCCAACATGCGCGTCGCCCCGATCGGGCTCGTCCCCGGCCTGAGCGACGAACAGCGTTCCGGCGCCGCCCAGTTGCAGTCCGCGCTCACCCACGGCCACCCCACCGCGCTCGCCGCCTCCGACCTCACCGCCCACGCCGTCCACCTGCTCGCTCAGGGCGTCGACCCGACGGGCCTGGTCGGCCGGCTGCGCTCCTACGCGCTCGATCACCGCACCCGCTACGACCACACCTGGCTCGGCGACCTGTGGACCCTCTCCCAGGACCCCACCCCCGAGCACTTCGTCGCCCGCGGCTGGGACGAGTGCCTGGCGATCCTCGACCGCCTCCAGGAGGCCGTACGGACCGTCTCCCCGGAGACCGACCCGTGCCTGGCCACCGGGGAGGGCTGGATCGCCGAGGAGGCCCTCGCCACCGGGCTGCTGTGCTTCCTGCTCTTCCCCGACGAACCCGTCACCGCGCTGCGGCGGGCCGCCTGCTCCGCCGGCGACTCCGACTCCATCGCCTGCCTCACCGGCGCCTTCGCCGGTGCCCGGCTCGGCGCGGACGCCTGGCCCGCCGACTGGACCGAGCGGATCGAGTACCGGGGGGATCTTCTGGCCCTCGGCGCGCTCTGGGACGCTTAGGGCATGATCGACGACCTCGACATCGACCTGTTGCCCGTGGTCGCGGAACAGCCCGACCCGCTGCTGTTCGCGACCGTCTCCGGAGCCCACCTGTACGGCTTCCCCTCGCAGGACTCGGACGTGGACCTGCGGGGCGTCCATCTGCTCCCCGCCTGCGACCTCGTCGGACTGCGCGAGCCGGACGAGACCCGCTCCCGGGCCTGGGTGCGCTACGGCGTAGAACTGGACCTCGTCACCCACGACCTGCGCAAGTTCGTCCGGCTGATGCTCCGCCGCAACGGCTACGTGCTGGAGCAGCTGCTCTCGCCCCTGGTGGTGCACACCGGCGAGACGCACCGGGAGCTGGCCGCGCTGGCCCCCGGCGTCCTCACCAGTCACCACGCCCACCACTACCGCGGCTTCGCGGTGACGCAGTGGCGGCTGTTCGAGAAGACCGGGGAACTCAAGCCGCTGCTCTACACGTTCCGGGTGCTGCTCACCGGCATCCACCTCATGCGCAGCGGCGAGGTCCAGGCCCACCTGCCGACGCTGCTGGAGCAGGTGGACGCCCCCGGCTACCTGCCCGAGCTGATAGCCGCGAAGGGGAAGCGGGAGCACGGCACGGCCGACGTCGAGCACGCGCGCGTGGAGGCCGACGTGGAGCGGCTGCACGCGGCGCTCGACGAGGCGCAGGCCGCCTCAACCCTGCCGGACGCGCCCACCGCGTACGACGCCCTGCACGACCTCGTGGTGCGGGTCCGGCTCGAGGGCTGACGCCCGGCGCACCCGGTACAGGAAGTCGGCCACGCGCGCGTGGTCCGGCTCCGGCGGCAGCGGGGTGCGGTGCAGGGCCTCCTCCGCCTGCGCCGCCAGCCGGACCATCCGCGCCTCGACCTCCGCCCAGGGGACCTCGCCCCGCTTCACCGCCAGCAGGGCCGCACGCTCCTCGCCGACCTCGATGCACAGCTCACCGGTGCGCAGCAGGTCCCGCGCGCTGGTCAGCAGGCGCAGCAGGTGCATGGCGTGCTTCCAGCGCGGGGCACCCGTCGTACGGACGTCGGCGTCCAGCTTGCGGCGCTGACCGAGGGCGTAACGGCCGAAGGTGTCGTGGACTCGGCGGGAGAGGAAGGCGCCGCGCAGCGACAGCAGCTCCCGGCCGGTGTCGTCCACACGCTCGACCAGCGGGGAATGCAGGCACTCCAGGATGTTCGGGTTGCCGCGCAGCGCCAGCTCGCAGAACCGTTCCAGTTCCCAGGAGAACTGCTCCTCGCCGGGCCCCTCCACATGCGTCGGCGGCTTCCGGAACCGCCAGAACAGGGCGGTGGGGGCCAGGAACACGCCCCGCCGGTCGGTGTCGCTCGTGTCCGTCGCCAGGCCGAACGCCCGGGAGCCCATGACACAGGCGTAGACGGTGTGGTCGCGTACGAGGTCCGCGGGGTCGTCCTCGGGGTGCTCCGGCAGCATGACCGGAGCGTACGCGGGCCGCTCACACGAGGCGGATCGATTTTCCCTCCACCTCGATCGACTTCTGGGGGAGCGGCCTGGTCGCGGGGCCGTGGGCCACCGAGCCGTCGGCGATGTGGAATCTGCTGCCGTGACACGGGCAGTCGATCGTGCCGTCCGCGACCTTGGCCAGCGTGCAGCCCTCGTGCGTGCAGATCGCGGAGAAGGCCTTGAAGTCGCCCTTCTTCGGCTGGGTGACGACGACCTTCTGCGTCTTGAAGATCTTGCCGCCGCCCTCCGGGATGTCGGCGGTGCTCGTCAGCTCGCTCCCGGTCCGGGTCTTGGCGGTCTCGGGCTCGGTCTTGGGCTGGGTCTGCTCGCTCCCGCCGCCGGTCTTGCCGCCGCAGCCCACGACGGGGACGGTCAGCGCCACCGCTCCCGTCACCAGCACCGTGCGCCGCCTCGCGCTCTTGGACATGCCACCACTCCCATAAAGGTAGAAAAACGGTGATTACCGGATGATTCGCATCGTCTCAGTGATCGGGCGGCGCGCGCCCGGCCCGGACACGCTGACTACGCTGGACGGACCAGCAACACACACGCATGTCAGCGAGGAGCAGCGCCGTGGCGGTACGAGCGGTCCGGGGGGCCGTCCAACTCGAGCGGGACGAGGCCGGTCACATGGACGAGCAGGTCGGGGCGCTGCTCACCGCCGTCCTGGAGCGGAACGGGCTGACCCCCGACGACCTGATCAGCATCTGGTTCACGGCCACCCCCGACCTGCACAGCGACTTCCCGGCCGCCGCGGCCCGGGGGCTCGGCATCGTCGACGTGCCGCTGATCTGCGCCCAGGAACTCGACGTCGCGGGCGCCATGCCCCGGGTCGTCCGGATCCTCGCGCACATCGAGTCGGACCGGCCCCGCGCCGACATCGCCCATGTCTACCTCGGTGCCGCCGCCGCCCTGCGCAAGGACATCGCCCAGTGAGAACCGCACTCGTGATCGGCACCGGCCTCATCGGCACCTCCGCCGCCCTGGCGCTCGTCCAGCGCGGCGTCACCGTCCACCTGAGCGACCACGACCCCGAGCAGGCCCGCACGGCCGCCGCGCTCGGCGCCGGCACCGACCGGGCCCCCGAGGGCCCCGTCGACCTGGCGCTCGTCGCCGCCCCGCCCGCGCACGTGGCCGGCGTCCTCGCCGACGCCATGCGCCGGGGCGTGGCCCGCGGCTACGTGGACGTGGCGAGCGTCAAGGGCGGCCCGCGCCGCGAGCTGGAGGCGCTCGGCCTCGACCTGTCGGCCTACATCGGCACGCACCCCATGTCCGGCCGGGAGAAGTCCGGCCCGCTGGCCGCGACCGGCGACCTCTTCGAGGGCCGCCCCTGGGTGCTCACCCCGACCCGGGACACCGACACCGAGGTGCTGAACCTGGCCCTGGAGCTGGTCTCGCACTGCAGGGCCGTACCGGTGGTCATGGACGCCGACGCGCACGACCGCGCCGTGGCCCTGGTCTCCCACATGCCCCACCTGGTCTCCAGCATGGTCGCCGCGCGCCTGGAGCACGCCGAGGAGGCGGCCGTACGGCTGTGCGGGCAGGGCATCCGGGACGTGACCCGGATCGCCGCCTCCGACCCCGGGATGTGGATCGACATCCTGTCGGCCAACCCCGGCCCGGTCGCCGACCTGCTCGCGGACGTCTCCGCCGACCTCGACGAGACGGTGCGGGCCCTGCGCGCCCTGCAGTCCTCGGACGACGACAAGCGGCGTGAGGGCACCATCGGCATCGAGGACGTGCTGCGCCGCGGGAACGCGGGCCAGGTACGGGTGCCCGGCAAGCACGGCAGCGCCCCGCGCGTCTACGAGACCGTCGTCGTGCTCATCGACGACCAGCCCGGCCAGCTGGCCCGCATCTTCGCGGACGCGGGACGGGCCGGGGTCAACATCGAGGACGTACGCATCGAGCACGCGACCGGGCAGCAGGCCGGTCTGATGCAGCTCTCGGTCGAGCCGCAGGCGGCTGCCGTCCTGCAGGAGGCGCTGCGCGAGCGCGGGTGGGCGCTGCGGCAGTAGGGATCGGGCGCCGGGTCCCGCGTGCGTCCGGACGAGTGACGCGCGCCCGGTAACCTTGTGCAGGGCGCTCTCGCTCCCCGCACCCCGCCCGCACCGCACCAGGAAGGTGTCCCTCCGTGGAAAACGGCGCCGCCCCGACCGCCAAGCCCGTGATCGTCGCGATCGACGGCCCCTCCGGCACCGGCAAGTCGAGCACGTCCAAGGCCGTGGCCGCGCAGCTCGGCCTGAGCTACCTGGACACCGGCGCCCAGTACCGGGCGATCACCTGGTGGATGGTGAGCAACGGCATCGACCTGGAGGACCCGACCGCCATCGCCGCCGTCGCCGGCAAGCCGGAGATCGTCTCCGGCACCGACCCGGACAAGCCGACCATCACGGTCGACGGCGTGGACGTGTCCGGCCCGATCCGCACCCAGGAGGTCACCTCCAAGGTCAGCGCGGTCAGCGCGGTGCCCGAGGTGCGCAGCCGGATCACCGAGCTGCAGCGCTCCCTGGCCGCCGGCGCGGAGCAGGGCATCGTGGTGGAGGGCCGGGACATCGGTACGACCGTCCTGCCCGACGCCGACCTGAAGATCTTCCTCACCGCCTCCCCGGAGGCCCGTGCGGCCCGCCGAAGCGGCGAGCTGAAGGGCGCCGACGTCCACGCCACCCGCGAGGCCCTGATCAAGCGGGACGCGGCCGACTCCAGCCGCAAGACCTCCCCGCTCGCCAAGGCCGGCGACGCGGTCGAGGTGGACACCACCGAGCTCACCCTCGCCCAGGTCATCGAGTGCGTCGTCACCCTGGTCGAGGAGAAGCGGGCCGGCCGGTGACCCAGCCGCCGGTCCCGTCGGAGCGGGGTGCCGAGGTCGGGCGGCGCATCGGCGTCGGCCTGATGTACGGGCTGTGGAGGCCGCGCGTGCTCGGCGGCTGGAAGGTGCCCGCGACCGGCCCGGTGATCTTCGCCGTCAACCACTCCCACAACATCGACGGCCCGATGGTCATGGGCGTGGCACCCCGGCCGACGCACTTCCTGATCAAGAAGGAGGCCTTCACCGGCCCCCTGGACCCCTTCCTGACCGGCATCGGCCAGCTGAAGGTGGACCGCTCCATCGCCGACCGCGCCGCCATCACCCAGGCGCTCGGCGTGCTGGAGAACGGCGGAGTGCTGGGCATCTTCCCGGAGGGCACCCGGGGCGAGGGCGACTTCGCCTCGCTGCGCGCCGGGCTCGCCTACTTCGCGGTCCGCAGCGGGGCACCGATCGTGCCCATCGCGGTCCTGGGAAGTTCCGGCAGGGGCGGGCGGTTGATCAAGGGACTGCCTCCGCTGCGCTCCCGTGTCGACGTCGTCTTCGGCGACCCGTTCGACGCCATCGAAGGTGTGCGAAGCTCCGATACGGGCGGTGGTGGGCGACGGGCGGGCGGCAGCGGCCGGCGCACGCGCAAGGCGCTGGACGAGGCGACCGCGCGCATCCAGAAGCAGCTCACCCGCCACCTGGAAAACGCCAGGCGCCTGACCGGGCGCCAAGCGACACTTGAGTAGTGGACGGCCCCTGACGGGCCGCTCCACCGATCACCACGAATGAACGACGAGGTACGGACTTCATGAACGACCAGAACCAGCCCGGCGACTCGGCTGAGCACGAGTACGACCACGGGGCTCTCGGCGACCGCGAGTACGCGGAGTTCATGGAGCTCGCCGCGGAAGAGGGCTTCGACATCGAGGACGTCGAGGGCGCCATCGAGGCGGCCGGACACGGGCCGCTCCCCGTGCTCGCCGTCGTCGGCCGCCCGAACGTCGGCAAGTCGACCCTGGTGAACCGGATCATCGGCCGCCGCGAGGCGGTCGTCGAGGACAAGCCCGGCGTCACCCGCGACCGCGTCACCTACGAGGCCGAATGGGCCGGCCGCCGCTTCAAGGTCGTCGACACCGGCGGCTGGGAGCAGGACGTCCTCGGCATCGACGCCTCGGTGGCGGCCCAGGCCGAGTACGCGATCGAGGCGGCCGACGCGGTCGTCTTCGTCGTGGACGCCAAGGTCGGCGCGACCGACACCGACGAGGCCGTCGTCCGGCTGCTGCGCAAGGCGGGCAAGCCGGTCGTGCTGTGCGCCAACAAGGTCGACGGCCCGAGCGGCGAGGCCGACGCGTCCTACCTGTGGAACCTGGGCCTCGGCGAGCCCCACCCGGTCTCCGCGCTGCACGGCCGGGGCACCGGCGACATGCTGGACGCCGTCCTGGAGGCGCTGCCCGAGGCGCCCGAGCAGAGCTTCGGCACCGCCATCGGCGGCCCCCGCCGTATCGCGCTCATCGGTCGCCCGAACGTCGGCAAGTCCTCGCTGCTGAACAAGGTGGCCGGCGAGGAGCGCGTCGTCGTCAACGAGCTGGCGGGCACCACCCGCGACCCGGTCGACGAGCTGATCGAACTGGGCGGCGTGACCTGGAAGTTCGTGGACACGGCGGGCATCCGCAAGCGCGTCCACCTCCAGCAGGGCGCCGACTACTACGCCTCCCTGCGCACGGCGGCGGCCGTGGAGAAGGCCGAGGTCGCGGTCATCCTGATCGACGCCTCCGAGAACATCTCCGTGCAGGATCAGCGGATCATGACGATGGCCGTCGAGGCGGGCCGCGCGATCGTCGTCGCCTACAACAAGTGGGACACCCTCGACGAGGAGCGCCGCTACTACCTGGAGCGGGAGATCGAGACCGAGCTGGGCCAGGTCTCCTGGGCCCCGCGTGTCAACGTCTCGGCGCGCACCGGCCGGCACATGGAGAAGCTGGTCCCGGCGATCGAGACGGCCCTCGCCGGCTGGGAGACCCGTGTGCCCACGGGCCGGCTGAACGCCTTCCTCGGCGAGCTGGTCTCGGCCCACCCGCACCCGGTCCGGGGCGGCAAGCAGCCGCGCATCCTGTTCGGCACCCAGGCCGGCACCAAGCCGCCGCGGTTCGTCCTCTTCGCCTCCGGCTTCATCGAGGCGGGTTACCGGCGCTTCATCGAGCGCCGGCTGCGCGAGGAGTTCGGCTTCGAGGGCACCCCGATCCACATCTCGGTGCGGGTGCGCGAGAAGCGCGGCGCGAAGAAGAAGTAGGCCGGGAAGAGGCAGGCCGGGACGAACCGAGGCTCGCACGACGACGTGAAGGGCGGCCCCTGGAAGACCAGGGGCCGCCCTTCACCGTCCGTCACACGCCCCGGCGCGGCCCCGGAGGCAGCGCCGCCGGGACGGGGTGCATCCCGGTGTCCTGGTGGTGCCGCCCGAGCATGCCGACCCGCTGCCACTGCGACTGCTGGCGCGCGCTGTAGGCCCCGGCGCTGTACGCGCTGTACGAGCTGCTGAACGAGCCCGAGCGGTGGCCTCCGTAGGTGCCCGTGCCGTCCGGGAGATTCCCGAAGGCACTGAACTGCAGCTCCTCCTCACCGCTGCGGTCGCCCGGCAGCGCACGGAAGGTCTTGACCCACTCCGCGTAGAGCGAGTCGTAGATCGGCGTGGCCGATGGTCCGCCGACGCCGTCGTGGGCCGCCCGCGCGGACGGAACGGAGGCGTAGGAGGACCGGCGGGGAGGAGGAGTGTCGTATGCGTGCACGTATGTCCAAACGACCGGAACCTCAAAGGGATGCGGTCGCCGCGTCAGGGGCGGGGGCGGGCCACGCTCACGTACCGGCGAGCGGAAGCGCCGCCGCCACCAGCTTCCCGTTCGCCGCGGCCTTGTCCAGCGCGTCCCGCAGCAGGTCCTCCCGGGGCTGCCGGCCGATGGAGCCCACCGGCGCCGCGAACATCAGCACCTGCTGGTGCTTGTTCGCCGCGGCCCGCCAGCTGTCCGTCACCTGCAGCGGCTGGTGCGCCTGCCACCAGGCGACCGGCTGCCCGCCGCCCGCGGACGGCTGGAGCACCGCGTGCAGCTGGCCCACGGCGAGCAGCACCGACCAGCCGTGCAGCACCGGAGGGACGGCCGCCAGCGTGGTCACCGGCATGAAGCCCTGCTCGATGAGCAGCGGCAGGAAGTCGTCGCCGGTCCCGAAGGTGCCCGGCCGGACGATCGGCGAGGTCGGCTCGACGACGAGCGCGGGGTGCAACTCGCCCTCGATCAGGACGAGTCCGCTGGTCACACCGAGTACCGCCTGCTCCGGCACCGCGTGCTGCGGCTCTCCGGCGGCGGCCATGTCGCCGCCGGTGCCACCGATGGAGCGGACGGCGCCCTGCAGCTGTTCCTCGGTCACCTGGACGACCTGCGAGGGCAGGCAGCTGGCGTGGGCGAAGGCGAGGACCGCGGTCTCGTCGCCGACGAACAGAACGGTGCTGGTGCGCTCCTGCTCGGAGTCGCCCGGGGTGCGACAGGACGTGCAGTCGTAACTGCCCAGGGCGTTCTCTCCGGCGAGCAGCCGGTCGGCTTCTTCGTCGCCGATCTCGGCGCGTACGGCGTCACTGACGTCGAGCATGCGCGGCACGGGTGGCTCCCTCGGGATGCGGTGCTGGGTCGGCCGGGTGGCTCCCGGCCGCTGAGCCCCGGGGGTTCCGGGCTCATGCAGAGACAACGGGCGTCCTGTGGTGGGGGTCACGCCCCGAGGGGGACCGGTTCGAACCAACCACCGCACGCCGTCACCACCGGTGCGGAATTGACCACTCACGGTCAACTCTGCGCCACGTCAAGGAACTTGCGCCGGTGAGGTGGGTCACAGTCCGCTTCGGTGCATGGTCGAGAAATCGGTATATCAGCGCATAAAGTGTGTGGCCGAAAATCGCCGATACTCGCGGTAACGCACAACTGGCCTCGAAGGACGGGCAGTTGGTTGATTCCGGGCGCCCGACCTTTCTACAGTCCTCCGCCGTGTGCAACGAGCACCGCTCGGGCACGTCCGCCGGCCGGCACCGGACAGAGCACGAACAGGCACCGGCCGCGGCGGACGGGGCGGGCGCGACGCACCACGGTCCTGCGTGGTGAGCCGTGTCCCGTCCGGGGGAGCCCGGGTACGTGGAGAGGGAGTTACATGTCCGAGTGTGCCGATACCACCCGCAACGCCACCCGTCCCGGCAGCGCCCGCAAGGGCCGTACGACGGCCGCTCTCGCCGGAGCCGCCCTGCTGGCCCCGCTGGGGCTGCTGGCCGCCACCGGCAACGCCGCCGCGGCGGACAACGGAGTGTGGGACCGCATCGCCCAGTGCGAGAGCGGCGGCAACTGGCACATCAACACCGGCAACGGCTACTACGGCGGGCTCCAGTTCTCCGCCGGCACCTGGCGCGCGTACGGCGGCACCGCCTACGCCCCGACGGCCGACCAGGCCTCCAGGAGCGCCCAGATCGCCGTCGCCACCAAGGTCCAGGGCGCCCAGGGCTGGGGCGCCTGGCCGGTCTGCTCGGCCCGCGCCGGAGCCTACGGCGCCGCCCCTGCGGCCGCTTCCACCGGGACCACCGGTTCCGCCGGCTCCTCCGGCGCGACCACGCACCAGGGCGGCGTGACGACGAAGTCCGCCCCGGCGAAGGCGCCGGAACGCCCCGCGGCGCACACCGGCCGCAGTTCCTCCCGCGGTGACTACACCGTCCGCGAGGGCGACACCCTGAGCCTCGTCGCCGCCCGGCACGGGACCACCTGGCAGCGCCTCTACGCCGCCAACAAGGCGGTCATCGGCGACGACCCGAACCTGATCGTGCCCGGCCAGCGTCTGGCGCTCTGACCGCGGTCACCTTCGCCTGAGACGGCCGCCGTTCCCGCCCGGGACGGCGGCCGTCCGCCGTCCGGGTCCCTCACGCGGGCTCACGGCCCGCCCGGCGCCCCCCGGCAGCGCCGCCCCCGGCGGTTCCCCTCGCTCGCCTCGACAGGGGGTGTACGGCGGTTGTGTGCTGGAGCCGTGAAATTCCTATGCGGCGTCAGCTCGCCCGGCATGACACCGGATTGTGCGGGGAATCGCATGCCGGACCCGCCCCGACGCCCCTTCCGGCGCTTTCCGTCGGGTAATTGGAAGAGGCTCGCCGACACGCGTGAATTCCGTTCGATTACCCCGGTAAGCCGTACGGAAACCCCCGTACGTGTGACGCCCGCCGGGCCCCGGCGGATGTCACGGTGACGGAAACGAGGGGCCGGGAAGCTGTGACAGAAGTGTGACGGGACTCGGATACGGCTCTTACCGTCGTCGGCGGGTTCCGGCTTCCGTCGCCCCCGGATGCGGCCTAGCGTGGGCCGTATGGCACCGATTCCCGCTCCGTCAGCGGAGCCCCAGGACAGTCCGGACGGTTACGTCGGTCTCGACGCCGCCCACGCCGAGCGGCTCGCCCGGCAGCGGGGGTGGTCGACGGTACGGTCGCTGCCCCCGGGCGCGGTCATCACCATGGAGTACCGCACGGGCCGGCTGAACTTCGAGGTGCGGGACGGCCGGGTGGCCCGCGCCTGGAAGGGCTGAACGGCTCGTCGTCCGTGGCCGGATACGGCGAAGGCCCCGCTCCCCACGAGGGGGAGCCGGGGCCTTCGCCGTGGCGCGGGGTGGTGTGCGTACCGGGCCCCGACGCCCTCCCTGCCGTCAGCCGCCTGTCAGGGGGCGGGCCGGCTGGGACGTACCGCGCGGCAGCCGGTCGGCGTGCGGCGGGCGGCGGCTGCCCACCGGGGTGACCGGGGTGCGCTCGGAGCGGGCCGTGTGCGGTCCGGGCGCCAGATGGATCGGACCCCGCGACGCCCGCGTCGAGGCGACCGGCTCGCGGGCCGGGGCCGGTTCCTCGGCCGGGGGTCCGAACGGCTTGAGCAGGACCACCGGGGCGGCCGGGACGACGGGCTCCGGGACCGGGCGGCCGCGGCGGGCGCGCCAGCGGTCGCGCAGGTCGAAGAGTCCCGCCTCCGCCTTGGCGATCAGCGGCTCGAACCAGGGCAGGGCGAGCAGGATCAGCAGGCCCGCGGCCCAGCCCAGCAGCACGTCGCTCAGCCAGTGCGTACCGAGGTAGACGGTGGTGAGGCCGACGCCCAGCGAGGTGACCGCGGACAGTGCCGACAGCCAGCGGCGGGCCCTCGGCGTGGAGGCCAGATATGCCAGGATGCCCCAGGTCACCACCGCGTTGGCGGTGTGGCCGCTGGGAAATATATCGCCGCCCAGGCCCATCTCGTTCGAGCCGATCACGGTCGCGTAGTGCGGACCGAGCCGCCCCATGCCGAGCTTGGCGGCGCCGACCGTGATGTTCAGCAGCAGCAGCGAGGTGGCCAGGGTGAGCAGCGGGCGGAGGGTGTGCTGCCGCCAGGAGCGCCAGCCCAGCCAGGCCGCGACCATCACGGCGGTGGGGCCGCGCTGGCCGAGCACCACGTAGTAGTCGAGGAAGGCGTGGATCTGCGGCCACTGCTGGTACGGCCGGAAGAACATGACCTGCCAGTCGAGCCGGACCAGCCAGGAGCTGATCACGACGGCCCACACGATCGCGAGGTAGAAAGCCAGGGTCGCGGTGAACAGAACGACCCGGTGCCGGCTCATCCTCGGCACATCGATGTGGGCCGGCCGTTCCGGCTCACGGTCCAGCCTGGCGAACACCCGGTCCAGACGCCGGGTGAGGTTTCGTTCGGTACGCACCCAATCGACGTTACAGCGAGTGAGCTGTGTTCCCGGTCGAAACAGCTGCTTTGTGATGACGATGTGATGTGGGAAACGTCTCAAGGGCGGCTCGAATTCCGTGGATTCCACAATCCCGCGCCCTCGGCCTCGTCAATTCCTTTGATCATGCCGGGCGTTGTTTATATCGCGCTTATGAATGCGTTAACCCGGTCCTGGGGCGGAATTCTCCGGAGCGTCATCGGCCGCCGAAGTCGATCATGGTGGGCCCGAGCCGTTCAGCCAGAACGCCCCGTAGATCGCCGAGGCGACCGCCAATCCCGCCGTGACCAGCACCGATCGGGACGTGCGCGCACGGGCGAGGGCGCGCGCGAGCGGCAGCAGCACCGGGAAGGCCGGCATCAGCAGCCGGGGCTTGGAGCCGAAGTAGCTCGACGCGCACAGCGCCAGCGCGAGCACGACACCCGTGTACACCAACAGGGCGACGGGCTGGCGCTGCCGCACACAGATGACGTACAGCCAGATCAGCAGCGCGACCCCGGCGATCAGGCCGACGCCCGCAAGCGCCGACGGAATGGACGTGAACTTGTCGGCCACGAAGCGGGCGAAGGCGTAGCCGCCGTCGAACCCGTTGCGCCATCCGGCCTGGACGTCCAGGTATCCGAGCGGGCCCTTGCCGGTGCGGTGGCCGACCCAGAGGACATAGGCGGCGGCTCCCAGGGGGGCGAGCAGCATGCCGAGGACCCGGCGCCAGGCGGGGGCGTGTTCTTCCCCGTGCGCGCCCTGGACGCGCGCCGCGCTTCGGTCCCGCACGAACGAGACCACGGCCGCCGTCCACACCGCGGCGACCACCGCCGCTCCCACCGGCCGGGTCAGCCCCGCCGCGGCCGCCACTACGCCGGCACTCACCCACCGCCCGGTCAGCACCGCGTACAGCGACCAGGCCGCCAGCGCCGTGAACAGCGACTCGCTGTACGCCATCGACTGCACGATCCCGACCGGCAGCACCGCCCACAGCAGCACCGCGCAGACGCCCACCCGCGTCCCGTACACCCGCTCCGCGACGGCGAAGATCCCGCCGGCCGCGGCGAGCGAGGCGAGCAGGCTCACCACCAGCCCGGCGTCCGCGTACGACAGCGGCGTGACCGCGTGCAGCAGCCGCTCCAGCCACGGCAGCAGCGGGAAGAACGCGAGATTGGAGTGGACGTCGCCGTTCGGCAGCCGCACCTCGTAGCCGTAACCGGGACCGGCGACCCGCGCGTACCAGAGCGAGTCCCAGCGGGCGGTCAGCAGGGTGTGCGCGCTCTTGCCCCGCGTGGCGCTCCACACCGCCAGCGCGAGCAGCCCCAGGGCGCGCACGGCCGCGTAGCCCAGGAGGGCCGGGGCCGCCCGGCGCGGGAGAGGGGCGTGGGGCGGGGCCACGCGCGTTTCAAGATCGGTCACGGGCTCGATTATCGACCGGGCGGGGAACCGGACGAGTCGCCGGGTCGTGGTCAAGAGGGGGCGACGTGGTGTACGCCACACGGGTTCCGTCCCGCGTGTGAGAGGTCCGCCACGTGTCCATGGGGCGGACTCGCGTACGCTGACGAGTCACCCGTGTGCGTTGCGCGGGCCGGAGACACCGCTCCTCTCCGGCCGTACGACAGGGCGTCCCCACCCCGTCGGTCCGCCGCACGCGAGGGATCATCTGGGAGGTACGTACATGTCCGGGACGACCACGGCCGCCGTGCGGCCGCGCCGTCGGGCGGCCGGGGTGAGTGCCAACCGCTGGGTCGTCCTCGTCGTCCTCTGCGTCAGCCTGCTGCTCGTCGCGCTCGACGCGACCGTGCTGCACGTGGCGGTCCCCGCCGTCACCGAGGACCTCAAGCCCGGCGCCGTACAACTGCTCTGGATCGTCGACGTCTACCCGCTGGTCTGCGCCTCGCTGCTGATCCTCTTCGGCACCCTCGGCGACCGGGTCGGCCGCAGACGCGTCCTGCTGCTCGGGTACGGCCTGTTCGGCGTCGCCTCCGCGGTGGCCGCCTTCGCGCAGACCTCCGAGATGCTGATCATGGCGCGTGCCCTGCTCGGTGTCGGCGGCGCCATGATCATGCCCGCGACCCTGTCGATCCTGCGCCAGGTCTTCCCCGACCGGCGCGAGCGCGCGCTCGCCATCGGCATCTGGAGCGCCGTCGCCGCCGTCGGCGCGGCCGTCGGCCCGCTGCTCGGCGGCTTCCTCCTCGAGCACTTCTGGTGGGGCGCGGTCTTCCTCGTCAACATCCCGCTGATGCTGGTCAGCCTGCCGGTGGGCCGGATCCTGCTGCCCGAGTCGCGGGGGGAGCGCGACGGCCCGTGGGACGTGACCGGTGCGCTGATGGCGGCGGCAGGTCTCTTCGGGATCGTCTTCGGCGTGAAGCGGCTGGGCGGCGGGGAGGCCCCGGCGAGCCCGTTGACCTTGCTGCCGCTGCTGGCCGGCGCGGCTCTCCTCCATCTCTTCGTGCGGCGCCAGCGGCGGCTCCCGCATCCGCTGGTGGATCTGCGGATGTTCCGCCGGCCCGCGTTCAGCACCTCGGTCGGCTGCATCGTGCTGGCGATGCTCGCGCTGGTCGGCCTCGAGCTGATCGCCGCGCAGTACCTCCAGCTGGTGCTCGGCCTGTCGCCGCTGCAGACCGGTCTCAGGCTGCTGCCGCTGACCCTCGCGGCGATGGCGGCGGGCCTCGCGGGCGCGCGGATGCTGCGCCGGTTCGGGCCGCGCCGGATGGTGAGCCTCGGCTTCTGCCTCACCGCCGCCGCGGTCGTGACGCTCACCGCGATGGGCGGCACCGACGACGCGCCGCTGCTCCTCGCCGGGTTCGTGCTGCTGGGCTTCGGCCTGGAGACCACGCTCTTCGGCGCCTACGAGTCGATGCTCAGCGAGGCCCCGGCGGACCAGGCCGGCGGCGCGGCGGCGATCGGCGAGACCTCGTACCAGCTCGGGGCCGGGATCGGCATCGCGCTGCTGGGCAGCGTGATGAACGCGGCCTACACCCCGGGGCTCCGCGCCGTGCCGGGTGTGCCCGGGCGCGCGTCGGACGCGGCCGGGCACTCGCTCGGCGAGGCGTACGAGGTCGCGGACCGGCTCGGCGGGAGTGCCGGGGACGCCCTGCGCCGGGCCGCGCGGGACTCCTTCGTGCACGGGCTGCACATCACGCTGCTGGTGAGCGCGGGCCTGTTGCTGCTGGGCGCGGTGATGGCGCTGCGGCTGCCGCGGATCATGCAGTGCGAGGAGCAGACCGCCGAGGTGGAGCTGCCGGCGCCGCGGGAGGCGAAGGCCGGGAAGCCGCGGGTGTCCGCCTGACCCCGCTCTGGACGTGCGGGACACTGCACCGTAACGTCGGCTGCACCATCGTAACTAGCGCTGCTAGTTTTCAGTGTGCGTGCCCGAGTGTCCCGGAGGATGTTCCATGTCCGCGAAGCCGCCCCCGTTCGACCCCGCCGACCCGCTCGGGATCGACGACCTTCTGGACCCGGAGGACCTCGCCGTCCGGGACACCGTCCGCGGCTGGGCCGCCGACCGTGTGCTGCCGTACGTCGCCGACTGGTACGAGAAGGGCGAACTGCCCGGCATCCGGGAGCTGGCGCGCGAACTCGGCTCCCTCGGGGCCCTCGGCATGTCGCTCACCGGGTACGGCTGCGCGGGCGCGACCGCGGTGCAGTACGGCCTGGCCTGCCTGGAGCTGGAGGCGGCCGACTCGGGCATCCGCTCGCTGGTCTCCGTGCAGGGCTCCCTCGCCATGTACGCGATCCACCGCTTCGGCAGCGAGGAGCAGAAGCAGCAGTGGCTGCCCCGCATGGCCGCCGGCGAGGTGATCGGCTGCTTCGGGCTGACCGAGCCCGACCACGGCTCCGACCCCGCCTCCATGCGCACCCACGCCAAGCGTGACGGCGACGACTGGGTGCTGAACGGCCGCAAGATGTGGATCACCAACGGCTCGGTCGCCGGCGTGGCCGTCGTCTGGGCGCAGACCGAGGAGGGTATCCGCGGCTTCGTGGTCCCCGCCGACAGCCCCGGCTTCTCGGCGCCCGAGATCAAGCACAAGTGGTCCCTGCGCGCCTCGGTCACCAGCGAACTCGTCCTGGACGACGTGCGCCTGCCCGCCGACGCCGTGCTGCCCGAGGTCACCGGGCTGCGCGGACCGCTCAGCTGTCTCTCGCACGCCCGGTACGGCATCGTCTGGGGCGCGATGGGCGCGGCCCGCAGCAGCTTCGAGGCGGCCGTCGAGTACGCGAAGACGCGCGAGCAGTTCGGGCGGCCCATCGGCGGCTTCCAGCTCACCCAGGCCAAGCTCGCCGACATGGCGGTCGAACTGCACAAGGGGATTCTGCTCGCCCATCACCTGGGGCGGCGGATGGACGCCGGCCGCCTGCGTCCCGAGCAGGTCAGCTTCGGCAAGCTCAACAACGTCCGCGAGGCCATCGAGATCTGCCGTACCGCACGGACCATCCTCGGTGCCAACGGGATCTCCCTGGAATACCCCGTGATGCGGCACGCGACGAACCTGGAGTCGGTGCTCACCTACGAGGGCACCGTCGAGATGCACCAGCTCGTGCTGGGCAAGGCGCTCACCGGGCTCGACGCCTTCCGGTGAGCCCCCGAGGGGGCAGGGCCGGCGAGCGGCCCTGCCTCAGCTCTGGTTGAAGAAGCCGTCCGAGCGGTGTCCGGACGCCTCACCGCTGATGATCTCCGTGTCGGCCGGGGTCAGCAGGAACACCCGGTTCGACACCCGGTCGATGGAGCCGCGCAGACCGAAGATGAGCCCCGCGGCGAAGTCCACGACCCGCTTGGCGTCGCCCGGCTCCATGTTGGTGAGGTTCATGATGACCGGGACGCCCTCCCGGAACAGCTCGCCGATGGCGCGGGCGTCCCGGAAGCTGTCCGGGGTGACCGTGCCGATCCGGCGGCCCTTCTCCTCCGCCGTGTCCGTGGCCACCTTCACCCGGGGGTCGGTCACCCAGGCGCCCTCGGACCCGGACTCGGTGCCCTCGGAGTAGTCGTCGTCGTAGTAGCGCTCGTCATCGTTGTCGTCGACGAGGCCGAGCCACGCACTCGCCTTGCGTACCGATCCCATGGACGCCTCCTCTCACAGCGGTTCTTCTTGCTTTCCGCATCCCTATGGTCATCCATGATGCGGACGGTGCGCCAAGTGGATAGACGCCGCGCGGGGGGTTTGTGACGGTACTGGTGCACAGCCGATCCGTCGAGAGTCCTTGTGCCCCAAGGGTCGCATCCCATACGGCTGCTGACTGAGAGTGAAATATGATGTTCGACGGCGGATGGGTGACGCGCGGTGCGTACGGGTGAACGTGTGACGGGGGATTGTGATGTTCGGAATCGTCAAGCCGTGTTCACATCGGCTCGGTGAGCGCCTCAAGACCGAGTGGATGGCGCACTTGTGCGGGATGTGTCTCGCGCTGCGACGTGACCACGGACAGTTCGCGCGCATCGTGACGAACTACGACGGCCTGCTGCTCTCGGTTCTGACGGATGCTCAGTCCGGTCCGGTGACCGGCGCGCGCCGCACCGCCGGGCCGTGCGCGCTGCGGGGGCTGCGCACGGCGTCCGTCGCGCAGGGGGAGGGCGCCCGGCTCGCCGCCGCCGTCTCGCTGGTGCTCGCCTCGGCGAAGGTGCGCGACCATGTCGCCGACCAGGACGGACTGCTGGCCCGCCGGCCGGTCGCGGCCGCCGCCCGCCGGGTCGCCGCGGGCTGGGGGCGGGCCGGGGCGCACAGCGGTGCGGCGGTCGGGTTCGACACCGGCGTCCTCGTCGACGCCGTCGACCGGCAGCTCGGCATCGAGGCCCTCGCCGGGCACGGCACCCCCTTGCTGACGGTCACCGAACCCACCGAGACCGCGACCGCCGCCGCCTTCGCCCACACCGCGGTGCTGTCCGGACGGCCGGGCAACGCCGCGTCCCTGGCGGAGGCCGGCCGGCTCTTCGGGCGGCTCGCACACCTGTTGGACGCCGTCGAGGACCAGGAGGCCGATGCCCGGTCGGGTGCCTGGAACCCCCTGACCGCCACCGGGACACAGCGGGCCGAGGCCCGCCGGCTCGCCGACGACGCCCTGCACGGCATACGCCTCGCCCTGCGGGAGGCCGAGTTCGCCGACGGCAGGCTGGCCCATCTGCTCCTCGTGCACGAACTGGGGCGCTCGGTGGACCGCGCGTTCGGCACGCGGACGTGCCGCCACGAGCCCGAGGCCTCGTTCGGGCCGCCGCCGGGCGGACAGGCACCGAAGACGCCCGGTCACCCGTACGGCAACCCTTTCGACGGACACCCGTCGCACCCGGGCAAGCGGGGCTTCTGGGCCGGTTGCGCGGCCGCCCTCGGCCTGTGCTGCACCTGCAAGGTGTGCTGTGCCGACGAGTTCGAGGGCCCCTGGTCGCGGAAGAAGCGCGAGGGCTGCTGCGGGACCTGCGACTGCAACTGCGACTGGTCGTGCTGCGAGGCCTGCGAGTGCTGCGAGTGCTGTGAGTGCTGCTCGTGCTGCGACTGCGGGCTGTGACCGCGCCGCTCAGCCCTTCAGTTCGGGCGGGCTGATCCGGGACGTGGTGATCGCCGAACCCGTCGTTCCCCACTTCTTCAGGATCCTGGCGTACGTGCCGTCGGCGAGCAGCCTGTTCACCGCCGCCCGGAAGGCCGGTGCCAGCTTCGTGCCCTTCTTGAAGGCGAAGCCGACGTCCAGGCGGTGGTACTCGTTGAGGAACTTCAGGCCCGGCTGGTGGGCGACGGCGTAGTGCAGGCCGTTGATCGTGGACATCACCACGTCGCTGCGGCCCTGCTGGACCGAGGACCAGATCGCGCTCGGCTCGGCGTACGTCTGCACCTGGTACGCCTTCTCGCCCGCGTCGGTGCACAGGTGCCTGTTCTCCTCCAGGGTGGCCTCGAAGGTCGTGCCGGCGCCGGTCGCGACGTTCAGACCGCACAGCTGCCTGAGGTCGGTGACCTCGGAGAGCTTGCTGTCCTTGCGGGTGGCGAAGCCCTGGCCGTCGTTGACGTAGGTGACGAAGTCGATGGTCCTGCGGCGCTCGTCGGTGACGCCGAAGTTGCTCGCGCCGACGTCGTACTTGCCGCTGTCCAGCGCGGGCAGGATCGCCTCGAAGCTCGCCTGCTCCACCTTCAGCCGGAGCCCGAGGACCTTGGCGACCGCTTTGGTGAAGTCGACGTCCTGACCGGTGAGCGTCGTGCCGTCGGACAGGTAGGTGGTGCCGGGCGGGGTGCCGCCGACGCTGATGGCGACGGTGAGCTGCGTGGTGCCGGCGGGCAGCAGCTTCGCCGCCGCCTCGTCCTTCTTCTCGGCGGACACGACGTCGGTGGTGGGAACCCGGTCGGACCTGGCCGCCACCGCGGACGTGCCCGTGCCGCCCGAGCCGCAGGCGGTGAGGAGCAGGGTGGCGGACGTAATGGCAACAAAAGGCACAAGAAGCCGCGTGCGCATCGGGGGCGATCTCCTGGAAGCAGAAAGGTGCGGAGCGCGAGGGGAGGGGCGCGTGTGAAGGCGGGGAGAAAGAGAGGGAGAGCGCACGTACGCCCGCCCCGAGGGCAGGCGCATGCAGGGGGTCAGCTCAACAGGAAGAGGACCACACGCGACCGAAGTCGATGTGGGAGCGCGTGACCAGCCACTGCTGTGGATGCATGGGGCAAGTGGAACAGGCATCCGGTTCCGCGTCAACTCGCTTGAGACGTACGGCTCACAGTGCGGACAGCCTTGACAGCGAACCGAAACGCCCGCGTACTCTCGGTGGACGGCCCTGCTGAGGGGCTCGGCCGTATCCGCGCCACAGGGCGCGCATCCATGTGAAGGCACCACCCGTGTTCCGACGTCACTCGCGTCACGGAGTCTTCACATGTCATCCGACACCCTCGCCAAAGTCCCCGCCGCACCGGAGATACCCGAGCCCGCGGACGCCCCCCGGATCGTGCCGCAGCGCCGGTACGGGCAGTGGGCCGCCGCCGTCGTGGTCCTCGTCCTGCTCGGGCTCGCCGTCAACTCCGTCCTGCGCAACAAGGCGTTCCAGTGGGACGTCGTCGCCGACTGGTTCACCTCGGTCTCCATCCTGCGCGGCCTGTGGCTCACGCTCTGGCTCACCGCGGTCGTGATGGTCCTCGGCTTCGCCCTCGGCACCCTGCTCGCCGCGTTCCGGCTGTCCGCCAACCCCGTGCTGCGCGCCGTCAGCTGGGGCTACGTGTGGCTGTTCCGGTCGATCCCGATCCTGGTGCAGCTGCTGCTCTGGTTCAACATCGGGGCGCTGTACCCGCAGGTGCTCGGCGTGAAGACCGTCAACCTGCTCAGCCCGGTCGCCGTCGCGATCGTCGGGCTGACCCTGCACGAGGCCGCGTACGCCGCCGAGGTCGTCCGGGGCGGCATCCTCTCCGTCGACCGCGGGCAGATCGAGGCCGCCCAGGCGCTCGGACTGAGCCGGTGGCGGCGCGGGCGGCGGATCGTCCTGCCCCAGGCCATGCGCTCCATCGTGCCGCCCGCCGGCAACATGCTGATCGGCACCCTCAAGGGCACCTCGATCGTCAGCGTCATCGCCGTCAACGACCTGCTGTTCTCCGCCCAGTTGATCTACCACCGCACCTACCAGGTCATCCCGCTGCTGATGGTCGCCACCCTCTGGTACGCCGTCGTCACCACGCTCCTCGGCATCGGCCAGCACTACCTGGAGAAGCACTACGCGCGCGGCACGGAGCACGCCCGATGAGGCCGCAGCTGGTGATCGTGGGCGCCGGTCCGCGGGGGGCCGGCCTCCTTGAACGCCTCGCCGCCAACGCGCCCGAGCTGTACGCCGGCCGGGGCCTGGACATCCACCTGGTCGACCCGCACCCGCCGGGCGGCGGCCGCATCTGGCGCCAGGAGCAGTCACCGCTGCTGTGGATGAACTCGCACGCCGAGGACGTCACCATGTTCACCGACGACACGGTGCCGATGGACGGCCCGGTGCGCGAGGGCCCCACCCTGCACGAGTGGGCCGCCGTGGACGGCCGTACCTTCGCCGGCCGGCAGCTGCAGGGCCGGTACCTGCGGTGGTTCTACGAGCGCGCGGTCGCCGGCCTGCCCCCGGACGTCACCGTCCGCCACCACCCCCGGCGCGCCCTGCGGATCAGCGGCCCGCGCGAGGGCCGCCAGCAGGTGTGGCTGGAGGGCCGTGCGCGCCCCCTCCTCGCCGACCTGGTGATCCTCGCCCTCGGCCACCTGGACGCCGAACCCGGTGCGGAACAGGCGGGGTTGGCGGCACACGCCCGCGAGCACGGCCTGGTCCACCTGCCGCCGGACTTCACCGCCGACAGCGACCTGTCCGCGCTGCGGCCCGGCGAACCCGTCCTCGTCCGCGGCTTCGGGCTGGCCTTCGTCGATCTGATGGTGCTGCTCACCGAGGGCCGGGGCGGACGGTACGAGGGCGACGCCTACCGTCCCTCGGGGCGGGAGCCGGTGCTGTACGTCGGCTCACGGCGCGGGGTGCCGTACCACTCGAAGATCGGGTACGACTGGACCGGCGACCGGCCCCCGCTGCCCCGCTTCTTCGGGCCCGCCGAGGTCGAGGCCCTGCTGGCGAGACCGGGCGGCCACGACTTCCGGCGCGACGTGTGGCCCCTGGTGGCGAAGGAGCTGGGCTTCGCCCACTACCACCGGCTGTTCACCGCCCACCCCGGGCGTACGGCGATGTCCTGGGCCGACTTCGAGGAGAAGTACGCCGCCGCGAGCGACCCCGCCGAGACCGGGGCGCTGGTCGACGCCGCCGTGCCCGACCCGGCCGACCGCCTCGACCTCGCCGCGCTCGACCACCCGCTCGCCGGGGTGCGGTACGCCTCCCACGACGACTTCCAGGACGGACTGCGGGGGTACATCGAGGCGGACCTGGGGCGCCGGCACGATCCTTCCTTCAGCGCGGACCTGGGGGTCTTCCTGGGGCTGCTCTCCGTCTACGGGCAGCTCGTGCGGCTCGGGAACCTCGGCTCCTGGTGGCACGGCTTCTTCAGCTGCCTGGCGTCCGGCCCGCCGGGGCCCCGGCTGCGGCAGATGCTCGCGCTGTCCCGGGCGGGCCTGCTCCGGTTCGTCGGGGCCGACATGGCCGTCACCGCCGAGGACGGGGTGTTCCGGGCGTCCAGCCCCACCGTGCCCGGCTTCTCCGTCGACGCCCGGGCGCTGGTCGAGGCCCGGCTGCCCGAACCCGCCCTCGGGCGGACCCGCGACAGCCTGCTGCGCGAACTGCGCGCCGACGGCGCCGCCGAGACCCCCGAGGGGCTGCTCCGGGTCGACCCCGCCGACGGACGGATCCTCGACGGGGCCGGGCACCCGCATCCCCGGCGCTTCGCGCTCGGCCCGTACACCGACGCCCGCACCCCCGGCGCCTTCACCCGGCCGCGCACCGGCGGGCCTGCCTTTCGGCAGAACGACGGCACCGCCCGGGCAGTGCTCTCACTTGTAAAGGAACTCACGCGATGAGCGTCATGGTCGACATCAGGTCGGTGCACAAGAGCTTCGGCTCCCTCGACGTCCTCAAGGGCATCGACCTCCAGGTCCGGGCCGGCGAGGTCACCGTCGTGCTCGGCCCCTCCGGCTCCGGCAAGTCCACGCTGCTGCGCACCATCAACCACCTGGAGAAGGTGGACCGGGGCGAGATCAGCGTCGACGGCTCGCTGATGGGATACCGGCGTGCCGGGGACAGGCTGTACGAGCTGCCCGAGCGCGAGGTGCTCCGCCGGCGCACCCGGGTCGGGTTCGTCTTCCAGAACTTCCACCTCTTCCCGCACCTCACCGTCCTGGAGAACGTGGTCGAGGCGCCGGTGTCCGCGCTGAGACGGCCCCGGAAGGAGGCGGTGCGCAGCGCGCGCCGGCTGCTGGAGCGGGTGGGGCTCGGCGACAAGGCCGACGCCTATCCCCGGCAGCTGTCCGGCGGGCAGCAGCAGCGGGTGGCCATCGCGCGGGCCCTCGCACTGGAGCCGAAGCTGCTGCTGTTCGACGAGCCCACCTCGGCGCTGGATCCCGAGCTGGTCGGTGAAGTGCTCGATGTCATCCGGGACTTGGCCGGCCGGGGCACGACCATGATCGTCGTCACGCACGAGATCGCGTTCGCCCGCGAGGTCGCCGACACGGTGGTTTTCATGGCCGACGGCAGGATCGTCGAGCAGGGGCCGCCGGATGAGGTGCTGGGCGCTCCGCGGGAGGAGCGGACGCGGGCGTTCCTGGCGAAGGTGCTGTGAGGGTGGGCGTCACCGTGAGGTGCGCCGCGTGCGCCGCGTGCGCCGCGTGCGGCACCGCCGGTCAGCGCCGTCGTGACCGTGCGCCGTCGAGGCGGGGGCAGGGGCTGCGGGGGCGTCGGCCATGAGCGGACTGCTGTGTCTCGCCGGGGCCGTCGATCTGCCGGGGTGCCTCGATGCGGGGTGCCAGGTCGAACTGGCCCGGCTCGCCGAGCGGGGCGGCCTGGACTTCGTGACGCTGGACGACTCGTTCGCCCGGCCGGGGCCCGACGCGCTCGCCGTGCTGTCCCGGGTGGCGCCCGCCACCCGGCGGATCGGGCTGGTCCCGACGGTCATCACCACCCACACCGATCCCTTCCGCGTGCAGGCCGCCGTGGCGGCCCTGGACCGGGTCAGCCAGGGCCGGGCCGGCTGGCGGATCGAGGTGTCCGCCGAGGGGGAGGGGCGGCAGTCCGGGCGCCGGTCCGCGGCGCCCGCCGAGGCGCTGTGGCAGCGGGCGGGTGAAGTCGCCGAGGCGGCCGGGAGGCTGTGGGACGGCTGGGAGGACGGCGCCGAGATCCGGTCCGCGGCGACCGGCCGTTTCCTCGACCGGGACCGGCTGCACCGCGCCGGCTTCGCCGGCACCGGCTTCTCGGTCCGGGGGCCCTCGACCGTGCCCCGGCCACCGCAGGGCAATCCCGTCCGCGTGGTCGACGCCACCGAGGGACCGGCCCGTGCGGTCGCCGCCCGGTACGCGGACGTGGCCCTGGTCCGCGCCGCGACCCCGGCGCAGGCCGCCGCCGTACGCGACGAACTGCGCGCCCGGGCGGCCGAGTCCGGGCGGAACCCGGGGAGCCTGCGGGTCCTGGTGAGCCTGCTGGTGGATCTCGGCGACGGGGAGTACGCGGCCGAGCGGGGGCCGGGAGGGGGAAGAGGGCCGCGCTCGACCGCGCGGGGCCCGCTGTACCGGGGCGGACCGGTCGACCTCGCCGAACTGGTCGGAACCTGGCACGCCGACGGGGTGACCGACGGCTTCCACTTCGTCCCCGTCGCACCGCGCCGTGACCTGGAACGGCTGGTCAACGGCACGGTGGCGCTGCTCCAGCACCGCGGCCTGTTCCGCACCTTCTACCCGGGCAGCACCCTGCGCGAGCACCTGGGCCTGGCCCGGCCCGCCAACCGGTACGCGTGACCGGCCTACGGGTGCCTCGTCCGTCTCGCCGAGCGCGGGCTGTTCGGCCTCCTGGTGCTCGACCGGGGGCCACGGCTGCCCGGCACCGCCCCCACTGGGTCGAGGACTATCCGGAGGGGCGACTTCCGGACATTCCCGGGAGCTGGGTTGCCGATGGTGCGGGAGTGGTGCTCACCGCCGGTGGTCGGTGCCGGGACGGCGGGCTCGCCCTCGACCGGTGAACTCTCCTTCACTCTGGCCGGACAGGAGCGGACGTTGCAGGTCACCCGGCGGGGCGACGGGCCACAGTGGGCGGTGTTCGCCGACGCCTCCGGCGGTGGGAGCGGCTTCCGGTTCCGCTTCCTCCCCCCCGGCAGGCACCGGACGCCGAGGGCCGCACCGTCGCCGGCTGCAATCGCGCCCAGCTCCCGCCGTGCGCCTTCGCCGACCACTTCATCTGTCCCTTCTCGCCACCCGGCGACACGCTGGACGAGGCGATCGACGCGGGGGAGCGTGCGCTGATCCGACGTCAGGAGCAACCGGGGTCAAGGTGGTTTAAAGTCCAACGGCCGAAAGGCACCCTTGTGCCGACCGGCCGTTCGGCCGAATACTCCCCCCAGCGCTTGCCAGGGGGCATGTGTGTTCGGAACCCGACCCCCACTCCTGGCTGCGCCTCACCGGGCCCCGACCCCACGCGGGCCCCCGACTTCCCTTGGAGGGAACGAAAAGTGAGGATCAAGCGCACCACTCCCCGCAGCGGTACCGCGAGACGGACCCGGCTGACCGCCGTGGCCACCGGCTTCCTGGCCGCGGCCGCGTTCGCCGCCCCCACGGCGCACGCGAGCGACGCCCACACGTTCAGCGCCGCCCAGCTCAACCAGGTGAACGACTCCGTCCGCAAGGCCGACATACCCGGCACGGCCTGGGCGGTGGACAGCAGCACCGACCGGGTCGTCGTCACCGTCGACAGCACGGTGTCCCAGGCCGAGATCGCCAAGATCAAGCGGCAGGCCGGAACCGGCGCGGACGCCCTCACCATCAAGCGCACCCCCGGCACGTTCAACAAGCTGATCAGCGGCGGCGACGCCATCTACGGCGGCCAGTACCGCTGTTCGCTCGGCTTCAACGTGCACAGCGGCAGCACGTACTACTTCCTCACCGCCGGGCACTGCGGCCAGGTCGCCTCGACCTGGTACAGCAACTCCAGCCACAGCACGGTGCTCGGCACCAACGTGGGCTACAGCTTCCCGGGCAACGACTTCGCACTGGTGCGGTACACCAACTCCTCCGTCTCGCACCCGAGCGCGGTGGGCAGCCAGACCATCTCCAGCGCGGCCACGCCCAGCGTGGGCACGACCGTGTACCGGCGCGGCTCGACCACCGGTACGCACAGCGGGCGGGTCACCGCGCTGAACGCCACCGTCCACTACAGCAGTGGTGAGACCGTGTCCGGCCTGATCCAGACCACGGTCTGCGCGGAGGGCGGGGACAGCGGCGGTCCGCTGTACGGCGGGTCCGTGGCCTACGGCCTGACCTCCGGTGGCAGCGG
The DNA here is from genome assembly GCF_040682635.1 of Streptomyces sp. NPDC051133. NCBI lineage: Bacteria > Bacillati > Actinomycetota > Actinomycetes > Kitasatosporales > Streptomycetaceae > Streptomyces > Streptomyces sp. NPDC051133. The sequence goes on from NZ_JBFBBK010000008.1 coordinate 57,001, forward strand.
TGACTGCACCTCCGGCGGTACGACCTTCTTCCAGCCGGTGACCGAGGCGTTGAGCTACTACGGGGTCACGCTTCCCTGACAGTTCGGCTCGGGCCCCCGTACGCGATCCGCGTGCGGGGGCTTTTCCTCGTCCGGCAGAGATGAGATCAAGCCACGCACTGTCATCACGTTCCGCTGAAAGCTACTTGCACGTAGTGTTTGCAGTGCGAATTTCCTGGTGCGTCCGTGGCCGGTCAGGCCGGCGGGGGTGCGCAAACGCTCTCCGCGCGCGTCCTGAAGTCAACCTTGTGTGCTCCCTGTGCCGTTCGGAAGAGTAGGCGCCCGTCAACCAGCCTTCCGGCCCGTCAGGCCCCCACAGCCTGACCGGCCGTCCCCCCACAGGAGGACGTGAGTTGAAGCACCGACGCATACCCAAGCGGCGGGTCGCCGTGGCGGGCGCGGGAATCGCCGCGCTGGTCGCAGCGGGAGTCACCTTGCAGAATGCGAACGCCAGCGAGCCTGCGAAGTCCGGCCCGCAGCTGCGGGTCCTGTCCGCTCCCGCGGCCGGAAACCTCGCCTCGACGCTGCTGAAGGACCTCGGCTCCGACGCGGCCGGCAGCTATTACGACGCCCGGGCGAAGAGCCTCGTCGTCAACGTGCTCGACCAGAACGCGGCGCACACGGTCGAGGCGGCCGGGGCGAAGGCCAGAGTCGTCGCCAACTCGCTCGCCGAACTCGACGGCGCCCGGACCGAGCTGAAGAAGGACGCGACCATCCCGGGAACCTCCTGGGCGACCGACCCGGTCAGCAACAAGGTCGTCGTGACCGCCGACAAGACGGTGTCCGGCGCGCAGTGGACCAAGCTGAGCCAGGTGGTCGGCGGGCTGGGCGGCAAGGCCGAGCTGCAGCGCTCGAAGGGGGAGTTCAAGCCCTTCATCGCCGGCGGTGACGCCATCAGCGGCTCCGGCGGGCGCTGCTCGCTGGGCTTCAACGTGGTCAAGGACGGGCAGCCGTACTTCCTGACCGCCGGGCACTGCACCGCGTCGATCTCCACCTGGTCGGACGCCGGCGGCAAGCAGATCGGGCAGAACGCGGAGTCGCACTTCCCGGGGACCGACTTCGGTCTGGTCAAGTACACGGCCCAGGTCGACCACCCGAGCGAGGTCGACCTCTACAACGGCTCCACCCAGAAGATCACCGGTGCCGCCGAGGCGACGGTGGGGATGAAGGTGACGCGCAGCGGGTCGACGACCCATGTGCACGACGGGACGGTCACGGGCCTGAACGCGACCGTGAACTACCAGGAGGGCACGGTCGGCGGACTCATCCAGACCGATGTGTGCGCCGAGCCCGGTGACAGCGGGGGCTCGCTCTTCTCGGGCGGCAACGCCGTCGGGCTGACCTCCGGGGGCAGCGGCGACTGCACCTCCGGCGGGGAGACCTTCTTCCAGCCGGTCACCGCGGCCCTCACGGCCACGGGGGCGAAGATCGGCTGATCCCGCTTTCGTGGAGCCCCGCCCCGTGTGCGTCCGGGGGCGGGGCTTCTCGGTGTTTGCGCAGGTGGGAGGCGGCTCGGCGCGTGTCGCACAGATGTTCGGGAATGGGGGTATGGTGGGTGAGGAAGTAGGGAACTGATGTTCGAGAGCCGTTCGGGGACTCACGAGTGCGGGAGGTGCGTGTGCCGGGCTTCGCGCATCTGCACACCGTCTCCGGGTTCTCCCTGAGGTACGGGGCGTCCCACCCGGAGCGGCTGGCCGAGCGTGCCTCGGAACGAGGTATGGACGCCCTCGCGCTGACCGACCGCGACACCCTCGCCGGTGCGGTCCGCTTCGCCAAGGCCTGCGCCGGAGTGGGGGTCCGTCCCGTCTTCGGGGTGGACCTGGCGGTGGAGGAGAGGAGCGGGGCACGGCAGGCGCGGCGGCGTACGCCGGTGCGCGGAGGTGCCTTCGTCGACGAGTCGGCGCCCCGGGTGACCTTCCTGGCCGGGGACGGCGCCCGCGGGTGGGCCGAGCTGTGCCGGATCGTCACGGCCGCACACGCCGGCGAAGGGGCTCCGCTGCTGCCCTGGTCCGGTCATCGGGGTGAGGGTCTCGTCGTGCTGCTCGGGCCCGGGTCCGACGTGGGCCGTGCCCTTGCCGCGGGGCGGCCCGACCGTGCCGCCGAGCTGCTGGACGCCTGGCGCGCGGTGTACGGGGACGCGCTGCGGCTGGAGGCCGTGTGGCACGGGCGGTCGGGCACGGGGCCCGGATCGCTGCGGCTGGCCGCCCGTACCGTCGGCTTCGCCGCCGAACAGCGGGTGCGGCCCGTGCTGAGCAACGCCGTCCGGTACGCCGACCCGGGGGCGGGCCGGGTCGCCGACGTCCTGGACGCCGCGCGGCGGCTGGTGCCGATCGACCCGCGCGGGGAGCTGGACTCCGGCGAGGCCTGGCTGAAGGACGCGCAGGCCATGCTGGGCGTCGCCGAGCGGGTGGTGGAGGCGGCCGGGTACCGGCGGGACACCGCTCACCGGCTGCTGGAGCAGACCCGGGTCACGGCCGAGGAGTGCCGGGTCGACCCCGAGGCGGGCCTGGGCATCGGGACCGTGCACTTTCCCGAGCCGCGGCTGGTGGGCGCCGGGCGGCGCACCGCCCAGCGGGCGCTGGCCTCGCGGGCGGCGGCGGGGATGGTGCGGCGCGGGTACGGCGGCCGGCGCGCGTACTGGGATCGGATGCACCAGGAGCTGGACATCATCGCCCACCACGGATTCGCCTCCTACTTCCTGACGGTCGCCCAGGTCGTCGACGACGTGCGGGAGATGGGGATCCGGGTGGCCGCCCGCGGGTCCGGGGCCGGGTCCCTCGTCAACCACCTGCTGGGGATCGCGCACGCCGATCCGGTCGAGCACGGGCTGCTGATGGAGCGCTTCCTGTCCAAGGAGCGCGTGGTGCTGCCCGACATCGACATCGACGTGGAGTCCGCGCGGCGGCTCGAGGTGTACCGGGCGATCATCGGGCGGTTCGGCCGGGAGCGGGTCGCGACCGTCTCCATGCCGGAGACCTACCGGGTGCGGCATGCCATCCGGGACGTGGGTGCCGCGCTGTCCATGGATCCCGCCGAGATCGACCGGGTGGCCAAGTCCTTCCCGCACATCCGGGCCCGTGACGCGCGGGCCGCGCTGGAGGAGCTGCCCGAGCTGAAGCGGCTGGCGGGGGAGAAGGAGCGGTACGGCAGGCTGTGGGAGCTGGTCGAGGCGCTCGACGCCCTGCCGCGCGGGGTGGCCATGCACCCGTGCGGGGTGCTGCTGTCCGACGCCTCGCTTCTCGCCCGTACGCCGGTCGTGCCGACCAGCGGCGAGGGGCTGCCGATGTCGCAGTTCGACAAGGAGGACGTGGAGGACCTCGGGCTGCTCAAGCTGGACGTGCTGGGCGTGCGGATGCAGTCGGCCATGGCGCACGCGGTGGCCGAGGTGGAGCGGGTCACGGGGGAGCGGATCGAGCTGGACGCGGTGGAGCCGGGGGACCCGGAGACGTACCGTCTGATCCGGTCCGCCGAGACGCTGGGCTGCTTCCAGATCGAGTCGCCGGGGCAGCGGGACCTGGTGGGGCGGCTGCAGCCGAGTACGTTCCACGACCTGGTCGTGGACATCTCGCTGTTCCGGCCCGGCCCCGTCGCCGCCGACATGGTCCGGCCGTTCATCGAGGCGCGGCACGGGCGGGCGCCGGTGCGTTATCCGCATCCGGACCTGGAGGAGCCGCTGAAGGGGACGTACGGAGTGGTCGTCTTCCACGAGCAGGTCATCGACATCGTCGCCGTCATGACCGGCTGCGGCCGGGGCGAGGCCGACCGGGTGCGGCGGGGGCTGTCCGACCCGGAGTCGCAGGGGCGGATCAAGGTGTGGTTCGCGCAGTGCGCGGCGGCCAGGGGATACAGCGCGGAAACGATTCAGCGGACCTGGGAGATCGTGGCGGCCTTCGGGTCCTACGGCTTCTGCAAGGCGCACGCCGTCGCCTTCGCCGTGCCGACGTACCAGTCGGCCTGGCTGAAGGCCCATCACCCGGCCGCCTTCTACGCCGGGCTGCTCACGCACGACCCCGGCATGTATCCGAAGCGGCTGCTGCTGGCGGACGCGCGGCGGCGCGGGGTGCCCATCCTGCCGTTGGACGTGAACGTCTCCGGAGTCGCTCACCGGATCGAACTGGTGTCTGAATCAAAGGGGTGGGGACTGCGGCTCGCCCTCTCCGACGTGCACGGCATCGGCGAGGCCGAGGCGCGGCGGATCGCGGACGGGCAGCCGTACTCCTCCCTGCTGGACTTCTGGGAGCGGGCCCGGCCGAGCCGTCCGCTGGCCCAGCGACTCGCCCAGGTGGGCGCGCTGGACGCGTTCGGCGCCAACCGGCGTGATCTCCAGCTGCACCTGACCGAGCTGCACCGGGGCGCCCGGGGCGGTGGCGGCGGCCAGCTCCCGCTCGCGGGGGGCCGCAAGACCGCCCCGGCCGGACTGCCCGACCTGACCTCGGCGGAGCGGCTCAGCGCCGAGCTGGGTGTGCTGTCCATGGACGCCTCGCGCAATCTGATGGACGACCACCGGGAGTTCCTGGAGGAGCTGGGCGTGGTCTCCGCGCGCCGGCTGCGGGAGGCCCGGCACGGGGAGACGGTGCTGGTGGCGGGCGCCAAGGCGGCCACCCAGACCCCGCCGATCCGGTCCGGCAAGCGGGTCATCTTCTCCACGCTGGACGACGGCACGGGCCTGGTCGACCTCGCCTTCTTCGACGACTCGCACGACGCCTGCGCCCATACCGTCTTCCACTCCTGGCTGCTGCTGGTGCGCGGAGTGGTGCAGCGGCGCGGCCCGCGCAGCCTGAGCGTGGTGGGCTCCGCCGCCTGGAACCTCGCCGAACTGGTCGACGTGCGGCACGAGGAGGGGCTCGACGGGGTCGCGGTCCGGCTGGCCGAAGCGTCCGGCCCGGCCGGGGACGGACCGGACGGACCCCCGGCGGACGACGACGGAGGTCCGTCCCGGGCCCGGCTCGCCGGCTCCGACGGGCTGCCCGCGCCGGCCGGCTCCGCGGCCCGTGACCCGATGGAGGCCCGGACGATCCGCATGCCCACGGGGTACGAGATGCACCCCTGGGCCGATCTGCGGCCCGCCGGCCAGGACGCCGCGCAAGGGCCCGCGGCGATGAGGAAGTTGTGGCACCAGAGTCCGGGGAGTGCGGGATGACCATCCTCTGCGTACGTTTCCAGCTGCCGCCGATGTACGAAGCGGCCCTGCCGGGGCTGCTCGGGCTGCTGGAGGACTTCACCCCGGTGGTCGAGGCGCTGCCGCCGGACGGGGCGCTGGCCGATCTCCGCGGTGCGGAGCGGTACTTCGGGCGCAGCGCCGTCGAACTGGCCGCGGTGATCCGGGTGCGCGCGCTCGCGCGGTACGGCGTCGACTGCGTGATCGGCGCCGGTCCGGGGCCGATGCTGGCCCGCGTGGCGCTGCGCGACGCCCGGCCCGGGGTGACCTGTGCGGTGCCCGAGGACCCCGACGGCATCGCGGAGTTCCTCGCCGGGCGGCCGGTGTCCGCGCTGCCCGGCGTCGGCGCGGCGACCGCCCGCACGCTGTGCGAGTACGGCCTGGACACCCTGGGCCTGGTCGCCGCCGCACCGCCGTCCACGCTCCAGCGGCTGATCGGCGCGAAGGCGGGCCGTGAGCTGCGCGAGAAGGCGAGCGGCGTCGACCGGGGCCGGGTCGTGCCGAACGCCGTCTCGCGGTCGCTGGCGACGGAACGGTCCTTCGGGCTCGACGAGTTGGACCCCGGCCGGCACCGCAGGGCGCTGCTGTCGGCCGCCGAGGAGATCGGCGCCCGGCTGCGCGCGGTGGAGAAGGTCTGCCGCACGCTGACCCTCACCGTGCGCTACGCCGACCGCTCCTCCACCACCCGCAGCCGCACCCTGAAGGAGCCGACCGCGCACTCGGCGGCCCTGGCCGGGGCGGCGTACGGCATGTACGAGGCGCTCGGCCTGCAGCGCGCCCGGGTCCGCGCGCTCTCCTTGCGCGCCGAGGGTCTCACCCCCGCCGACCGGGCCGCCCACCAGCTCACCTTCGACCCCGTGGACGAGAAGGTGCGCCGTATCGAGGAGGTGGCGGACCGCGCCCGGGCCAAGTTCGGGCCGCGGGCGGTGATGCCGGGGTCGCTGGCCGCGTGACCCGCTGGTGACGGCTGTCAGTTGGCCCACGGCGGGGTGATGACAGTGCCGTCGGCCAGCTCGGCCGTGAGGCCGACGGAGGTGGTGACCCAGGAGATCGCGGTGTGGTCGCTCGGGTTCTCCAGGGAGAGGGTCGCGCCGGCATGGATGATCAGCGTGTCGCCCGCCGAGACCCGCTCGGTGCGGCCGTCCAGGGTGATCAGCAGGTCGCCGACGAGCAGATGGAAGATCTCCTCCCGGCTGACGGTGTGGGCGGGCGCCTTGGTGCCGGGCGGGATCTCGCCGCGCCAGGCGCACAGCTCCTTGCTGCCGGTGAGCGGGGTGGCGTACGAGACGAAGCGGGCGCCGTGGATCTCGTGGGTCACGGCTTCGGACGAGCGGACGACGGGCATGGCGGAGCTCTCCGTTCAAGTGGTCAAGTAACTTGACTATATGGTCAAGCAGCTTGACCGATTCGTCAAGGGTGTTTCAATGCATCCGTGCAGAACTCCGAAGCCATGGCCCTGTCCGCCGCCCTGCTCGCCGTCGCGGGTGATCTCACCCAGCGCATCCATGACGGGGTGACGGCGCGCGGGTTCACCGATCTCCGGCCCGCCCACGGCTTCGCCTTCGGGCGGCTCGCCCCGGACGGGGCCACCGTCACCGACCTCGCCGCGCACCTCGGGGTGACCAAGCAGGCGGCGAGTCAGCTGGTGGACGAGATCGTGCGCAAGGGGTACGCCGAGCGCCGGCCGCATCCGCAGGACGCGCGGGCCCGGCTGGTCGTCCTGACCGACCGCGGCCGGGCCTGCACCCGGGCGGCCGAGGCGGCGGCGGCCGAGGTCGTGGGGGCATGGGTCGAACTGCTGGGCGAGGGTGATGTGCGCGTGTTGCGGGAGTCTTTGGCGCGGATCGCTCCCTATAGTCCGATCAAGCCCGCCTGGTGACGAACCGTCCGGTCCCGGTGACGCTGCGGTTATCACTGGAAGTTTTTACTGACGCGTAACTTCACGTCTGCACTACTCGCCCGTAACTTGACGAGTGAACAGCATCCTCGTGATCCGGATCACAGGGTTAGGCCGTCGCACCTCCCTTGAGCCGCAAGGAGATCACACGATGCTGCCCTGGACGCGAGTGCTCAGACCCCTCGCCGCGCTGCTCCTCACCGCCGCCGTCGCCGCCGTTCCCGCCGCCACCGCGCACGCCGCCGACGCGGCTCCCAGCAGCGGTTGGAACGACTACTCCTGCAAGCCCTCCGCCGCCCACCCCCGCCCCGTCGTCCTGGTGCACGGCACCCTGGGCAACTCGGTGGACAACTGGCTCTCCCTCGCCCCCTACCTGGAGAGCCGCGGATACTGCGTCTACTCCCTCGACTACGGCCAACTCCCCGGCGTCCCCGTGTTCTACGGCCTCGGTCCCATCGACAGGTCGGCCGGGCAGCTGTCCGCCTTCGTCGACAAGGTGCTCGCCGCGACCGGAGCCGCCAAGGCCGACCTGGTCGGGCACTCCCAGGGCGGCATGATGCCCCGCTACTACCTGAAGTTCCTCGGCGGAGCCGCCAAGGTGAACGCCCTCGTCGGTCTCGCCCCCGACAACCACGGCACCGACCTGGACGGCCTCACCAACCTGCTGCCGTACTTCCCCGGCGCCGCGGATCTGCTCAAGGCCACCACCCCCGGCCTCGCCGACCAGATCACCGGCTCCGACTTCCTCACCAAGCTCAACGCGGGCGGCGACACCGTCCCCGGAGTGCACTACACGGTCATCGCCACCAAGTACGACGAGGTCGCCACCCCCTGGCGCAACCAGTACCTGAGCGGCTCCGACGTCCACAACGTCCTGCTGCAGGACCTGTGCTCGCTCGACCTCTCCGAGCACGTCGCGATCGGTCTGTTCGACCGGATCGCCTTCCACGAGGTCGCCAACGCGCTCGACCCGGCCCACGCCACCGCCACCACCTGCGCGTCGGCCCTCAGCTGACCGCCGCCGGGGCCTGTCCGGCCTGAGCCGCCGGACAGGCCCCGGAACCCTCACCGGCGGTGGCCGCCGCCCGTCGCACGCCGCCGCACCGACAGGAACAGCGCCGCCGACCCCAGCGCCAGCGCCGCCGCGCCGCCGATCGCGAGGTACGAGGTGCCGGCGGACGCGCCGGTCTCGGCGAGGTCCCGCGAACTCCCGGCAGCACCGGGCGCGTTGGGCTCGGCGGACGCGGTGGCGGGATGCGCGGACGTGCCCGCCTCGCCGCCGCCGTGACCGTGGTGCGTCATCGTCGACCTGCCGGCACCGGCCGCGATCTGCTCGTCGGAGGGGGCCGAGGCGCTCGGGGCGGGGGTGCCCCCGGCGCTCCCCGCGCCGGCACCGCCGAAGTCCACGTCCGAGCAGGAGTAGAACGCCTCCGGGCTGTCCGAACGCTGCCAGACCGCGTACAGCAACTGCCGCCCCGACCGCTCGGGAAGCGTGCCGGAGAACGTGTAGAAACCGCCCGAGGCGACCGGATCGGTGGCCGTCGCGACCGGGTGCCCCAGATCCAGCTCCGCCCAGGCCAGCGGCTTCGACGGGTCGTAACCCGCCTTGGTGAGATAGACCTCGAAGGTCCCCTTGTGCCGCGCGGTCACCCGGTACTTGAAGGTGTACGACCCGCCGCGCACGCTCGTCGCCGGCCAGTCGGCGCGGGCCAGGTCGAGGCCCTTGAACTCCTCGTTGCCGGCGCTGCACAGCTTGCCGTCCGGGATCAGCTGCCGGTGCCGGCCGGCCGCGTCACCGATCCGGATGCCGTTCCAGTCGTACAGCGCCTGCGTCCCGCCCGCCGCCACGGCCGCCTTGCACGCGGCCGACTTCGGGCTCTCCGGGCCCTCCGCGTAGCACTGCGAGACACGGCTGACCGGGTCGCCCATCGTGCCGTGCGCGGCGGCGGGAGCGGCGGCGAGCGCGGTCAGGGCGAGCGGCGTCAGACCGGCGGCGGCGGCGGCCTTGCGGCGGGCGCGAGCGGGCATGGGGAACTCCTCGAAACGGTCCTTCGGCGGGGCGGTGGATACCGTGGGGGATTCCGAAGCTAGCCCCGAGGAACCGTGAAATCGCCTGCTGAGGGCCGGTGGAGGAGATCCTTATGGTGCCGTTAAGGCCGGACTAACCGGGGGCTCAGGCAGGCGTGGAGGAGTGGGGGTGCGGATGGCCGTGGCCGTGACGGTGGTCGTGACCTTCGGGGCGGCGTGCCAGGGCCTCGGTCCGTGCGGTGACCTCGTCCGTGGACACGGCGCGCAGGTCGACGAGCACGTCCTCCAGGGCGCCCAGCCACAGCAGGTAGTAGGGGTAGGGCTCCGCCGGCTCCGCCGTGCTCTCCCAGGCGGTGATCCGGGCGGTCAGAGCAGCCTGGAATCGCGGCCAGGTGAACGCGCCCGACTCGTACAGGCCGACAGCCATGCCGAAGGCACGACTCTCCCACGGTTCGGCGAACACCAGCTCGCCGTTGGAACGGGGCGGTGCGGCCGGGCCCTCGATGTCCAGCGGCGCGCTCATGGGGCCTCGGCCTTCGCCACGCCCACCATCGCTTCCCTCGTCACCAGCGGCACGAGTTCCTCCTCGGACAGGTGCTCGGTGCCGGGCGGACGTTCGGGCAGCACCAGCCAGCGCACCTCGCTGGTGGAGTCGCGGACGGTGATCCGCACGTCGTCGGAGAGGTCGAGCCCCATCTCGGCCAGCACCGTACGCGGCTCCCTGACGATCCGCGCGCGGTAGGCGGGGTCCTTGTACCAGCTGGGCGGCAGGCCGAGCACCGGCCACGGGTAGCACGAACACAGCGTGCAGACCACCACGTTGTGGGTGGTCGCGGTGTTCTCCACGACGACGATGTGCTCGCCCTGCGGCCCCGAGAACCCCAGCTCCGCGATGGCGGCGGTGCCGTCCTCGAGCAGCCGCCGCCGGTACTCCGGGTCGGTCCACGCCCTGGCGACGACCTTGGCCCCGTTGAGGGGGCCCACGCTGGTCTCGTAGGTGGTGATGATCCCGTCCATCACCTTCGGGTCGATCAGGCCCCTCTCGGTGAGCAGTTGTTCGAGCGCCTCGGTGCGCAGGGCCGCGGGAAGCCGCTCGGCCGGTCCGCCGGTGCTGGTCATGAGGTGGTCTCCAGGTAGCTCTCGTACATCTCCGCCGTGAGCGCGAAGGGTTCGGCGCCCGCGCCCCACAGCTCGCGCGAGTCGAACCGCACCGAGTAGACGTGCTGCGGGTTCTCGCCCAGGAAGTGCGCGTTGGTGTCCGGCAGCACGGCGGCAGGCTGGACGAGTTCGACGACGCCGGTACGGCCCCGCAGGTAGCCCGGCATCCGGGTGTGCCCGGGCGGCGACATGTCCTTGGCGCGCACGCTCTCGCCGACGGCGAAGAGCGGAGCGGCGTCCACGGTGCGCAGCGAGCCCTCGGCGGTCGGCCGGTGGTCGGGCCGGACGGGCCGCGGGACCGGCGGTTCCTCGACGCGTTCACCGCGCAGGTTGCGGGCGCGGGCGTCGATCGCGCCCGGCGCCAGGACGGCGCTGTCGGTGAGCATCAGCTCCCCGCCGTTGAGCCAGCGCCCGTAGTAGCCGTCGTCCAGGTAGGCGGCCCGGTCCAGGCGCTCCAGCGCGTGCCGGAAGGCGTCCGTGTTGATGCCGCCGCACGCGACGCGGCTGGAGAGGATCGCCAGCGCGAACGCCTTGCGCTCCCAGGGCTCCTCGAAGACAGGCTCATCGCGTCTCGGCGCATGGACGGGACCCCATCCCAGGGTTCCCCCCATATCCGCAATGCCGTCCATCACACCATCCCTCACGTGTCTGCCCGGGTGGACTCCGCCGCCCGTGGGGCGCTGAGTGTGTACGTGGTTCCGACGCTGGTCGGCACCCATGCGTCCGGGAGCGCCGCGGCGAGGGCGTGCTGGGCGCGCCAGCCGGTGCAGTGACCGGGGACGATCAGCTCGGGTGCGAGTTCGCGGAGCGCGGCCACCGTCGGGCCGATGACCGGCTCGAAGGCGGGGCCGCTCAGGTGGAAGCCGCCGATGAGGGCCAGCAGTCTGCCGACGCCGGTCAGCCTCATGGCGTGCCGGACGATGTTGACCACTCCGGCGTGACCGCACCCGGTGACGACGACGAGTCCCCGGCCGCGCACGTTGACGACGAGTGCCTGGTCGTCGATGACGGTGGGGTCGTGGCGCCAGCCGTTCCCGTCCCAGGCCTGGTGCGCCCGCGGCATGCCGTGCTCGAACTCGGTGACGCGGTCCACCTCGCCGGTGATCAGGATGCCGCCGGCCAGCAACGACGGCCGCCGCCGCTCGATGACCTCGAACCCTTCGCGCTCCAGGGCCCCTGGGGACAGCGTGGGCATCTCCAGCCCCTGGCCGGCGGGCAGTTCCAGACGGCGGCGGGTCCAGACCGCGGGGTGGACGGTCAGCGGCAGGCCGGAGCGGCCGCGCAGCCGGGCCAGGCCGTCGAAGCCGCCCGCGTGGTCGAAGTGTCCGTGGCTGAGCACGACGCCCTGCAGACCGCCGACATCGGTGCCGAGACGCTCGGCGTTCACCGCCAGCGCGTCCGGCGACGCGCCGGTGTCGAACAGCAGCGTGCTGCTCGCGTTCCCGCTGCGGACGCCGACCAGGGCGGAGAAGCCGTGCTCGGCACGCAGCCCCGCGAGGGCCTCGCCACCGGTGAACTGCCGCGCGGCGGTCTGCCCGGTGTCCAGCGACGCCCGGGTGACGCCTTCGGCGGAGGCCAGCAGGGCGTCGACGGAGTTGTCGACCATCGTCGTGACCCTGACCTCGTCGACCTCGGGCAGCGTCACCGGGTCGACAGCCGGTCCCTCCGCGGGGCGAGGCACCGACCAGGCCGCCTCGGCCGCCGAGTGCCCGTGATCGTCGCACATGCTGGGAACCACCTCCCCGGCGTCACGCCGCCACTCGCGCGGGCGGGACGACGACGTCGATGAGCCCGGTGGCCACGTCGTACACGAGTCCGGAGACGAAGACTCCGGCCGGGAGCCCCTGCCCGAGCATGTCGACGTCGACGCGGACGGCGGCGACCGGGTCGGCGACCGCCTTGGCGTCCAGGTCGGCGGCCGGAACTTCGAAGTAGTCGGCCAGCAGCTCGGGGAACGCGGCCAGGTCCGTGATCCCGCAGTCGGTGTGGTGCAGGACCGCATAGTGGACGTCGCCCGGGCGAGGGCCGCCCGCGCGGGCCCGGAGGACCTCCGAGAGCATCCGCAGCGTCCGGAGGGTCGCGGGCGTGACGCGCCCTCCGACGTTGCGGATCACCGCTGCCTCGCCGAGCCTGAGCCCGAGCACGTCCGACGGGTCGACACGGGGGTCGACGCATCCGACGACCGTCAGACCGCCGCTGGGCATGAGCCGGAGGCCGGCGAACGATCCGCCGCCGGCGAATCCGGCGTTCCGCTCGGCCAGCTCGTCCGTGTCGATCACTGTGACCTCAACCCCGTCTCGCTCCGAGCCTGGGCCCCCGGGCGACGCCGACGGCGACCTCCGGTTGCCGCCCATCCTGGCCCGCCGCTGTCTCCCGTGCCACCTCGCGCGCCCGAAGGAGTGGCCGCCGCGACTAGCGTGTCCCGCATGACCGACGAGAACACCGGGTCCGTCCGGGCCGCCGTCGCCGCCGATGTGCCGGCCGTGCGGGCCGTCACGGACGCCGCCTACCACCCCTACATCGCGCGCATCGGCGTGGTGCCGCAGCCCATGGAGGCGGACCACGCGGCGAACGTGGCCGCGGGCAAGGTGTTCGTCACCGGGGAGCCGGTCGACGGGCTGGTGGTGATCGAGGCGTTCGCCGGCCACCTCTTCCTGGACAGCATCGCCGTCCACCCCGACGCCCACGGCACGGGCGTCGGGCGGCGGCTGCTGCACTTCCTCGACGCACGCGCGCGTGAGCTGGGTCTCGGCGAGATCAGGCTCTACACGAACGCGATGATGTGGGAGAACCAGGAAATCTATCCGAAGTACGGATACGAGGTCGTGGAACGCCGTGTCGACGGCCCCTACGACCGGATCCACTACCGCAAGCGGCTGGGCTGACGGCCCGCGCGACGCCTCAGCTGTCGGGCCACCAGATGCGCGCGATGTCCTTGCGCACCTCGGGGCGCCCCACCGGGCTCTCCTCCGCCTCTTGCCGGATCCGGCGGCTGTCCGTCCTCTTCAGGGGCTTCTGCACGGTCACACGGCGCATGGCTGCCTCCTTCAGTGCCTACCGGGTTCCGCGTTGTCACGGAGGTAGACGCTTTTGGGGAGAGTTCCTCATCGGCGGCGGGTTGTCAGTGGCGGGTGTCACTCCTGGGGCATGACGTACGAGACGGGGCAAACGCCGTGCCGTCGCTGCCCGCGCTCGAAGGGGGACACCGCGTGACGCCGGACGGCCGTGCGCGGGGAGCGACTGTCCGACGACCCCCAGTCGCCGGGCAGGGGGCCTCGGACGGGCGGTACGCGCTGGTGGCGACGGTGTGAGCCGGGCGGAGCGGTCAGCCCAGCAGGTCCCCGAAGCCCCGCCCGCGGGCCAGCGCCTCCAGGGCGTCCAGCGCGGCCACGGCGGCGGACGCGGCCTCGGGGTCCGTCTCGGCGAGCCCGCTCTCGGCGAACTCGTCCTCGTCCAGCCGCCGTACGTCCGTACCGTCGGCGGAGCGCCACAGGTCCAGGTCGAGATCCTCCACGACCAGCTCGCCGCCGGACAGCACGGCCGGGCGGGTGATGTCGCAGTACCAGCCCTTCACGGCGCCGTCCCCGTCCCGGACCTCCTTCACCGAGTACCAGCGGTCGCGCCAGTAGTACTCGGTGAAGAGATCGCCGGGCTCGAAGCGCACGAAGCCGAAGTCGCGGACGCCCTCACCGGCCCAGGGGGCGCGGACCGCGAGGCGCACACCGTCGTCCGCCAGCAGCTGTGCCGGATAACGGATCTTCGTCCGGCCGCCCTTGACCAGCACGACCTCCACCCGGGCCGCAGGCTCAGCCGAGTTCGCGGACATAGCGCACCTCCGTCGCGCAGATCTCGTACCCGAGCCACTTGTTGATCGCGAGCATCGGGCCGTTGCCGGTGTCGTTCCCGGTGAGGGCCTGGGTGTGCCCCGCGGCGCGGGCGCGGCGCAGGGAGTCGGTCTTGGCGAGCTTGGCCAGGCCGCGTCCGCGGTAGGCGCGTGCGGTGCCGGTCATCGCGGTGGCGTACCGGCTGCCGCCGTCGGTGTACGCCACGCTGAACGCGGCGGGACGGCCGTCGGCCAGCACCACCGTGGTCAGCTCCCGGTCGAGCAGCGGGTGTTCCCAGAACTGCGCCACCCACGCCTGGAAGTCGGACAACTCGGCGTCCACATCGCTCGGTTCGTCCGCCATCGTCTCCGCGTCCAGCTCGAACAGCGGACGGGGATCGTCGCTGAAGTCGGCGGCCGTGCGCAGTTCCACCCCGGCCGGGACGGGCGCGGGGAGCGGCGGCAGCACCGCCCGCGTCAGGTCCAGGCTCAGGAAGTGGGCGGAGCGGCCGGCGCGGTAGCCGCGGCGCTCGGCGAAGGCCCGGTTGTCGGGCTCGTCCAGGAGCCACGCGAACAGCTTCGTCGCCCCGTGCGCGGCCAGGTGCTCCTCGGCCGCACGGACCAGCGCCCCGCCCGCGCCGCGCCGTGTCCGCTCCGGGTGCACATAGATGTTGAGCATCCCCTGGCCCGGCTCCGGGCTGTCGTGCGCGAGACTCAGCTGCGCGGTGCCGGTCACCTCGCCGTCCTCCTCCGCGACGAGGGACCGGGCGTGGGCCTCGGGCGGGGTGCGGGCGAGATGGTGGCGGATGGCGTCCGGCGTCCACAGGATGTGCGGCAGGGCGAGATGCCGTACCCGGGCGAAGGTCTCGACATCGGACCGGTCATCGGGGCGCAGGTCGCGCACGAGCACTGTCATGAGCAGGCACCGTAGGCGGAGTCGTGGCGGGGGTGCCTCTCATTTTCCGGCTGGTACGGGAGAATCGCCGTGTGAGCCTGAAGATCCGCATCGATGACAGCGCGCCTCCGTACGAGCAGGTGCGGGCGCAGATTTCCGAGCAGGCGCGGTCCGGGGTGCTGCCGGTGGGCTACCGGCTGCCGACCGTGCGGGGGCTGGCCGAGTCCCTGGGGCTCGCGGTGAACACGGTCGCCAAGGCGTACAAGGCGCTGGAGGGCGACGGGGTGATCGAGACGCGGGGGCGCAACGGCACGTTCGTGGCCGCCGCCGGCTCGGCCGCCGAGCGTGAGGCGTCACTGGCCGCTCAGGCCTACGCCGAGCGGGTGCGGCGGCTGGGGCTGGCGGAGGAGGCGGCGCTGGCCGCCGTGCGCGACGCCCTGCGGGCGGCGTACGGGGAGTAGCGGGGCGCCGGGTTCCGGTGCGGGAGGCTTCGGCGACCGCGGGACACCGCCGTCGTGGCCGAGCGACCGCGCCGCGAGGTCGCGGAGGAGACCGCGGTCGCACGGGGCGACGGTGGACCGCGGTCACCGGTGCAGCGCCGGCTCCGGGACGCGTGTCACCGTCAGCCCCGCCTTTCGTGCCGCCTTCGCGAACACCACCGCGTCCGCCACCGCCGCTCCCCCCGGGTCGTTGTTGAAGTACGCGTGGACGTCCTCCCCGTCGGACCACGTCGTCGCGACGCGGTCCACCCAGGTGTCCAGGGAGCGGCGGCCGTAGCGGGGCCACGGCCGGGCGCGGCCCTGGTGGAAGCGGACGTAGCCCCAGTCGGTGGTGCGCCACAGCGGGGTGACCGGGCGGGCCAGGACGTCCGCCCAGCACAGGGCCGCACCCCGCAGCGACAGGACCTCGCGCACCTCGGGCGTCCACCAGGAGTCGTGGCGGGGTTCCACCGCGACCCTCGTGCCCGCCGGGAAGCAGGCCAGGCAGGCGTCCAGCAGGGCCGGGTCGGCGCGCAGCGTCGGCGGGAGCTGGAGGAGGACCGGGCCCAGCCGGTCGCCGAGGCCCGCCGCGTGCGTCATCAGGCGGTGGACCGGTTCCTCGGGGTCCTTCAGGCGCTTGATGTGGGTGAGGAAGCGGCTGGCCTTGACCGCGACCACGAAGTCCGGCGGCACCCGCTCGCGCCAGGCGGCGAAGGTGTCGTACGACGGCAGCCGGTAGAACGCGTTGTTGATCTCCACGGTCGCGAAGAGCCGGGTGTACTCCTCCAGCCACAGCCGTGCCGGGACCCCGGCCGGGTAGACCAGGTCCCGCCAGTCCTTGTACTGCCACCCCGACGTGCCGACGAACAGGGTCATGCCACCATCAAAGCACTACAGGTACAGGCCCGCGTCCGCCCCCTCGCGCGCCCCCGGCACCGACGTCGGTGCCGTGCCCCGGCGCAGCGCGTACAGCTCGGCCAGGGTGGCCCCCTCCCGGCCGACGCCCTCCTCGGTGCCCAGCCAGTTCACCGCCTCCCGGCGGGTCAGCGGCCCCACCTCGATACGGGCCAGGCAGCGGCCGGGGCGCACCACGGCCGGGTGCAGGCGCTCCAGGTCCTCGTTGGTGGTGACCCCGACCAGCACGTTGCGGCCCTGGCCGAGCAGGCCGTCGGTGAGGTTCAGCAGCCGGGACAGGGCCTGGCCCGCGGTGTGCCTGGCCTCGCCGCGGATCAGCTCGTCGCAGTCCTCCAGGAGGAGGAGCCGCCAGCGGCCCTTGCCCGCGCCGTCCTCCTCGCCGATCGCGATGTCCATCAGATAGCCCACGTCGGAGAAGAGCCGCTCCGGGTCCAGGACGCAGTCCACCTGGCACCAGTCCCGCCAGGACCGGGCGAGCGTGCGCAGGGCCGAGGTCTTGCCGGTGCCCGGCGGGCCGTGCAGCAGGAGCAGCCGGCCCGCGATGTCCTCCGGGGTCGTGCTCATCAGGCGGTCCATCGCCTCCGCCACCGGCGCCGTGTAGTTGGGGCGGACCTCGTCCCAGGTGCCGGCCGAGATCTGGCGGGTGGTGCGGTGCGGGCCGCGCCTCGGCGAGACGTACCAGAAGCCCATCGGCACGTTCTCCGGCTGCGGCTCCGGCTCGTCGGCCGCGCCGTCCGTGGCCTGGTCGAGGATCCGCTTGGCCAGCTCGGCGGTGGTCGCCGTGACCGTGACGTCCGCGCCCCGGTTCCAGCGGGACACCAGCACCGTCCAGCCCTCGCCGTCCGCCAGGGTGGCGCTGCGGTCGTCGTCCCGGGCGACCCGCAGCACGCGGGCCCCGTCCGGCAGCAGGGTCGCCCCGGAGCGGACCCGGTCGATGTTCGCCGCGTGCGAGTACGGCTGCTCGCCCGTCGCGAACCGGCCGAGGAACAGCGCGTCGACGACGTCGGAGGGCGAGTCGGAGTCGTCGACGTGGAGCCGGATCGGCAGAGCGTCGTGTGGGTTCGCAGACATGCCGCCATGATCCGGCACCGATGCCCTCCGCGCACGGCATTTCCACCGGTTGTCCCGGGTGTTCCACGACTGTTCCGGGTGTTCCCAAGACCTGCCCGAGCGGGGGATTCCGCCGTTACTGTTGCCCTTGATGGGACGTCATGGGTGGGATTCTCAGACTCGGCGGTGGCGGCTCACCGCCCTGCTCGGTGTGGGCGCGGCGGCGCTGGCCCTGGTGGTGACCCTGGTCAGCACGCTGTCCGGTGGCCCCAGCACGTCCGGTACGACACGCGACGGCGACCGGGTGCACGGCTCTCCCGCCACCCCCGCCGCGAAACCGGAGCCGTACGTCGGCTGGGGGTTCACGCACACCCAGTACAGCGCCGACGAGGGGGCGACGGCCGCCACCGGGCGCGTGGAGCGGCTGCTCGGGCGCAGCCCCGGGCTGGCGCAGAACCAGCACATCATGGGCTGGGGCGCCGACAACCCCGAACCGGTGAAGGGGCACTACGACTTCGGCGCGCTGGACCGCCGCATCGACTTCGTCCGCGCCTCCGGCGGCACCCCGGTGATCACCCTGTGCTGCTCCCCGGACTGGATGAAGGGCGGCAGGGCCGGGGTGGACAAGACCGACTGGAGTCAGGCCGCCCTGGAGACCGCCCCCACCCCGGGCCACTACCAGGACTTCGCGGACCTCGCCGCCACCGTCGCCCGGCGCTACCCGGACGTGAAGCACTTCATCGTCTGGAACGAGTTCAAGGGCTTCTGGAACGACGCCAAGTCCCGCTGGGACTACGAGGGTTACACCGAGCTGTACAACCTCGTGTACCGGGCGCTGAAGAAGGTCGACAAGGACATCATGGTCGGCGGGCCGTATCTCGTCATGGACAGCGTCGACCCGCGCGACGAGAACGCCTCCACCACGGTGAAGGGCCCCTGGGGTGCCATGGACCAGCGGGTGCTGGACGCCTTCTCCTACTGGAACTCACACAAGGCGGGCGCCGACTTCACCGTGGTCGACGGCTCCAGCTACACCCGCGACGACGAGCTGCTGCCCGACGAGTTCGCCGCCACCGACAAGCTGACCGCGGTCGGTGCGTGGGTCCGGCGGCAGACCCACGGCCTGCCCCTGTGGTGGGCCGAGTACTACGTGGAGCCCGGCGACGCCAACGACGACCGCAAGGGCTGGTCGGAGCCGCACCGGGTGGCCGTCCAGGCCACCGGGATGATCGCCATGGTCAGGGGCGGCGCCGAATCCGGCTTCTACTGGAACCCGGAGGACAGGACCGGCACCGACTGCGCCGGCTGCCTGTGGACACCGACCGACGGCACCGGCGGGGGACGGGCGCGCCCCATGGAGGACCTGGTGACCCGGTTCGCCCGGGCCTTCCCGCCGGGGACCAGGTACACGACCGTGTCCGTCGCCCCCGACGACGTGCCAGGCGTCCGCGTCCTCGGCAGCGACAAGACCGTCCTGGTGGTCAACACCCTGGGCCGGTCGATCAGCGCCCAGGTCGACGGCAAGCGGTTCGACATGCGCGCGTACGACGTGCGGTGGCTCGACCGCTGAGCCACCGCGCACCCGTCACTTCATCGTCAGGAACCGCTGCACCAGCGAGGCCAGCACCACCGCCAGCAGTGGCAGCGCGAACCAGAAACTGCCCTGCAGCCAACGCAGTTGGCGCACGCCGGGCCGGACCGCGACCCGGACCACCTCGCGGGCGGCCAGCAGTACGATCAGGGCCACGGCGGCCAGCGCGCCGATCACCGACCACGGCGTCCAGGTCACCTGCGGCCCGATCGGTCCCGGGTGCGGCCTCGGCACCGCGCCCGCGGGCTGCCTGCGCAGCGCGAACACCGTGACGTCGTCGTTGACCAGGACCTTCGTCAGCTCCTGCCGGTCGTCCAGGTTCTCGACCAGCCGGGGCTCCCAGGTCGTGGAGTAGCCCGCGTCCAGCTCCAGATACGTCACCTGACTGCGGTTGATCATCAGATACGAGTTCGGACCGGCGTCCTTGAGCGACTTGACCAGGCCCGACACCAGCAGCGGGTCGGTCGGTGCGAGCGTCGGCACATAGTTCACCCGCTCCATGTCCCGCGCGCCCCACGGCATCGCCGGGGTCACGTCGTTGACCGTGTCCTGGGTCAGCCACAGCAGCCGTACGGTCGGCTTGTCGTGGGCGTACACCCAGTCCATGGCCGCGACCTCGCCGGGCCGGACGCGCTCGAACGGCTCGTTGCCCCAGCGGGCCACCAGGAAGCCGCCCATCAGCAGCAGCCCCGCGAGCAGTGCGGCGAGCGGGGCGAGGCCGACCCGGTCCTTCTCGCGCTCCTTCGCGGTGGCGCCGGTGCGCGGGAAGAGGGCGAGGGCGCCGAGGAGCGTCGCGCCCGGTACCGCGAACATGAAGACGCGCAGCGCCATCTCACCGCCGTACGACTGCATGCCGAAGCCCAGGAACGGCACGAAGGTCAGCACCAGCAGCGTCCGCTCGCGGTACCGGTGGAAGCGGCGGCGCCACCAGCCCCAGCAGGCGAACGCCAGCACCGAGCCGGCCAGCAGGACGCGGGTGTACAGCACCAGCTTGTGGGTCGAACTGCCGCCCTGGATACGGCCGGAGACGGACGTCGAGACATTGCTGCCGACGCCGCCGACGCCGCCGAACAGGTCGTTGAAGTGACCCGACCAGTACGGCTCGGCCATGAAACCGACCCAGACCGCGACCAGCACCCCGAACAGCAGCGGCAGCCCGCGCAGTTCCGACCGGCCCAGCAGGACCAGCACCGTGAGCACGCCGAGCATCACGAACGGGGTGAGCTGGTGGGCCGGGACGCTCGCCGCGTACAGGCCGATCAGCACCAGCAGCAACACCGCGCGCCGGTGCCGGTCGGCCGGTTCCACCTCGGCCTCGCCGGGGCGGAACTTCGCCCAGATCACGCGGGGCGGACGGAACCACACCAGCAGGATCGCCACGAACATCAGGTACAGCAGATAGGTGAAGCCCTGCGGGGAGAAGTAGTCCTGGCCGACCCAGCCGCACAGCACGAACAGCCAGACGCCGGTCCACTTCGCCCGCCAGCCCGCCCGCAGCGACCGGGTGAGCAGGAACATCGGGGCCAGGTAGGAGAGCTGGATCGCCGTCGGCCACCAGCGGATGACCTCGGTGAAGTCGGTGATCCCGCAGGCCCGGCCGACGAACGCGGCCACCGCGAAGAAGCCCGGCCAGCTCCAGCGGGCGTCCAGGTCCGGTACGGCGGACCCGGTGCGGTCGATGTAGTCCAGGAACCCCAGGTGCTGCCAGGCCGTCGGGAACCGCGGCTCGGTCTCGATCACGGCGGGCAGCGCGTGCAGCGACACCACGGTCGCCACCAGCGTGAGCAGCAGCAGCGCCCGGTGCTCGCGGCGCAGCCAGAGCAGCGCCGCGAAGACGGTGACCAGCAGGGCGGCCCCGACGAGCGTCGGCAGCGGCAGCACCGAGACCAGCCCGAGGCCGCCCATCCGGTCCAGGTCGGCCTCGTCGAGCCGCAGCGCGGGCACCCAGTACAGCAGCAGCGCGGCGATCAGCAGACAGCCGAGGACCACACCGGAACGGGTGGGCAGCAGCCGCTGCCGCAGCGACCCGGGTGCCGGCGGCTCGCCGGACCCGGGGTCCCCGGCCACGGGCTCGTCCGGTACGGCGGCGCCGGAAGCGGCGTGCGGGAGCGGGGCGCGGGGCTCAGGGGCATGGGGGACAGGGGGATGCGGGTCGGGTGCGTGGGGGAAGGCCGCTTCGCGCCGGGTGATCGACGCCTCCTTCTCCTCCTCCGTGAACGGCGCGTCCACCTCCGCCGCTTCCGCCTCCCGCAGCAGCCGGGCCTCCGCCGGGCCGAGCGAGGCCTCGCTGCCGGGCTCCCGCTCCTCCACGGGAAGCCCCACGGGAAGCCCGACCGGCGGTCCCACCGGCGGTCCCACCGGCGGTCCCACCGGTGGCCCCGGCGGCGGCACCGGCGTACCGGCGGGCGGCGTGCCGGGGCCCGGGCGGACGTCCGGGCGCCGTTCCACATGGTCGAAGTCCACGTGGATGCCGAGCGCGAGGGTCTCGGAGTCCAGCGCCCACGTCGGGCTGTGCCGCCGGGCAGGAGCAGCGGGGGCGGCCTCGGACGCCCCCAGGTCGGCGAGGTCCCCGTCGGGAGCCGCCGAGTCGGGGACGGCGGCGGGCGCGGACCGGATCGTCCGCCACAGCCTCGGCGCGGCGATCGCCGCGATCACCGCGAGGCTGGCGGCCTCGGCGACCCCCGCGCCGGTCAGCCCCATCCGGGGCAGGAGCAGCAGGGTCAGGCCCAGCACCAGCACGCACAACAGGCCCTGGAGCCAGGCGAGCCCGGCGGTGCGGCTGCGCGCGCGCAGCACCGCGAAGTACGTCTCGATCACGACCCGCAGCACCGAGCCGACCGCGAGCCAGCGCAGCAGCGGGGTCGCCGCGTCCGCGTAGCCCTCGCCGAACACGCCCAGGATCCAGGGCGCGCCGATGATCCACAGGGCGGCGATCGGCAGCATGATCCGGGCCATGCGCTTCAGCGCGGCGCGGGTGTTGGCGGCCAGCCGCCCCGGGTCGTGCGAGCCCTCGACCGTGAGGGACGCGCCCATGTTGATGGCGAGCAGGTCGGTGGTGCCGCCGATGGTGGTGGCGATGTAGAAGTAGGCGTTCTCCGCCGAGCTGACCCGCGCGGCGACGATCACCGGTACGAGGTAGATCACCGCGAGCGAGAACAGCGAGCCGGTGTAGTCCCCGGCCAGGAACCGGCCGACCTGCTGGAGCGTCGGC
The DNA here is from genome assembly GCF_040682635.1 of Streptomyces sp. NPDC051133. Classification (NCBI taxonomy): domain Bacteria; kingdom Bacillati; phylum Actinomycetota; class Actinomycetes; order Kitasatosporales; family Streptomycetaceae; genus Streptomyces; species Streptomyces sp. NPDC051133. The sequence goes on from NZ_JBFBBK010000008.1 coordinate 79,245, forward strand.
GGCTCCGCGCGGCCCTCGGTCGCCGTCACGTGCCGGGGCACCAGCCGGCGGAACACCAGCCAGCCCAGCGGCACCACCGAGGTGGCGATCGCGGCCACCCAGGAGACGAACACACCGGTGGTCGTGAAGGCGGCGGCGAACGCGACGAGCAGGGCCAGCTTCACCGCCGAGAACACGGTGTTGCCCACCGGCACCCAGGTCGCCCTGCGCAGCCCGGTCAGCACACCGTCCTGCAGGGTGAGCAGGTTCCAGGCGGCGACGGCCAGGATGAAGCCGAGCCCCTTGACCGTCCCGTGCAGGAACCGGTACGACGGCCCCCAGCTGTCCAGGGTCAGCAGGAAGACGCCTCCCGCGAGCGCCACCAGCAGGGAACTGCCCGCGTAGGTACGGAAGATGAGCTTGCCGGTGCGCGCCCCGGCGACCGGGATGAAGCGGGCCAGGGCCCCGGTGAGGGTCACCGCGGTCAGCCCGGCGAGGAACTTCATCGCGGCGATGGCGGCCGAGCCCTGTCCGACCGCGTCCTCGGAGTAGTAGCGGGCGGCGGCCAGCCAGAAGCCGAGTCCGAGGACGGCGGAGATGCCGGTGTTCAGCATCAGCGCGTAGGCGTTGCGGAACAGCGGGCTGCCGCCCGGGGACCCGCCCGTGCCGGGCAGCCGGAGACGGCGCCCGGACTTCTCGGGCGCCTCGGCGGCGGGCGTCGTGGCCTCGGTCGTGGTGGTCGTGTCAGACACGGGAACGGATGGCCTTCCGGCGGACCTGGCGGGCTCTGCGGACGAGGGCGTACCCCTTGGTGAGGGCGCGGTCCCTGGCGAAGGTGCGGGCTATGGCGCGGCCCTGGAGCAGTCGTTCGAACTCCTCCACGCCGGTGCCGCGGCGGACCGTGACCCGCTCGAGCGCGTACGGCCCCTGGCGGCGGCGGGCGAGGCCGTTGCCGACGGCGAGGGCCTGGGCGTAACCGGCGGCGCGCACCGCCCGGCGCACCCTACGGCTGGAGTAGCCGTAGGGGTAGGCGAAGGACACCGGCAGTGCGCCGAGTTCCCCGGCGACGATGTCCGTGCAGCGGCTCAGCTCGGTGCGCAGCCCGCCGTCGGAGAGCTGGTCCAGCTGCGGGTGGGTGTGGCTGTGGCCGCCGATCTCCACGCCGGCGGAGGCCAGTTCACGCACCTGCGGCCAGTCGAGCATGGTGTCGAGGCCGCCTCCGGTGTCGTACGCGCCCCTGATCCAGCCGGTCGAGACGAACAGCGTGGCCGGGAAGCCGTGCTTGGCGAGCACGGGCAGCGCATGCCGGTGCACGCCCTCGTAGCCGTCGTCGAAGGTGATCAGCACCGGCCTCTCGGGCAGCGGGCGTCCGGTGCGCCAGCGGTCGGCGAGTGCGGCGGTGGTGACCGGGGTCAGACCGAGGTCGCCGACGAGGGCCATCTGCTCGGCGAACGCCTCCGGGGCCACGGACAGGGCCCGGGTGGCGTCGTTGGGGGCGGCCGCGACGGAGTGGTACATGAGGATGGGGACCGGGGTGTCAGTCATCGCCGCCTCCCCGGGCCGGCTCCGTGCCGTCCTGGACCGGCGCCGACGAGAAGGCCGTACCGTTCCGGCGCGCCCGCAGGGTCCCCACCGCATAGCCGCCGGCCGCGCTCAGCACCCCCGCGACGATGGCGCCCGCGCGGCCCGGCCCGCCCGGGCGGCCGAGGAGCGCGTCCCGCAGGCCGCGGGCGACTCCGGCGGGCAGCACCCGGGTGGTGTACCGGCGTTCGGACTCCAGGCCCTTGTCCGCGCCGACGCTCCGTGCCACCAGCGCCTTGGACAGGCCCTCGGCGTAGGTGCGGGTGCGGAAGTAGGCGAAGTGCTCGCGGGGTGCGGGCACCCGGTGGTGGATCACCGCGCGGTCGTCGATGAGCAGGACCGCGTCGGGGCGGACGCGGGTGAGGCGGATGCACAGTTCCGTCTCCTCGCAGCCCAGCGGGCGGCGGTCGCCGTCGCGGCCGATGCCGGTGGCGAAGCCGCCCGCCGCCTCGAACGCCGTACGCCGGAAGGAGGCGTTGCCGCCGAGCACGTTGCGGACCCGGACCCGGCCCGGGGGGAGCCCCTTGTAGGTGCAGCCGACCACCCAGTCGAACTCCTCGGGGAACCAGGCGGGCCGCCGCCCCGACGCCCAGACGGGCAGCGTACGGCCGCCGACCGCCATGACGCGGGGGTCGGCGTATCCCTCGGCGAAGCGGCGCAGCCAGTCGCGTTCGGCCACGGCGTCGTCGTCCAGGAAGGCGATGACCTCGCCGTGGGAGGCGGCGATGCCGGTGTTGCGGCCGGCGGACAGGCCGCGCGGGCCGGCGTTGGCGAGCACCCGGACGCCCTCGGTCTCCTTGTACTCGCGGGCCAGCCGGTCCTTCAGGGCCGGGTTGTGGTCCACGACCAGGAGCGTCTCCAGCGCCGGATACGACTGCGCGCGCACCGAGGAGACCGCCGCGAGGATGTCCTCCCAGCGGTCCTCGGTGTACACGCAGATCACGACGGAGATGCCGGGATCTCTCAAGACACCTCTCCCCGGACCGTGTCGAGCAGCCGCGAGTGGCTTTCCTGGCGGCGCAGTTCGCGCCGGTTGGAGCGCTCCTCGAGGATGACCTTCAGCACCCGGATACCGTCGCGCACGGCGCGCAGGTTGCTGGTGCCGTGGATGCGCAGGTACTCGTGGCTGGGGATCTCCTGCACCTTCAGGCCGGCCTTGACCACTCTGATGTTCATCAGCGTCTCGACCTCGAAGCCGGTGCAGTCGAGGTCGATCTTGTCCAGGCAGTGCCGCCAGAACGCGTTGTAGCCGTAGCACAGGTCGGTGTAGCGGGCGCCGAACTTGCGGTTGACGACGGTGCACAGCGCCCAGTTGCCGAGCTTGCGGATGAAGGTCATGTCGTCGGTGCCGCCGCCGTTGGCGAAGCGCGACCCTTTGGCGAAGTCGGCGCCGGAGACCAGGGCGGAGACGTACGACACGATCTCGTTGCCGTCGGCGGAGCCGTCCGCGTCGACCATCACGATAATGTCGCCGGTGCAGGCCTCGAACCCGGTGATCAGGGCGTCCCCCTTGCCCTTGCCCCGCTGTTCGACGACCTTGACGTCCGGCCACAGGGACCGGGCCACCTCCACGGTGTCGTCGGTGGAATTGCCGTCCACGAGGACGACTTCGTGTATCCAGTCCGGGAGCGTCTTGAAGACGTAGGGCAGATTCTCCGCCTCGTTCATGGCGGGGATGACCACGCTCACCGGCGGGGTGATCGCCAGGTGTGAGGAGATCGGCCGGTAGTCGGCGGCGATGAAAGGATCCTGACCCGAACTAGGCGGGCGGAGAACGGAACTCATGAGTCTTTTCCCTCTCGTCCGGTGGACCGCCCGCCCCTGGGCGGCCCGGTTGTGTGTCCGGTTCGAAAGGGGGGTTCTCGTCTTCGGCACGGTGCGTCGGTCTCCGTGCACACGGACGAGCTGGCAAAGCTGGCCGGGCCGCCGGAGAAAGACGGCAGCCGGTCGCGCGGCACGACTCGGTCACAGTTGCGGTCACCGAGCACGGCACCCCCCTACCGCGCCCCGCCCCGGTGACGCCGCGGCCCTGAGCCCTCCCCTGGAGCCGTGGTTCGACGTACCGATGCGGGTGAGATGTACGACGGTATTGACGATTGAACCCGAAAGGCAAGCCCTGGGGGGCTGCCTCACGTTTTTGTCGGTTCGTGCGTTACACAACTTTGGCCCAGATTGCTCAGCTTTGTACGTGTTTTCCGGAAATCCGTCCCCCGATCAGGGTCAGGAGCACCAGGGCCAGACTCAGTGAGGTCACCGCGACCACGCCGCCGCGCACCGACCAGCGGTGGACGGCGAGCATGCCCTGCGCGACCAGCATGTTGACGACGACCGAGCCCGCGAGGGCGGAGAGCGCCCGGCCGAAGGGATCCAGCCCGCGCAGCGTCGCGGCGATCGCCGCGGCCGGCGCCGCGAGCAGGAAGAACAGTGCGCACGGAGCGCGCAGGGCGGAAGCGGAGTCGGTGAGCGCGAGCAGCGCCCCGGCCGCCCCGATGGCGGTCGCGGCACCGGCGAGCAGCGGCGACAGGTCCCTCCCCGGTCCCGGCCGTGCTCCCTCGGCGTCCCGCGCCGCGCCGTCTGATGAAGGTGAGTTGATACCCAAGGTCTGCATTGGCGACTTTGCCCCCCGACGCGCCGGATGCCGGGCTTCAATGTGGCGCAGCCCCGGGGGCGGCGTCAAGACGGGGTGGAGCGGCCCCTCGTGGAGGGAAATGACATGCCCATGCAATAGATGAGCGGTGAACGTATCGGGCTGATCCTGTTGAGACCTGAAAAGTCTTGGCATGAACACTTCCCGTCAACACGCGTAGTTGCTACGACAGTTGAGGCAGAGATCCTGCTAAAGGGAGGTTCCATGAGACGTTCCCGACTTACCGGATTCGTGACCTCGCTCCTCCTCGCCACCGGCCTCTCCCTCACCGGAGCCGCCTCGGCACAGGCCTCCTCGACCGCCGCGAGCGGCGGCTATGTGGCGCTCGGCGACTCCTACTCCTCCGGAGTGGGTTCCGGCAGCTACATCAGTTCGAGCGGCAGTTGCGACCGCAGCACCAAGGCGTACCCGTACCTGTGGAACGCTGCCCACGGCCCGTCCTCGTTCGCCTTCAACGCCTGCTCGGGCGCCACGACGGACGACGTCCTCGCGAACCAGCTCGGCTCGCTGAACTCCGCCACCTCACTGGTCTCCATCACCATCGGCGGCAACGACGCCGGATTCTCCGACGTCATGACGACCTGTGTGATCCAGTCGGACAGCGCCTGCCTGTCGCGCATCAACACCGCGAAGGCGTACGTCGACTCCACGCTCCCCGGCAAGCTCGACGCCGTCTACGACGCGATCAGCGCCAAAGCCCCGTCCGCCCGGGTCGTCGTCATCGGCTACCCCCGCTTCTACCTGCTCGGCCAGACCTGCCTCGGCCTCTCCGACACCAAGCGGTCGGCCATAAACGGGGCGGCCGACTACATGGACAGCGCCATCCAGGCCCGCGCCGGCGCCCACGGCTTCACCTTCGGCGACGTCCGCACCCCGTTCGCCAGCCACGAGATCTGCTCGAGCGACTCCTGGCTGCACAGCGTCAACTGGCTCGACATCGGCGAGTCCTACCACCCGACCGCGGCCGGCCAGTCGGGCGGCTACCTCCCGGTCCTCACGAACAACGCCTGACCCCGTGCGGGCTCGCCCGTCAGGGTGAACTCTCCGGCGAGCCCGAGCCCGAGGCCGAAGCGGAGGCCCCGCCCGACGGGGTCTCCGTCGCCGTCGTACAGGTCACCGAGAACGGCACGGCGTTCGACGAGGTCCGCACGGGAGCGCGTACCTTCACACTGATCCCGTCCTCGGTCGTGCCGCTGCCGGAGTACACCGTCAGGGTCACCCGCACCTGCCGCGTCTTCCCGCCGTCGTCCGGGAACGACAGCGTGTGCCACCCGGGATCGGACACCGAGCCGCGCGTCGTCACCCACCGGTACTCCACCTGCGCGGGCAGCCGCCCCACCGTGAACGTCGCCGTGAAGGACGGCGCCTGCGCGTCCGGGGGCGGGCAGGTCCCGGCGTACGCGGTGTGCGCGCCGGCCACGGTGACGTCCACCGACTGGGCCGGCGGTGTGCTCGGCGCCGTGCTGCTGCGCGGCGCGGTCGGTGACGTCCCGGTGTCCGCGTCGGTGCCGCCGCGCCCGGTGGGCGCGTACGTACCGCCGCTCGTGCGGGTGGTCCCCGCACCGTCGGTCCCCGCACCGCCGTCGTCGTGGTGCAGCAGTGCGTACGTCAGTCCGGCCAGCGCCAGTACGACCGCGAGCGCACCCGCGACCAGGACGAGACCGGCACGGCGGTCGCGCGCCGGCGAGGTGGACGTCGTGGCGGGAACCGGAATCGGCGGGGTCGGCGAGGGCTGCCGGGACGGCGTCCGCACGGTCGGCGGGTACGGCGAGGGCACGGTCGGCGGGAACGGCGAGGGCACGGGCACCGACGCCGTCCGGGGCGTCCCGCCCGCCGCCACGAGCCGCAGGCCCCGCTCCGCCTGTTCGGCGGGGAGCCGCTCCGCGGGGTCCTTGCGCAGCAGCCCCTCGACGACCGGCGCGAGCGGCCCCGCCCGGCGCGGCGGCGGCAACTCCTCGTCCACCACGGCACGCAGCGTGCTCAGCGGGGTGTCCTGACGGAACGGCGACACGCCCTCGACGGCGGCGTACAGCAGCACCCCCAGCGACCACAGGTCCGACTCGGGGCCCGGTGTCCGCCCCAACGCCCGCTCCGGCGCGAGGAATTCGGGCGAGCCGATCACCTCGCCGGTCATGGTCAGCGCGGAGCTGCCCTCGACCGTGGCGATCCCGAAGTCGGTGAGCACCACCCGTCCGTCGTCGGCCAGCAGCACGTTGGCCGGCTTCACGTCCCGGTGCAGCACCCCGGCGGCGTGCGCGGCGCGCAGCGCGGACAGCACCTCGGCACCGACGAACGCGGCCCGCTGCGGCGGCATCGGGCCCTGCGCCTCCAGCACGTCGGCGAGCGACAGCCCCCGCACCAGCTCCATCACGATCCAGGGCCGGCCGCCCTCCAGCGCCACGTCGTACACCGTGACCACGTTGCGGTTCGCCACCCGGGCCGCCGCCCACGCCTCGCGCTCCAGCCGCGCGTACATCCGCTCCACGTCGGAGGCGGCCAGCCCCGCCGGTGCCCGTACCTCCTTCACGGCCACCTCGCGGTGCAGCACCTCGTCCCGGGCGCGCCACACGGTCCCCATGCCGCCCTCGCCGAGCGGGGACAGCAGACGGTAGCGGCCCGCGATCACACGGTCGCGACCCGGCTCTTCGGACACGGGCGCCCCCCAAGGCATCTCGCACGAATTCTCCCCAAAAGTAGCTCAGCCGAACGCGGATGCGGCCCCCTTGAACACCAATCCGGCACCGAGGGCGACGACGACCAGGGCGGAGGCGAGCGGCAGCGTCCGGCGCACCAGCGCGGCCAGCGGGTGGGCGGTCCAGCGCGGGCGGCGCTCCAGCACCCGGGACACCCCCGAACCCAGCCGCACCACGGCGAACCCGGCCGCGGTCAGCGTCAGCGCGAGGCCGGCTCCGTAGGCGACGACGAGCAGCAGCCCGAACCAGGCCTGCCCGAGCGCCGCCGCACCGACCAGCACGACAACGGCGGACGGGCTGGGCACGAGCCCGCCCGCGAACCCGAGCAGGAGGGTGCCGCGCAGGGTGGGGGCGGTGGAGTGGGTGTGGGTGTGCCCGCCGTGGGAGTGCTCGACATGAGGGTGGGGATCGGGATCGGGATCGGGATGGGGATGGGGATCGGGATGGGGGTGGGGATGGGGCTCGTGGTGATGATGACGGTGGTGGTCTCCCGGCTCATGGGCCGCCCCCACACCCGCCAGTTGACGCTCCTCGACTTCCTCGTGGGCGTGGGCGTGGGCATGGTCGTCGGCATGGGCGTGGCCATGAAGGTGAGCGTGCCCGTGGGCCCGGTTGCGCCAGGCCCGGCGTACGAGGTTGGCGCCGGCCGCCAGCACCAGCGCGCCGCTGGCGAGGCCGAGCCAGGCGATCACCGACGGGGTGGCGGCCGAACCGGCGGTCACCAGCAGGCCCAGGGCGACCACGCCGAGGGTGTGGGTCACCGTGACCGAGGCGGCCAGTGGCAGCACGTCCCGCGGGCGGGCCCGGCCCCCGCGGGCCGCCGCCGTCGCGGCCATCAGCGTCTTGCCGTGGCCCGGCGCGAGGGCGTGCAGCGCGCCCAGGGCGACCGCGATGAGCAGTGCGAGCGCGGCGAAGCCGACGGTGAGGTCGTGGCGGGCGACGAGGTCGTCCAGGGCGCGGGTCCAGCGGTCGGCGCCGCGCGGCAGCACGGCGGCGCCCGGGGCGTCCTGACGCTCCTCGGCGAGCGCCGGTCCGCCGGGACGCACGTGCAGGGAGGCCGTGACGGTGTCGGCGGGGGAGGACAGCAAGTCCTTCGGATAGGTGGTCAGTTCGTGCGAGACCGAGGTCCGGGGGACGTCCGTCGCGGTGAGGGTCGTCCGGTCGCCGCGCGCGGTGATCTCCCGCCAGCCGGGGCCGCCCGTGGCGCCCGCGCTGTGGAAGCCGAGGGCGACCGGACGCGCCCGGGGCAGGGACGCGGTGAGCCGGCACTCCACCCGCAGGGTGTGCAGCCCGGCCTGCCCCGGCCGCAGCCGGGCTCGGGCGGCACCGGCGGTCAGGGTGACGGACCGGCCGTCGACGGTGAGCATGCTGTCCCGCGCGGCCCCGGCGCACCGCTGCTCGGCCCACGTGGTCAGGCCGAGCCGCGCGATGTCCGGTGCGGCCTGGGTCGCCGGGATCTCGGCGAGGTCCTCGACATGGTCGACACGGAGCTGTCCGGGGGCGGCGACCAGACCGTCGTAGCGGTTGACGGTGAAGTTGCCGAGGGGGTGCGCGCTCGCGGTGCCGGCCGGCAGGAGCGCGAGGACGCAGCCGGCGAGCAGGAGGAACAGCGGACGTCGCTTCACCGGGCGCCCCCCAGAGCCTTGCGGGCCGTGGCGGCGCCCAGGGGGGAGAAGCCCGGGTTCAGCTGCAGCGCCGCGCGCAGGGAGGTACGGCCCTCCCGCGTGCGGCCCGTGGCCAGCTCGATCATGCCGAGGTGGTAGCGGAAGGCGGCGTTGGGGTAGCCGGTGGCCGTGGCCCGGCGGGCGTAGGGGAGGGCCGCGGCGTCCTCGCCGTTGACGTGCAGCGCCCAGGCGAGGGCGTCCGCGGTGTGCACGGTGTGCCGGCGGGCCCACTCGGCGCGGGCCGCGCGCAGGGCGGAGACCTTGTCGCCGTGGTCCGCGGCGGCCAGCGCGGTGTCCAGGTCGGCGTTGACGCCGTTGGCGCGGGCCAGCGCGATCCAGGCGTCCACGAGGGCGTACTGCCGCTCGGCCCGGGCCCGGTCGCCGGCCGCGCCCCGCGCCTCGTACAGCTCGCCCAGCTCCACGAGCGGCCCCGGCAGCGGGTACCTGGCGACCACCGTCTCCATGCCCCTGATCGCCTCCGCCCGGCGTCCGCTCGCCGCCTGGGCGCGGGCCCGGCCCTCCAGCGCCGGGAGGTAGTTGTCGTCGGCGGCCAGGGCGCGGGCGTAGTAGGCGAGGGCCGTCGGGTAGTCGCCCTGGTTCCAGGCGAGTTGGCCGAGCTGGGTGGCGACGTACGCGGTGTCGCCCGGTGACGTGGCCGCGGCGAGGGCCTGCCCGAGTACGCGCCGTGCCGTGGTCACGTCCCCGCGCAGTTCGTGCACGTAGGCGTACCGCGTGAAGACCGGCACGCCCGGCTTGCGGGCGTCGGCGGTCTCGGCGGCGCGTGCCGCCTCGTCGTACCGGCCGAGCTCCACCAGGGCGTCGACGCGCGAGCACAGGGCGCGCTCGCTGTACGGGTTCTGCTTCAGGGCCGCCTCCGCGTAGGTGAGTGCGTGCTTGAAGTCATGGCGGGCGGCGGCGAGGGCGGCCCGGCCGGCGAGGGCCTGGTCGTTGTCCGGGGCCAGCGACAGGGACCGCTGGAGCGCCTTGTCCGCCTGGGGGTACCGGGACGGATCGCCCTTGGTCCGGGCCTGCTCGTCGTAGGCCAGGCCGAGGGTGGCCCAGCCGTCGAAGTCCCTTGGCTGCGAACGGAGGTGGGCCTGCAGTGCGGCGATGCTCGCGTCCAGGTTCCCGCTGCCCAGCACGCCCGGGTCGACGGCGGCGGCGACGGACACCGGTGCCCGGTCGCGCCCGGCGCCCACGGCGACCGCCCCGCCGGTCACGGCGACGGCCAACAGCACGGCGCACCCGACGCGTCGGGCGCCCCGCCACCGCCGGCCGGCGAGGGAGAACCGGCGAAGAGCGGCCACACGCTCCCCGGCCCCGGAGTGGGGGCTGCTCGGAGTGGTGGAGGGGGAGCCGGTCGTGGAGGTGGAGGTGGAACGGGTCGCGGAACCGGTGCCGGAGCCTGAGCGGGAGCCGGCATCGGTCCCGGAACCGGCGCCGGCGTCAGTCTGAGCCTCGGCGTCGGCCTGGGCCTCGGCGTCGGCCTGGGCCTCGGCGTCGGCCTGGGCCTCGGCCACGGCGTCGGCATCGGCCATGGCCATGGCTACGGCCACAGCTACGGCCACGGCGTCGGCCTGGGTCTCGGCGTCGGCCGTGGCCAGGGAGCCGGCGTCGCTCTCAGCCCCGGAGCGCGAGGCTGCCTCTGCGCCGGAGCCCGGGGCCGCCTCAGCTTTGACGCCTGGGTCGGTCTCTACCCCGGAGCCCGAGGTCGCCTCCGCTTCGGCGCCTGGGGCGGTCTCTGCCCCACAGCCCGAGTTCACCTCCGTGCCGGGCGTCGCCGGTTGCGTGCCGTCCTGCTCCGTGGCCGGCTGCCGTGCGCCGGTCTCGTCGTCGTTCGTACCCGGAGACATGGCCTCTCCTCGGTCGCCTGTCGCTGCTCGGTAGGGGAAGGCGCGGCCCGCCGTGGGGGGAGGGGAAACGGGCCGCGCCGGTCTGATGGGGATGCGGGGGTCAGTACGGGCGCTGCATGCGCCGGCGCCACCAGGCGAACCCGCTGCCGAGCAGCAGGATCCCGGCCGCTCCGGAGGCCGCCGAGGCGGCGATCAGCACCGTGTCCCCGGACCCGCCGGAGGACGACCCGGCCGGCTGCAGGGCGTCACCGAGCTGGCTGCGGACGTCCGTCCCCGCGGTCGTGCCCTTGGCGAGCGGGCCGCGGGAGCCGGACGTGGGCTCGGCCACGTACGGGAAGGCCTTCTCGAACCCCTTGTCGTTCTTGTCCACCGCGTCGCCCAGGTCGTTCTTGGAGCCGACCAGTTCCCCCTCGACGACCTGCAGCGCCTCGTCGATCACGTCGTCGGTGAGCCGGCGCCCGTTCGGGAAGCCCGCGTTGTCGCCGTCCAGCACGCCCAGCCGTTTGGGATGCATGCTCGGCTTGATGGACGTGTTCAGCCGCAGCTCCTCCGAAGGCCGCACGCCCGGCGGCTGGTTGAGCCCCTTCACGCCCTTCAGGAAGACGTCCACCAGGTCGTTGCGCGGCTCGCTCGGCGCCTTGATCTTGTAGATCGACTCGATGAGCTTCGGCAGTTCGGGGTTGGTGACGTTCTTCAGGAACTGGGCGTCGTAGGCGGGCTGCGACGCGTTGAACTTGTCCTTGTCCTTCTGCGGGTTGACCACCTCGTTGACCAGCGGGTTGCCGAGGCGCGAGACCTGCGTGTAGTAGCCCTGCGCGTTGCGGCGCTGGGTGGTGGACCAGATGCCGACGACCGGCTGTCCGGCCGACTCGCGGATCAGGTCGTTCGGCACCTGCAGCGCGATGGTGTTGACGTTGTAGCCCTTCAGGGTGTCCCGGCCGACCTCGCTCAGGTTGCCGCCGTACAGCAGGTCGAAGACGCGCAGGTCGGCGAAGAACGGGTCGTCCGCCTGCCCGGCGAAGGTCGTGGCGCCGCCCGCCGCCTTGTAGACGGCCTGACCGCGCAGCTTGCCGTAGTACGGCATGGACGCCTTGCCGACGTTCGACGGCGCGACCGGCACGTCGTCCGCGACCTTCGTCCTCGACACCGCGCGCCCGTGCTTGAGCTTGAGCAGTTCGAGGTCGTAGGTCTGCGTGATGTTGAGGTCGGGGTCGGCCAGGTTGGTGACCGGGCCCGTGTTGTACAGGAACGTGTTCCCGTTCTTCGTGTGCGTCGTGAAGGTGTAGCGGAAGACCAGGTCGTCCTGGGCGTCGCCGTTGTTGTCGACGTGCAGGTCGTACTGCGCGTCGTCGGCGAACGTATAGAAGTTGGGGCCGCCCGCCGGTTCCTCGAACGGGATCCAGTTCGCCACGATCGTCGTCGTGTCCGGCTTGTCCGGGCTGACGAACGCGTACAGGTCCGTGTTGTCGTACTGCGGGGTTCCCGAGATCAGCGGGGCCTCCCGGTGCGAGGAGGCGGAGGCCTCCCCGGGTGCCAGCGTGGCGACGCCGGCGGCCACGAGCCCTCCGGCGGCCAGCGCCCCGCAGATGAGCGTCACCAGGCCCGTGCGCCCCGCACCGCCCCTGGAGAAAACAGGTGTCATGCCGTCCGTCCTCCGTGCCGACTTGCCTTGACGGACGGAGATTCGAAGCGGTGCGCCGACCGGATTGGTCGGAGGGGAAGAAATCTTTTCCGGCGCTCGGACCCGCGCTTTCGGCCCGCTGATCCGTATCACCTGCGGGAGGTGTGTGCGGTGCGGATGCGCGGTACGCGAAGAAGAACCGGCTGCGGCCACGAAGAGGGGGCCCGCACGGCGGCCGACGAGCTGCTGGTGCGCGTGGCGAGCGGCGACCAGAGGGCCTTCGAGGAGCTGTACGGGCTGGTGTCCGGCCCGGTCTTCGGGCTGGTGCGCAGGGTGGTGCGCGACTCCGCCCAGTCCGAGGAGGTCGCCCAGGAGGTGCTGCTCGAACTGTGGCGCTCCGCGGCCCGGTTCGACCCCGGGCGGGGCAGCGCGCTGTCCTGGATCCTCACCCTCACCCACCGCCGCGCCGTCGACCGGGTGCGCAGCGCCCGCGCGGCTGGCGAGCGCGAGCAGCGCGAGGCGATGCGCGCCGGCGAGCCCGCGTTCGACCAGGTCGCCGAGGAGGTGGAGGCGGGCCTGGAACGCGAGTGGGTGCGCCGCTGTCTGCACCGGCTGACCGCCCTGCAACGGCAGTCCGTGACCCTGGCCTACTACGACGGCTACACCTACCGTGAGGTGGCCGAGCGGCTCTCGCTGCCGCTCGGCACGGTCAAGACGCGGATGCGCGACGGGCTCACCCGGCTGCGCGAGTGCCTGGGAGGCGCGGTATGAGCATCCTCGGCACCCTGCTGCGCCGCGGCGACCTGCACTCGCTGGCCGCGCCCTACGCGCTGGACGCTCTCGAACCCGGCGAGCGGCGCCGCTTCGAGAAGCACCTGCGGGGCTGTGACCGCTGCGCCGACGACGTCCGCGCCCTGGCCGAGGACGCGGTGCGCCTCGCCTGGTCCACGGCGGCCCCCGCGCCCGCCGCCCTGCGCGGCCGGGTGCTGGCCGCCGTCCGCACCACTCCGCAGGAGCACGCACCGGCCCCGGCGCGCGCCCGGGAGCGCGCGGCCCAGCTGCCGCCGCACGTCTGGGGCACCCAGCCCCCGCCGGGACGCATCCGTACGCCGCGCGCGCGCCCCCTGTTCGCCCCGTTCGCCACGGCGACCGCCGCCGCGGCCCTCGTCGTCGCCTCGCTCTTCGCGGTCCAGGCACACCGCACCCAGGACCGGCTCGCCGCCGAGCAGGCCCGGTCACGTGAGATCGCCCACGTTCTCGCCGCTCCGGACGCCCGCACCATGAGCAGCGCCGACGCGCACGGCCGCGGTATCGGAGTGATCGCTTCCGCATCGGAGGGGGAGGCCGTCGTCACCCTCAGCGGATACGGCACCCCGCCCGGCGGGCGCGTCCACCAGCTGTGGCTCACGCGCCCCGGCGCGCAACCGCGCTCCCTCGGCCTGTTCGCGGCCGACACGCCCTTGCTCGCGAAGGGTCTCGAGCCGTCCTCGACGTCACTCGCCGTAACCGTCGAGCCTGACGGCGGCTCAGTGCAGCCCACCGGGCAGCCCATTGTCCAACTCACCCTGAAATCGGTCGGATTCGGAGAGTAGTCAACGAGGGATGGTCAACCGCCTTACAGGGAAGGTGAATCCTGTGCCCGCGATACACGCGTGCCTCACCGGGGCGATAGGGTTACCCTGCCCGGGCCGGGTGGACTCGTACGGGTGGGGAGTGACATGGAGCAGATAGCAATGCGCAGCAGGGCCAGGGTCCCTGCGATCACCTGCGGGAGCAGCGCGACGAGTTCGCGTCTCGACCGCCATCTGTCGGTACTGGCGGGTCCCGCCATACCACAGGGGGAGACGGTCGAGGCGACCTCGCTCATGCTGGAGCTGACGGCGCGTGACACCGCCCGACGACGCAGCGACCGGGGTACGCGGGTCAGCCGCGTCTCCCTCTTCGCACCGCTGCGCCGACTGCGCCGTTCGCTGTTCGGCAGTCACAAGCACTGAGCGCGACCTGCGCTCAGGCCACCACACCGTCCCGGCGCAACGCTGCGATCTCCTCGTCCGTCATCCCCACGGCACGCAGCAGCGCCCCGGTGTGCTGCCCGAGCGCGGGCACGTCCCCCATCCGCGCCTCGTCCCCGCCCGGCAGCGTGATGGGAGGCAGCAGCGCCTTCAGTGGCCCGACAGGCGACCCCACCTCACGCCACCGCTCCCGGGCCGCCAGCTGCGGATGCTCCTCCAGTTCGCGCAGATCCCGTAGCCGCGCGCAGGCGATGCCCGCCTTCTCCAGCCGGGCCAGCGCCTCCTCGGTGTCCAGCACGCCCAGCGCCCCGGCGACCAGCTCGTCGGTCCGCTCCCGGTGGGCCACCCGCGCCGCGTTCGTCGCGAAGGCCGGGTCCGTCGCCCGTTCCGGCCGGCCCATGACCTGTTCGGCCAGCCGCCGCCACTCACGGTCGTTCTGCACCGACAGCAGCACCCGCCCGCCGTCCGCCGTCGCATAGGCGTCGTACGGGGCGATGACGGCGTGCGCGAGGCCGGTGCGCGCCGGGGGCTCACCTCCGTGCATCGCATGGTGCAACGGATGTCCCATCCACTCGGCCAGCGCCTCCAGCATGGACACCTCCACCGGGCCGCCCCGCCCGGTCGTCCCCCGCCGCACGAGCGCCGCCAGCACGCCCGAGAAGGCGTACATGGCCGCCGCGATGTCCGCCGCCGGGACGCCCGCCTTGACGGGCTGCCGCGGTGTGCCCGTCACCGACACGAGCCCCGCCTCGCACTGCACGAGCATGTCGTACGCCCGCTTGTCCGCGTACGGGCCCGAGGAGCCGTACCCGGAGATGTCCACGGCGATCAGCCGGGGATGCGCCGCGCACAGGGTGGCCGCGTCCAGGCCCAGCCGGGCCGCGGCGCCGTGCGCGAGGTTCTGCACGAACACGTCCGCGTCGGCGGTCAGCCGCCGTACGACGGCCAGGCCGCGCGGGTCCTTCAGGTCGAGGGCGAGGGACTCCTTGCCGCGGTTGCACCACACGAAGTGCGAGGCGAGACCGCCCGCCGCGGTGTCGTAGCCACGCGCGAAGTCGCCGCCGTCGACCCGCTCCACCTTGATGACCCGGGCACCCAGGTCGGCGAGCTGCCGGGTCGCGAAGGGCGCGGACACGGCCTGTTCGACGGCGACGACGGTGAGGCCCTCCAGGGGCAGGGGCTGCTGGTCCATGGGCTGATCCATGAGCGGATCATGGCCCGTGACCGGCGGGTTTGTCAGTACCCCGTCACCGCTCCCCGGCGGAGTACCGGCGTACCGCGAGCGGCAGGAAGACCGCCGTCAGGGCGAGGCACCAGGCGAGCGACCCGGCGACCGGGTGCGCCACCGGCCAGGCGGCGCCGTCCGGAACGGGGGCGTTGCCGAACAGGTCCCGCAGGGCGGTCGTCACCGCGCTGATCGGGTTCCACTCGGCGAGGGCGCGCAGCCGGCCGGGCAGGTTGTCCGTCGGGATGTAGGCGTCGGACAGCAGCGGCAGCACGAAGGAGGAGGCGCCCAGCTGGCCGGCCGCGTCCTCGCTGCGGGTGAGCAGCCCGAGGAAGATCCCGGCGCAGGTGCAGGCGAAGCGGAAGAACAGCAGCAGTCCCACGGCTCCCGCGGCCTCGGTCGCGGACCCCCGGATCCGCCACCCCACCGCGAGCCCCACCAGCAGCAGCGGCACGGTGCCGACGGCCGTGACGGCGAGATCCGCCACCGCCTGCCCGAGCGGTACGGCGGCCCGGCTCACCGGCATCGTGCGGAACCGGTCCATCACGCCCCGGTGCGTGTCCGCGGCGGCGTGGAACATGCCGGTCATGAGCCCGCCGGCCGCGGTCGCCACCAGCAGCCCCGGGACCAGGAAGGACCGGTACTCGCGGCCGGGCATGGCCAGCGCGCTGCCGAACACGTAGCCGAAGAACAGCAGCATGTTGACCGGCATCATCTGGGTCAGGATCGCCAGGCCGGGGCTGTTGCGGACACGGCGCAGATGCCGGCCCGTCATCGCCAGTCCGTCGTACGCCGACGCGCTCATGCGACCGGCTCCCTGCTGTCGGCGGGCTGCCCGGTGAGCCGCAGGAACACGTCGTCGAGGGTGGGCGGGCGCAGGCTCGCGTCGAGCAACGGCACCCCCGCGGTGTCGAGTTCGCGCACCAGGCGGGGCAGGGTCAGGGTCGGGTCGGTGGTGAGCGCGCCGACGGCGTGCCGCTCGTGGTCGAACACCGGCTCGCCGCCGGTCAGCCGGTCGAGCACGGCAGCCGCTCGCGGCAGGGCCGCACCGTCCGCGACCACGGCCTCGGCGTACGACCCGATGAGCGACTTGAGCTCGGCGGGCGAGCCGGTGTGCGCGACCCGGCCCCGGTCCATCAGGGCGACGGTGTCGGCCAGTTGGTCGGCCTCCTCCAGGTACTGCGTGGTCAGCAGCACCGTCGTCCCGTCCGCCTTCAGCTCGCGCACCGCCTGCCAGATGCGGCTGCGGCCGGCCGGGTCGAGGCCGGTGGTCGGCTCGTCGAGGAAGAGCACGTCGGGCCGGCGGACGAGGCTCGCGGCGAGGTCCAGGCGGCGCCGCATGCCGCCCGAGTAGGCCGACGCCCTGCGGTCGGCCGCGTCGGCCAGCCCGAAGCGCTCCAGCAGTTCGTCGGCCCGGGCGGCCGGTCCGCGCACCCGGTGCAGCCGGGCGAACAGCCGCAGGTTCTCCCGGCCGGTGAGGTCCCCGTCGACCGAGGCGTACTGCCCGGTGACCCCGATCCGGCGCCGCACGGCGGCGGCCTCCCGGACGAGATCGTGCCCGGCGATCCGTGCCGAGCCTCCGTCGGGCCGCAGCAGCGTGGTCAGCAGCCGTACGGCCGTCGTCTTCCCGGCGCCGTTGGGTCCGAGCAGACCGCAGACCGTCCCCTCGGCCACGGCGAGATCCAGGCCCCGCAGGGCGTGCACGGTGCCGAAGCGCTTTCGCAGCCCCTCACTAAGTACAGCGTACGTAGTCGTCATGGCGTGACCATACCGCACTACGTACGCTGTACGTAACTAGGATGGTGGCCGAGGTGATGACCGATGGCAGTCCGAGGGGCCGTTCCCGAGGTGATCTGGGCGCGTCCCGAGCGCACCGGGCGGGGGCCGAAGCCGGCGTACACCCGCGACGACATCGCGGCGGCGGCCGTCCGCATCGCCGACGCGCGCGGGCTCGACGCGGTGTCCATGCGGCACGTCGCGGCCGAGCTGGGCTGCGGCACCATGTCGCTGTACAACTACGTCCCCCGCAAGGAGGACCTCCACGAGCTGATGGTGGACGCGGTCAGCGCGCAGCACGAGACGTGGGAGCCGAGCGGCGACTGGCGGGCCGACATGCTCCGGGTGGCCCGCCAGACCCGCGAGCTGATGCACCGGCACCCGTGGCTCCCGCGCCTGATGTCCCCCGTCTACGGCTTCAGCCCGCACGCCCTGCGCTATCTGGAGCACTGCCTGGCCTGCCTGGACCCGCTTCAGGCACGCTACGGCACCAAGCTCGAACTGATCGCGATGCTGAACGGCATCGTGACCACCTACGTCCGCAACGAACTCGACACCGCCGAGCGGGCCCGGGCGCTGCCGTGGACGGAGGACGAGGAGAACGCGGTGCGCGGTGCCTACCTGGGCCGTCAGGTCGCCTCCGGGGCGTATCCCCGGATGGCGGCGGCGTTCGCCGAGGACGCGGGACCGATCGATCTGGAGGCGGTGTTCCAGCGGGCGCTTGAGCGCCTCCTCGACGCCTTCGGTCCCGAGCGCGGCGGCCGGTGAACCGGGAGCGCGCCGCGCGGCAACTCGCCCTCGTCGCCGAGGTGTCGGCGGCGGCCCGCGAGCACGGCATCCCGCTGTGGCTGCGCGGTGGCTGGGCCATGGACTTCTTCCTCGGCGAGGTCACCCGCGACCACGGGGACATCGACTGGTTCGCCTGGGCGCGGGACGCGGCGCGTCTCGCCGGCGTGCTCACCCGGCTCGGGCACGCGCCGGTGCCCGGGCCGCCGCCCGGCCTCCAGCTCGACTTCGTGAAGGACGGGCTGGACAGCAGCTTCACCCTGGTCGACCGGGACGCGGCCGGCAGGGTCGTCGTCGCCGGCGGCCCCTGGGCCGGCACCCCCTGGCCGGACGGGCTGCTCGACGCCCAACCGGGACGCATCGGCGCTCTGGAGGCGGCGATCGTCGGCCCCGCCGCCCAGATCGAGATCAAGCGCATGATGCCCGTCTGGGACCCCTCCCGCCCCCGCCGGGCGAAGGACGCCGAGGACGTCGCACGGCTCCGGGCCGCCCTGTCACGGGCGCCACGGGGAACGTCGGACGGGCACTGGTCACCGGGCCGGTGGGGGCCGGGGAGAGGGTGACGGCCGTCGCCCGGCGCGTCGGCGACGGGCAGGTGCCGCCGGGCGTACGGGCCGTGGCCGCCGATCTCGGCGAGCCGGCGAGCCCCGCACGCCGCTAGAGCAGGGCGAACTGGCCCTCCGGACCCTCTTCGAGGTGGTCCAGGACCGAGGCGGGGCGGCGGGCGGAGGGCGGCGGCGGGAGGACGCCCGCATCGCGCAGGCCGGCCGCCGTGAGCGGTGACGCCAACGGCAGCCCGGCCCGGCGAGCCCTCACCTCCGCCAGCAGCGAGAGGACCGTGATCAGCTCCAGCAGCTCCGACGTCCAGCCCTGCGGCCAGGCCGCCGGACGGATCGCGGCCAGCGTGCCCGGCTCGCCCGGGGCGGTACGGGCCGCGAACCAGGCCTGAAGGACCCGGACCCCGGCGAGCTCGTACTCCCAGGCCTCGGGCGGGACGGGGGAGACGCGGCCCTCGTCGAGGTGCAGGGTCTCCTCGTCGGGGTCGTACCGGACCTGGGCGGGCCGGCTCGGCAGGGGCGCCCGCACGTAGGGACGGCGGCCTCCCGGGAGCTTCGGGCGCTCCCCGTCGCGGCGCATCAGCCACAGCATCCGCCGGCCCACCTGTACGCCGGCCGACCAGAGTCCGGGGTCGCCGGTGAGCGGGACCGTGAGGTCGGGGCGGACCGCCGCCAGGATCCAGGCCAGCACGTCCACGGCCGCCGGACGCTCGCCCAGCCGCGCCGAGAGGTGTTCCAGCAGACCGGGGGCCAGATTCGGCTCCGTGCCGCCGGGGCGCCGGTAGAGCGGGCGGACGCGGCCGGTGCGCAGGGTGGGCAGGAGCGACGTGGCGAGCAGCGGGTCCTCGGCGCCGGTCTCCACCGTGAAGACCTGGTGCTCGTCCGCCACCCGCCACAGCTCCGGGCGGGCCGCGTCGAGCAGCCGGTTGTCCGGGATCAGCCACTGCTCGTCGAAGGGCGCCGCCAGCACGCGTACCGGCTCCGCGCAGGGCCCCTCGGCCCGCGCGAGCCGCTGCGTACCGGTGGACCGGCCGGGCAGCTGACCGACCGCCGAGTCGAGGCCCCGGGCACGGGTCGGCTCGAACAGGGCCTCCCGGTCCGGCCCTTCGGCCTTCAGCAGGGCGTCCCAGCGGGCCCGCAGACAGGCCGGGTCGGGCGCCGTCGGCCAGGCGCGGCCCAGCCGCAGCGGTGCGACGGACCACGGCATGAGGTCCGCCAGCGGCGGAGCGTCGTCGTGCGTCACGCTGGGCATGGTACGGCCTGCCGGCGGCACCCGGCTCAGGTGGCGTCCAAGGTCACCGTGAACGAGAACCGGTCCCCCCGGTAATGGATGACCGCCACGTCCAGCACCCGGCCCGCGGCGTCGTACGTCACGCCCGTGTAGTGCAGGATCGGGCTGAGCAGCGGGACCTGGAGCAGCCGGGCGGTCTCCGGGTCGGCGAGCCGGGCCTCCACGGTGTCCGTGATCCGGCTGATGTCCGCCTTGACGACGTCCCGCAGCACCTTGGTCATCGGCCAGCGGACCAGGTCCTCCAGGTCGACGCGGGCGGCGAGTTCGGGGCGGACGTGGTTGACGGCGTGGTTGGTCGGCTCGCCGGTCGTCTCGTCGCTGCGCAGACGGTGGTACGCCGCCACCTCCGTCAGGTCCGGGAAGTACTCGGCGAGCGCGGCCGGCACCGGCACGTGGCCGTGGTCCAGCAGTTCCGTCGTCATCCCGGACTGCTGGGCCACGATCGCGTCCACCGAGCCGAGCAGGCGGACCGGGGCGCCGCGCCGGACGTCCGGCTCGATGAACGTGCCGCGCCGCCGGTGCCTGCTGATCAGCCCCTCGTCCTCCAGCTCCTTCAGCGCCTGCCGCATGGTCAGCACGCTCACGCCGTAGTGCTCCGCCAGCCGCTCCTCGGTGGGCAGGCGCAGCGGGTCCTGCGGCGAGCGGCCGAGTATCGAGGCGCGCAGCGACTGCGACACCTGGTACCACAGCGGCAGCTTGCGGTTCAGGACGATCGAATCCGGAGCGAAGGAGGTCACACGGCTATCCGTACCTGTCGGAGAACGTTCGGCGCAACGGACGGTCACGCCCGGAAATGCCGCTCCAGGCCGCGCCACACGTCGTCGTAGCGCCGCTGGAGGTGGCCGGCCCCCGCCGCGTGCGGGGCGAGGGTCACCGGCCAGCGGGTCTCGAACATGAACGCCAGCCCGTCGTCGATCTTCTGCGGCTTCAGCTCGGCCGCGCTCGCCCTGTCGAAGGTCTCCCGGTCCGGGCCGTGCGCCGACATCATGTTGTGCAGCGAGCCGCCGCCCGGCACGAAGCCCTCGGCCTTCGCGTCGTAGGCGCCCTCGATCAGACCCATGTACTCGCTCATCACGTTGCGGTGGAAGTACGGCGGCCGGAAGGTGTCCTCGCCCACCAGCCAGCGCGGGGCGAAGACGACGAAGTCCACGCCCGCCAGGCCCGGGGTGTCCGAAGGGGAGGTCAGTACGGTGAAGATGGACGGGTCCGGGTGGTCGTAGGAGATGCTGCCGATCACATTGAACCGGCGAAGGTCATAGACGTACGGCACATGGTTGCCGTGCCAGGCGACCACATCGAGGGGGGAGTGGTCGTAGGTGGCCGTCCAGAGGTTGCCGCAGAACTTGTTCACCACCTCCACCGGCCCGTCCGCCTCCTCGTACGCGGCGACCGGCGCCCGGAAGTCCCGTGCGTTGGCGAGGCCGTTGGCGCCGATCGGTCCGAGGTCGGGGAGCTGGAAGGGCGCCCCGTAGTTCTCGCACACGTAGCCCCGGGCGGTCGGGCTCTGCCCGCCGTCCGACGCGGTGTCCAGCAGCTCCACACGGAAGCGCACCCCACGGGGGATCAGCGCCACATGGGCGGGCTCCACATGGAGCCGGCCGAACTCGGTGTGCAGCAGCAGCCCGCCGCGCTCCGGCACGATCAGCAGCTCGCCGTCGGCGTCGGAGAAGACCCGCTCCATCGAGGCGTTGGCGTGGTACAGGTGCACGGCCATCCCGGTGCGCTGGGTCGCGTCGCCGTTGCCGCCGAGCGTCCACAGGCCGGCCAGGAAGTCGGTGCCCGCCGGGGGCTCGGGCAGCGGGTTCCAGCGCAGCCGGTTGGGGTCGGGCACCGCCTCGGTGAAGGGGGCCGTGCGGATCGCGCCGTTGTCGGTGCGGGTGAACGCCGGGTGCGCGGCCGACGGGCGGATGCGGTACAGCCAGGAGCGGCGGTTGTGCGCCCGCGGCTCGGTGAACGCCGAACCGCTCAGCTGCTCCGCGTACAGCCCGAGCGGTGCCCGCTGCGGCGCGTTGCGGCCCTCGGGCAGGGCGCCGGGCACCGCCTCCGAGGCGTGTTCGTTGCCGAACCCCGTGAGATACGACAGTCCCTCGGCGGTCTTCCGCGCGTCCCCGCTCATGATCGCTCCCTTGCGTCCCTGATTCCTATGCATCACCGTAGGAATGAGTGCGGCCGGGCGCAAGAGGTCCCGCTCTCCTCCGCCCGGGGGACGAGCGGAACCAGACTTCAGGGGGATTCGGGGTGACGGAGCGCTGTTCTACTCTCCGGGGCATGTCGTGGACGCGCAGATCACTCGCCGCGCTCGCGGTGTGCGTCCTGCTGCCGCTCACCGCCGCGGGCTGCACCGAGGACCGGGACCCCGGTGGCACGGCCTCGCCGTCCCCGGTGGGCAAGGTCCTGGACGGCACCGACGAGACCGGCCGGCATCTGCGCGAGGTCACCGGGGAGAACGCGCCCGAGGTGGGCGTCGAGGTCACCCCGGACGCCCACGGCGGCTGGGACGTCCGGCTGACCTTCCGCCACTTCCGCTGTTCCCCGCCCGGCGCGAGGCCCGCGCCGGTCACCGGCCGGGGGCTCGCCTACCTCTTCGTCGACGGCCGCCGCGTGGCCCGGCTGCGCACCCACGGGTACCACCTGCCCGCCCGCCTGGTGCCGCGCGGCACCCACCACGTCACCGCGCGCCTGTACGCCGACGACGGCACGGTGTGGGCCGTCCAGGGCAAGCCCGTCCAGCGCACCGCCGACATCACGGTGTCGGGCCCGGCGCCGGCGCGGCCGTCGGTGAGCGCCGCGGCCGGGGGGACCGGCGGATGAGCGCACCGGCCACCCTTGCGCGTACTGAGGGGTGAGCTTCACCCGACCCCGGCGGAAAGGCATCATGAAGCCCGTGCCCGACGCGACATCCCTCCGCCGTGCGCCCGTCCAGCGGCGCAGTGCCGAACGGCTGACCAGAATCCTCGACGCGTGCGCCGAACTCCTCGACGAGGTCGGCTACGACGCCCTGAGCACGCGGGCGGTCGCCCAGCGCGCCGGCGTGCCCATCGGCTCGGTCTACCGATTCTTCGGCAACAAGCGGCAGATGGCCGACGCCCTCGCCCAGCGCAATCTGGAGCGGTACGTCGAGCAGGTCACCGAGCGGCTGAAGGCGGCGCGCGCGGGGGACTGGCGGGCCGCGATGGACGCCGTCCTGGACGAGTACCTGGACATGAAGCGCACCGCGCCGGGCTTCTCCCTGGTCGACTTCGGCAACCAGATACCGGTCGGTGCCCGCCAGGCCGAGCCCAACACCCGCGTCGCCGACCGGCTCACCGCGCTGCTCGCCGGCTACCTCGGCCGCCGCCCCGACGACGGTCTGCGCCGGGTCTTCCTGGTCGCCGTGGAGAGCGCCGACACCCTCGTCCAGCTGGCCTTCCGGACGGATCCGCAGGGGGACGAGGCGATCATCACCGAGACGCGGGAGCTGCTGCGGGCGTACCTGGGGCGCGTACTCGACTGAAGTGGCCGGACACCCGCCGGCGCCCCCTTCCCGACGGAACGTTCCACCGATGGGCTCCCCTCCATGCATACCGGTCGGTATGCTCGCTCCGAGCCGGACCGCGCTCGTCCTGCGCCGCCGCCGACCCCCGGGAGGACCCGTGTCCCGCACCGCCCTGCGCATCTGCCCCCTGTGCGAGGCCACCTGTGGGCTGACCCTCACCGTCGAGGGCAGCCGTGTCACCGGTGCCCGCGGCGACCGTGAGGACGTCTTCAGCAAGGGCTTCATCTGCCCCAAGGGCGCCTCCTTCGGGGCCGTCGACTCCGACCCCGACCGGCTGCGCACCCCGCTCGTCCGCAAGGACGGCGCGCTGCGCGAAGCCACCTGGGAGGAGGCCTTCGACGCCGTCGCCGCCGGCCTGCGCCCGGTCGTGGAGCGGTACGGCCCGGACGCCGTCGGACTCGTCCTCGGCAACCCCAACGTGCACACCGTGGCCGGCGCGCTGTACCCGCCCGTCCTGCTCGGCGCCCTGCGCACCCGCAGCCTGTTCACCGCCTCCACGGTCGACCAGATGCCCAAGCACGTCTCCAGCGGGCTGCTGTTCGGCGACGCCCACGCCATCCCGGTGCCCGACCTGGACCACACCGACCATCTGCTCCTCATCGGCGCCAACCCCCTGGAGTCCAACGGCAGCTTGTGCACCGCCCCCGACTTCCCCGGCCGGCTCAGGGCCCTCAAGGCCCGCGGCGGCCGGCTCACCGTCGTCGACCCGCGCCGCACCCGCACCGCCCGGCTGGCCGACCGGCACCTGGCGATCCGCCCCGGCACCGACGCCCTGCTGCTCGCGGCGATGGCGACCGTGCTCTTCGCGGAAGACCTGGTGGACCTGAAGGACCTCGCCCCGCACGTGCAGGGTACCGACGAACTGCGGGACGCGCTGGCGGACTTCACCCCGGAAGCCGTGGCCGGGGCCTGTGACGTCGACGCGGAGCTGATCCGCACCCTCGCCCGCGAGCTGGCCGCGGCCCCCACCGCGGCCGTCTACGCCCGCATCGGCAGCTGCACCGTCCCGCACGGCACCCTGGCGAGCTGGCTGGTCGACGTCCTCAACGTCCTCACCGGCAACCTGGACCGGCCGGGCGGCGCCCTCTTCCCGCTGGCGGCCACCGACAGAACACCCCGCCCGGCGGGCCCCGGCCACGGGTTCGCACTCGGCCGCTGGCACTCCCGGGTGCGGCGACTGCCGGAGGCCAAGGGCGAGTTGCCGCTGTCCGCACTCGCCGAGGAGATCGACACCGCCACCGAGGAGGGCGAACCGGTCCGCGCGCTGATCGTCGTCGCCGCCAACCCGGTGCTGTCCGCGCCCGACGGCGACCGCCTCGACAAGGCCCTGGGGTCCCTGGACTTCATGGTCAGCGTCGACCCCTACCTGAACGAGACCGCCCGCCACGCGGACGTCGTCCTCCCGCCGCCCCCGCCGTCGCAGAGCCCGCACCACGACTTCGCCTTCAACACCCTCGCCATACGCAACCAGGTCCGCTACACCCGCCCCGCGGTCCCGCTGGAGCCCGGCCGGATGGCCGAGTCCGAGATCCTCGCCCGGCTGATCCTGGCCGCCACCGGCATGCACGGCGCCGACCCGTCCGCCGTCGACGCGATGGTCGTCGACCAGACCCTCGGCAAGGCCGTGACGCAGGAGCACTCCCCGGTGCACGGCCGCGACCCGAAGGAGCTCGCCGGCCTGCTCACCGGCGACACCGGCCCCGAGCGGCGGCTGGACATGATGCTGCGCCTCGGCCCGTACGGCGACGGCTTCGGCGCACGGCCCGGCGGGCTCACCCTCGCCGAGCTGCTCGCCCACCCGCACGGCATCGACCTCGGCCCGCTGCGCCCGCGGCTGCCCCAGCCGCTGAGGACCCGCAGCGGCAAGGCCGAGCTGCTGCCCGGGCCGATCGCCGCCGACCTGCCCCGGCTGCGCCGGGCCCTGGACGAGCGGCCCGCGGGACTGGTCCTCGTGGGCCGCCGCCACCTGCGGTCCAACAACAGCTGGATGCACAACGTGCCCGCCCTCACCGGCGGCAGCAACCGCTGCACCCTGCACATCCACCCGCAGGACGCGTCCCGGCTCGGCGTCCGCGACGGGGCGGACGTACGCGTGAAGGGCGCCGGGGGAGAGGTGGTGGCGCCGGCCGAGGTCACCGACGCCGTCCGTCCGGGTGTGGTGAGCCTGCCGCACGGCTGGGGCCACGACCGCCCCGGCACCCGTCTCGGCCACGCGGCCACCGCCCCCGGGGTCAACGTCAACCAGCTCCTCGACGGCAGCCTGCTGGACCCGCTCTCGGGCAACGCGGTTCTCAACGGCATCCCCGTCGTCGTAGCCGCAAGCCTGTGACCTGGACTTTCGCGCTTATTGCTCGCGCGTCGACCTCTTGCTGACGCCGGACGACGGGACCTAACGTCAACGCACCGCCGACCCCCAGGTGGGATGTTCAAGGGCGAACGTTAGGTATCCATTTTCATGCTGACCATCCTCGGCTTCGCCATGATCGCGACCTTCCTGGTCCTGATCATGCTGAAGAAGATGTCGCCGATCGCGGCGCTCGTGCTGATTCCCGCGCTGTTCTGCGTGTGCGTCGGCAAGGGCGCCGAGCTCGGCGACTACGTCATCGACGGCGTCACCGGCCTCGCGCCCACCGCGGCGATGCTCATGTTCGCGATCGTCTACTTCGGTGTGATGATCGACGTCGGCCTCTTCGACCCGGTCGTGCGGGCCATCCTGAAGTTCTGCAGGGCCGACCCGCTGCGCATCGTCATCGGCACGGCCCTCCTCGCCGCGGTCGTCTCCCTCGACGGCGACGGCTCCACCACCTTCATGATCACCGTCTCGGCGATGTACCCGCTGTACAAGCGCCTGAAGATGTCCCTGGTCGTGATGACCGGCGTCGCCGCCATGGCCAACGGCGTGATGAACACGCTGCCGTGGGGCGGGCCGACCGCACGTGCCGCCACCGCGCTGAAGGTCGACGCGAGCGACATCTTCGTGCCGATGATCCCGGCCCTGGCCGTGGGCCTGCTGTCCGTCCTCGTCCTCGCGTACGTCCTCGGCCGCCGCGAGCGGCGGCGGCTCGGCGTGCTCACGCTGGACGAGGCGCTGGTGGAGGAGAAGGAGACCGTCCTGGTGGGCGCCGGCACCGGGAAGTCCCCGGCGCGCACCGGCGGTTCGGGCTCCGGTACCGGCGCGGACCTGCCCGAGGGGGACGACGAGGGATTCCAGGGGCTCGACCCGCACCGCGCCACCCTGCGCCCGAGGCTGTACTGGTTCAACGCGCTGCTGACGGTCGCCCTGCTCACCGCCATGATCATGGAGTGGCTGCCGATCCCGGTGCTGTTCCTGCTCGGCGCCGCCCTCGCCCTGACCGTCAACTTCCCGCACATGCCGGACCAGAAGGCCCGGATCGCCGCCCACGCGGAGAACGTCCTCAACGTCTCCGGCATGGTCTTCGCCGCGGCCGTCTTCACCGGCGTCCTGCAGGGCACCGGCATGGTCGACCACATGGCCGCCTGGCTGGTGGAGAACATCCCCGCCGGGATGGGCCCGCACATGGCCCTCGTCACCGGCGTGCTGAGCATCCCGCTGACGTACTTCATGTCCAACGACGGCTTCTACTTCGGCATCCTGCCGGTGCTCGCCGAGGCGGGCCAGGCGCACGGCGTCTCCTCGCTGGAGATCGCCCGGGCCTCGATCGTCGGACAGCCCCTGCACATGTCCAGTCCCCTCGTGCCCGCCGTGTACGTCCTGGTCGGCATGGCCAAGGTGGAGTTCGGCGACCACACCCGGTTCGTGGTCAAGTGGGCGGCGCTGACGTCCCTGGTGGTGCTCGGGGCCGGAATCCTCTTCGGCATCATCTGAACACCTCAAGGAGGTACACCCCATGGCGCCCGGTGGGAACCGCGGCTGGCTGCTCCGCCTCGTCATCGCCTTCGGCTGCGCACAGGGGGCGGTGTCGATGGCCCGGCCCGCCGTCTCCTACCGGGCCCTCGCGCTGGGCGCCGACGAGCGGGCGGTCGGTGTCATCGCGGGCGTCTACGCCCTGCTCCCGCTGTTCGCCGCCGTCCCCCTCGGCCGCCGCACCGACCACGGCCGCTGCGCGCCCCTGCTCCCGGTGGGCGTGGTCCTCATCGCCGGCGGCTGCGCGCTCAGCGGGCTGGTGAACTCCCTGTGGGCGATGGCCCTGTGGAGCGGGGTGATGGGACTCGGCCACCTCTGCTTCGTGATCGGCGCCCAGTCGCTGGTCGCCCGGCAGTCCGCGCCGCACGAACAGGACCGCAACTTCGGGCACTTCACCATCGGCGCCTCCCTCGGGCAGCTGATCGGCCCCGTCGCCGCGGGCGCCCTGATCGGCGGGCCGGACATGGCCCGCAGCAGCGCGCTCGCGCTGGTCGTGGCGGGCGCGGGCGCGGCCGTCGCGTTCACCTCGCTGTGGCGCATCGAGGACCGTACGGCCGTCGGCGCGCGTGCGCCGCGGGGCTCCCGGGTGCCGGTCGGCGGCATCCTGCGCGCCCGCGGCGTGCCCGCGGGCATGCTCGTCAGCCTGTCCGTCCTGTCCGCCACCGACATCCTCACCGCCTACCTCCCGGTGGTCGGCGAACACCGGGGCATCGCCCCGTCGGTGGTCGGCGTCCTGCTCGGCCTGCGGGCCGGCGCCACCATCGCCTGCCGGCTCGCCCTCACCCCGCTGCTCCGGCTGCTCGGCCGGCCGGTGCTGCTCACGGCGACCTGTCTCCTGGCGGCGGTGCTGTGCGCCGGGGTGGCGCTGCCGGTGCCGGTGTGGGTGCTCGGCGCGATCTTCACGGTCCTCGGGTTCTGCCTGGGGGTGGGGCAGCCGCTGTCGATGACGACGGTGGTCCAGGCCGCCCCCGAGGACGCCCGCTCCACGGCGCTCGCCCTGCGGCTGACCGGCAACCGGCTCGGCCAGGTCGCCGCCCCCGCCGCCGCGGGCCTGGTCGCGGGCGCGGCGGGCGTGGCGGCGCCGTTCGTGATGCTGGGGGCGCTGCTGCTGGTCTCCTCGGGTGCCGCCCTGCGGTCGCCGGGGCGTCCCCTGGAAGGGGCCGGACGGGTGACGGGGGAGCGGCCGAAACGGCCGGGATTGCGCCGCACGAGCGATATCTGACGGCGCGCCGGGCGTCGCTGCCGGGGGCTGAGCGGCCCATGAAGCAGAGTCCAGGCGAAAGAGCGATTTGTATGAAAATCGTCTAACTCGGAGGACTGCCCATGCCCACCCTGTCACTCCCACGTGCCGTCGGCCCCCGCGCGGGCGCCACTGTCGTCCTCACCGCTCTCGCCGCGGCGGGTGCGTCATGGGTGGCGGCGCCGAGCGCGGTGGCCCAGGGGGAGAACGGCGACATCAGGGTCCACGACGAACGGCATCTCAACGGAGCGGCGCTCGTCGGATCGGCCAAGGACGATCCGGTGGTCTGCAGGTTCTATCTGGAGGCCGTCAACTTCGACACGCTCACCACGGTCCTGTACACCATCACTCCGCAGCCCCCGCTGGCCACCGCCGCCACCGTCACCGGCACCATGCAGCTGGCCGCGGGTGCGGGGCACACCGATCCGCTGGGTCTCGCGGACGGCCAGTACAAGGTCAGCTGGACCGTGGGCACACCGCCCGCCGTGAAGGACAAGGTCTTCCGCGTCAACTGCCACGACGGCAAGCTGGACGGGGCGCCCGGCGGCCAGATCGAGGACCACCAGCAGAACGGCCAGGACCACCAGCAAAACGGCCAGGACCACCGGCAGAACGGTCAGGACCACCAGCAGAACGACCAGAACAACGGCTCCTGGGCAGGCCAGGACGACCACGACGGCCCGAAGGGCGGTGTGCACGCGGGCGGCGGCGGTCTCATCGACAGGGCGGCCGCGTACTCGCCGGTGACCGCCGCGGCGGCCGTCGGTCTGGTCGCCGTGTGCGGCGCCGTGTACGTCCGGCTGATCCGCCGGCGGCCCCATGGTGCCGCGTAGGCGCAGACGCAGGCCCTGGTACCGGACCCGCGCCTACCGCCTCGCCAGGACCGCCGCGCTCGTGGTCGCCCTGGTGCTGGCGGTGGGCCGGTGCGGGGGACACGGCACGCCCCCCGGGGCCGCCCGGGCGGGCGGCCCCGACGCCTCCCGTGCCGACGGGCGGGGTGCGGGCCATGGCGGCTCCGGTGCGGACGGCGCCGCTCCCTCCGGCGCTCCGGCGCCCCCGCCCCGCCCGCTGACCCGGTCGCGGCCGACGTCCCTGCGCATCCCCTCGCTGGGCGTCGACGCCCCGATCACGGCGCTCCGGCTCGACCAGGACCGGCATCTGCAGACGCCACCGGTCGACAGGCCCCAGCTGGTCGGCTGGTACGAGGGCGGTCCCACCCCGGGCGAACCGGGCACCGCGATCGCCGTCGGCCACCGCGACACCACGACCGGCCCCGCCGTCTTCGCCGCGCTCGCCCAGGTCACCCCCGGCAAGCTCATCGAGGCCGGGCGCGCGGACGGCCGTACCGCCGTCTACACCGTGGACCAGGTGAAGGTCTTCGACAAGACGGACTTCCCGGACGAGGAGGTCTACGCCCAGAGCCGGCGCCCCGAACTGCGCGTACTGACCTGCGGCGGTCTCTTCAGCCGGCGGACGGGCTACACCAGCAACGTGGTGGTCTTCGCCCACCTGACGGCGACGAAGTGACCGGGGACGGCGAACGGACCGCGCCGGCCCGAACCGCATCCTCCGTTTCCGCGGCTGCCTGCGCCGCGACGGAGCACGGTGTGCCATGTCTTCCCCCGGCCGGGCACATTCCGTTAACTTCCGTGACTCACAAGCCCCGTACGACCCGCGCGGGGCCTTCGACCACGGAGCAGCGGCGCTCCGGACAGCCCCCGGGGGGCGGCAGCCAATGACACGCGCCATCTCTCTGCACGACGTGAACAAGTCCTACGCACGCGGCCCCCGCGTGGTGGACCGGCTCTCGCTGGACATCGCGCCGGGCGAGTTCCTGGTCCTGCTCGGCCCGTCCGGCTGCGGCAAGTCCACCGTGCTGCGGATGATCGCCGGCCTGGAGGACATCGACGAGGGCACACTGCTGCTCGACGGCGAGCCGGCCAACCACTGGCAGCCCTCCGAGCGGGGCATGGCGATGGTGTTCCAGAACTTCGCGCTCTACCCGAACATGACCAGCCGCGACAACATCGGCTTCCCACTGCGCATCGAGGCACCCGGCACCGACCCCGGCCCGCGCGTCACGGCCACCGCCCGCATGCTGGGCATCGAGGACCTGCTCGACCGCTTCCCCGGGCAGCTCTCCGGCGGCGAGCGGCAGCGGGTCGCGATGGGCCGGGCCATCTCCCGCCACCCCTCCGCCTTCCTGATGGACGAGCCGCTGTCCAATCTGGACGCCAAACTCCGCAACCACCTGCGCGCCGAGATATCCCGGCTGACCCGCGAACTGGCGGTCACCACGGTCTACGTCACCCACGACCAGGCCGAGGCGATGTCCCTCGGCGACCGGGTCGCCGTGCTGCGCGGCGGAGTGCTCCAGCAGGTCGGCACCCCGCGCGAGGTCTACGCGCTGCCCCGCAACGTCTTCGTCGCCGCCTTCATCGGCATCCCGCGCATCAACCTGCTGCGCGGACTGGTCCGCGCCCCGCTGGACGGCGCCATGACCGTCAGCCTGGGCAAGCAGTACCTGCGCCTGCCCGAACCGCTCAGCCTGGACCACCAGTTGCTGCGGGTGCAGCAGGGCCGCGAGGTCATCGTGGGGCTGCGCTCGGAGGCCGTCCGCATCGCCGAGCACGGCTCCGCCCGGCCCGGCGAGGTGCCGCTCACCGGGCTGGTCGAGCACGTGGAGTTCCAGGGGCACGAGGTCCTCGTCCACTTCAACACCGGCTCATGCCCCGCCGTCGTACCCGAACTCGAGGCCCCGCGCGCGGCCGCCCGGCCCGCGCGCCGCCGGCGCAGCCAGAGCCCGAACATGCTGGACCGGCTCCGCGAGCGCGCGGGGTCGCTGCGCGCGGGGCCGGTGGTGGTGCTCGAACACCCCGCCGACACCGAGCCCGAGCCCGCCCCCGCCGAGGGCCGCCTCCCCGGCGACCTGGTGGTCCGCACCACCCCGGACCTCCGGCTGCACCACGGCATGCAGGTCCCGCTCCTCGTCGACCTCGCCCACCTCTTCGTCTTCGACCGGCACGGCGAGCGCATCTGCCCGTCCCCCGACCGGCTGCCCGACCTGGAGGAGTGAGCGGCCGCCGGCCCGGCGATGATGAGTCCCGGATGCGTCTGGCGCGCAAAAACTATCGCCGCTAGTTTGTGTGCCGGACGACGCGGACCCGCCGGGAGGAAGCAGCATGAAGGCACACGACGGCCTGTACATCGACGGCACATGGCGCCCCGCCGAGAGCAGGGACGTGATAGAGGTCGTGAACCCGGCCGACGAGCAGGTCATCGGCCACGTCCCGGCGGGGTCCGCGCTGGACGTCGACACCGCAGTCCGCGCGGCCCGCGCCGCCCTCCCCGGCTGGGCGGCCACGCCCCCGGCCGAGCGCGCCGCACGCCTCGCCGCCCTCCGGGACGCCCTGGTGGCGCGCAAGGACGAGATCGCCGAGACGGTCACCGCCGAGCTGGGCTCCCCGCTGCAGTTCTCGCGGACGGTCCACGCGGGCGTGCCGATCGCGGTCGCCGGCTCCTATGCCGAGCTGGCCGCCGGCCACCCCTTCGAGGAGAAGGTCGGCAACTCCACCGTCCTGCACGAGCCGGTGGGCGTGGTCGGCGCGATCACCCCCTGGAACTACCCCCTGCACCAGATCGTCGCCAAGGTCGCCCCGGCCCTCGCCGCGGGCTGCACGATCGTCCTCAAGCCCGCCGAGGACACCCCGCTCACCGCACAGCTCTTCGCCGAGGCCGTGCACGAGGCGGGCGTCCCCGCCGGTGTCTTCAACCTGGTCACCGGGCTCGGTCCGGTCGCGGGCCAGGCCCTCGCCGAACACCCGGGCGTGGACCTGGTCTCCTTCACCGGCTCCACCGCGGTCGGCAGGCGGATCGGCGCCGCGGCGGGCGCGGCCGTCAAGAAGGTGGCCCTCGAACTCGGCGGCAAGTCCGCCAACGTCATCCTGCCGAGCGCCGACCTCGCCAAGGCGGTGCACGTCGGTGTCGCCAACGTGATGTCCAACTCCGGCCAGACGTGCAGCGCCTGGACCCGCATGCTGGTCCACCGCGACCGGTACGCCGAGGCCGTCGAGCTGGCGGCCGGCGCCGCCGCCAAGTACGGCGACCGCATCGGCCCGGTCGTCAACGCCAAGCAGCGGGCGCGGGTGCGCGGCTACATCGAGCAGGGCGTCGCCGAGGGCGCCCGCCTGGTCGCGGGCGGCACCGAAACCCCGCACGAGAAGGGCTACTTCGTCAGCCCGACCGTCCTCGCCGACGTCACCCCCGACATGACCGTCGCCCAGGAGGAGATCTTCGGCCCGGTCCTCACCATCCTCCGCTACGAGGACGAGGAGGACGCCCTGCGCATCGCCAACGGCACGGTGTACGGTCTCGCCGGCGCCGTCTGGGCCGGTGACGAGGCCGAGGCCGTCGCCTTCGCCCGCCGCATGGACACCGGCCAGGTCGACATCAACGGCGGCCGGTTCAACCCCCTGGCCCCCTTCGGCGGCTACAAGCAGTCCGGGGTCGGGCGGGAACTCGGCGCCCACGGGCTCGCCGAGTACCTGCAGACCAAGTCCCTCCAGTTCTAAGGAAGTACGCGAGTCATGGCCGTACGAGCCGCTGTCCTGCCCGCCATCGGCGCCCCGCTGGAGATCACCGGCATCGAGCTGCCCGAACCGGGTCCCGGGCAGGTCCGGGTCCGCCTCGCCGCCGCCGGCGTCTGCCACTCCGACCTGTCCCTGTCCAACGGCACCATGCGCGTGCCCGCCCCGGCGGTCCTCGGCCACGAGGGCGCGGGCACGGTCGTGGCGGTCGGGGAGGGCGTCACCCACGTCTCGCCCGGCGCCTCCGTGGTCCTCAACTGGGCCCCGTCCTGCGGCAGCTGCCACGCCTGCACGCTCGGCGAGGTCTGGCTGTGCGCCAACGCCCTGAACGGCGCCGCCGACGTCTACGCCCGCACCACCGACGGCACCGACCTGCACCCCGGTCTGAACGTGGCCGCCTTCGCCGAGGAGACGGTGGTCTCCGCGTCCTGCGTGCTGCCCCTGCCGGACGGGGTGCCCCTGGTGGACGCCGCCCTCCTCGGCTGCGCCGTCCTCACCGGCTACGGCGCCGTCCACCACTCGGCGCAGGTCCGCCCCGGCGAGACCGTCGCCGTGTTCGGGGCCGGCGGGGTCGGCCTCGCCACTCTCCAGTCGGCCCGGATCGCGGGGGCGTCGCGGATCGTCGCCGTCGACGTGTCCCCCGAGAAGGAGGAGCTGGCCCGGGCGGCCGGCGCCACGGACTACGTCGTCGCCTCGGACACGACCTCCCGCGAGATCCGCGCCCTCACGGGCAAGCAGGGCGTCGACGTCGCCGTGGAGTGCGTGGGCCGCGCGGTCAGCATCCGCGCGGCCTGGGACTCCACCCGCCGGGGCGGCCGCACGACGGTCGTCGGCATCGGCGGCAAGGACCAGGAGGTCACCTTCAACGCCCTGGAGATCTTCCACTGGGGCCGTACCCTGTCCGGCTGCGTCTACGGCAACACCGACCCGGCCCGCGACCTGCCGGTGCTCGCCGAGCATGTACGGGAGGGCCGCCTGGACCTCTCCGCGCTGGTCACCGAGCGGATCGCCCTCGAAGGCATCCCGGCCGCCTTCGAGAACATGCTCGCGGGCAAGGGCGGCCGGGCGCTGGTGGTGTTCTGAGGCGCGGAGGCCTCAGGGCACCTGCTCGGGTCGCGGCTCTGGTCCGGCCGCGACCCGGGCCGTACGGCCGGTGCGCGCCCGGGACCGCGACACCGCCACACCGGCGAGACACAGCACACCGCCGACGAGCGTGAGCGCGCCCGGCACCTCGCCGAGCACCAGCCACGACATCAGCACGACCAGCGCGGGCACCGCGTACGTCGTCGCGCCCATCCGGCTGGCCGTGGTGCGGGCGAGGGCGTACGCCCATGTGGTGAAGGCGAGCGCGGTCGGGAAGACACCCAGGTAGACCATGCCGAGGGTGGCCGACACGGGCGCGTGCGCCGCCTGGTGCACCAGCTGCCCGGCGAACGGCAGACACGCCATCGTCCCGACCAGGCACCCGAACGTCGTCACCTGCACGGCGCTCGCGTGTGCCAGGGCCGGCTTCTGCGCGACGACACCGGCGGCGTACGCCACCGCGGCGAGCAGACACAGCACCACACCGAGCACCGAGGACCCGCCCCCGCCCGACATCGACAGCCCCACGGTGACCGCGCCCGCGAACGACACCGCCATCCCCGCCAGGAGCCTGGGCGGCATCGGATCGCCGAGCAGCCGGGCGCCCAGCAGCGCGATCAGCAGCGGGCCGACGTTCACGACGAGGGCCGCGGTACCGGCGTCCACCTGCTGCTCGCCCCAGTTCAGGACGACCATGTAGAAGCCGAACCACAGCAGCCCGGACAGCAGGATCCCGCGCCAGGCGGCTCTCGGGGGCAGCCCTTCCCCGCGTATGGCCCAGATGACTCCCAGGGCGAGCGCCCCCGACGCCAGCCGGCCCAGGGCCAGCGCCCCGGGGGAGTACTCGTGCCCGGCACTGCGGATCGCCACGAAGGCCGACGCCCACAGGACGACGGTCACGATCGCGGCGCCGGCGGGCAACAGGCGGTGACGTGCGGCGACGTTCATCATGCTCCCGAGGTTAGATACCGGCCGGATGCCGGACCGGCGGATTTCGGACGCGGCGCAGTCGCAGGGGCGGCTCCGCCGCGTGGGCGCGAGCGGGCACGAACGACCCGCGCCGGGCCGGTGACAGCACCCGCCCCCTGCCGGCCGAATTCAGGACAGGGCACTGGAAGGAATCCCCAGCAACGCCGACAGCTCCCGCTCCCCCGACGGGGTCACCTTCACGGCCCGGGCGGAGCCCACCCGCACGCACCACCCGGCCTCCAGCGCGTGCCGGCACAGGGCGGCCCCCGCCACCCCCGCGAGATGCGGGCGCCGCTCGGTCCAGTCCAGGCACGCGCGGGCCAGCGGGCGCCGGCCCGGCGGGTCGAGCCGCATACCCGCCGCACCGAACCACTCCACCCCCGCGTCCGTGAGCGCGAACCCCGTGTCCTGCCGCAGCAGCCCCCGCCGGGTCAGCGCGTCCGTGATCGTGATCCCGAGCCGCCCGGCGAGATGGTCGTAGCAGGTCCGGCCGCGCGCCATGGCCGATTCGGCACTCGACTCGCGCAGGCCGCGCACCGGACGCCCGGCCGCCGGAGGCAGTCGCGAGGCCAGGTCCTCCACCAACTGCGCCACGCTCGCGTCGGCCAGCCGCACATACCGGTGACGGCCCTGCCGTTCCTCCGCGATCAGGCCGCCGGCCACCAGCTTGCCCAGGTGCTCGCTGAGCGTCGACGCCGCGACCCCGGCGTGCCGGGCCAGCTCACCCGCGGTCCACGCCCGGCCGTCGAGCAGCGCCAGCAGACACGCGGCCCGGCTCTCGTCGGCGATCAGGGAGGCGAGCGAGGCGAGGGGCGCGGCCCGGGGGTCTTTCGCGGTCATGCCGTCCAGCGTGCCGCACGGACACTTCGGCCGGCGCCGAATCATCGCCGCGTGCTCTGCCGCACCTGCTCGTACTGCTGCGCCAGGCCGTCCAGCAGTGCCGCCAGCCCCGCCTCGAAGGCCCGCTCGTCGACCTTCTCCTGCTGTTCGGCGAGCAGATGCGCCTGGCCCAGGTGGGGGTAGTCGGCGGGGTCGTACGCGCTCGCGTCGTCCACGAAACCCCCGGCGAACGACCCGAGGGCGGAGCCCATGATGAAGTACCGCATCAGCGCGCCGATGGAGGTCGCCTGGGCCGGCGGCCAGCCCGCGTCGACCATCGCGCCGTACACCGCGTCGGCCAGCCGCAGCGCGGCGGGGCGGCGGCCCGGCCCGCGCGCGAGGACCGGGACGATGTTCGGGTGGTCGCGCAGGGCGGCCCGGTAGGAGACCGCCCAGTCGTGGAGCGCGGTCCGCCACTCCCGCCCGTCCTCGAACATCGACAGGTCGACCAGCCCGCTCACCGAGTCCGCGACCGCCTCCAGGATCTCGTCCTTGGTGGCGAAGTGGTTGTACAGCGAGGGCCCGCTCACCCCCAGCTCGGCGGCGAGCCGGCGGGTGGAGACGGCCGCCAGGCCCTCCCGGTCCACGAGGTCCCGGGCCGTCTCGACGATCCGGTCGGTGCTGAGGAGGGGCTTGCGCGGTCGGGCCATGGCGCACATAGTAGGGCTGCGACTGGAAACTAGCAGTGCTAATTTAAATGTACGGCTTTCAAGATCTATCGGGTGTGGGTGATCGCGTGGTGCATCTGGGGCTCAGCGAGGAGCAGACCGCCGTACGGCAGCTCGCCCGGGACTTCGTGGAGCGCGAGATCGCCCCGCACGTGGTGGCCTGGGACCGGGCCGAGGAGGTCGACCGGGGCATCGTGAAGAAGCTCGGCGAGGTCGGCTTCCTCGGGCTGACCGTCGACGAGGAGTACGGCGGCTCGGGCGGGGACCATCTCGCGTACTGCCTGGTCACCGAGGAACTGGGCCGCGGCGACTCGTCCGTCCGCGGAATCGTCTCCGTCTCCCTGGGGCTGGTCGCCAAGACGATCGCCGCCCGGGGCACCGAGGAGCAGAAGCGGCGCTGGCTGCCGGGGCTGACCGCGGGCGAGTACGTGGGCTGCTTCGGCCTCACCGAGCCCGGCACCGGCTCCGACGCGGGCAGCCTCACCACCCGCGCCGTGCGCGACGGCGACGACTTCGTGATCAACGGCAGCAAGATGTTCATCACCAACGGCACCTGGGCCGACGTCGTCCTCCTCTTCGCCCGCTCCACCGACGCCCCCGGCCACAAGGGCGTCAGCGCCTTCCTGGTGCCCACCGACACCCCCGGCCTGACCCGCCGCACCGTCCACGGCAAGCTCGGACTGCGCGGCCAGGCCACCGCCGAACTGGTGCTGCAGGACGTCCGCGTGCCCGCCTCGGCGATGCTGGGGGAGGAGGGCAAGGGCTTCTCCGTCGCCATGTCCGCGCTCGCCAAGGGGCGCATGTCGGTGGCCGCCGGCTGCGTCGGCATAGCCCAGGCCGCGCTGGACGCGGCCGTCGGATACGCCGGCGAGCGGGAGCAGTTCGGCAAGCCCATCGCCCGTCACCAGCTGGTGCAGGAGCTGATCAGCGACATCGCCGTCGACGTGGACGCGGCCCGGCTGCTCACCTGGCGGGTCGCCGACCTCATCGACCGCGGGCAGCCGTTCGCCGTCGAGTCCTCCAAGGCCAAGCTGTTCGCCTCCGAGGCCGCCGTCCGCGCCGCCAACAACGCCCTGCAGGTCTTCGGCGGCTACGGCTACATCGACGAGTACCCGGCCGGCAAGCTCCTGCGGGACGCCCGCGTGATGACCCTCTACGAGGGCACCAGCCAGATCCAGAAGCTGCTCATCGGCCGCTCCCTGACCGGGGTCTCCGCCTTCTGAGCACGTGTCCGGGGTGAGTACGTCCCTGAGTATTCCGGCGGATGTGGCGCGGGCCGCGGCCGCCGATGCTCTTGTCCCATGAGTGACACACCGGTCAAGCAGCAGAGCACGGTCGCCTTCTACGGCCAGGCCGTGGCCTCCTTCGCGGTCGCCATGGCGGCCACCGCCATCGGCATCTACCAGCTGGACACCGACGCCTGGGTGCGGGCCTTCCTGGCCATCGCCGTCCTCTACCTCGTCACCTCCGCCTTCACCCTCGCCAAGGTGATCCGGGACCGGCAGGAGGCCGGGCAGATCGTCAGCCGCGTGGACCAGGCCCGGCTGGAGAAGCTGCTGGCCGAACACGATCCCTTCGAAAAGCTCTGAGCGGCCGCACTAAGCGCCCGCTCATCGTCGGCGGTATGGTGGTGCTTCTGTCACCGAGAGGGGCGAGCGAGCGATGAGTACGGCGGAGGAGACGACCGGCGGCGAAGTGGAGCCGTGGGAAGAGGTCACCCCTGACGCGGCGCGGCGGCTGCTCGTCGCGGCCGTGGAGGCCTTCGCCGAGCGCGGCTACCACGCGACGACGACCCGTGACATCGCGGGCCGCGCCGGCATGAGCCCGGCCGCGCTCTACATCCACTACAAGACCAAGGAAGAGCTGCTCCACCGGATCAGCCGCATCGGTCACGACAAGGCCCTGGACATCCTGCGCACGGCGGCGGGGCGCGAGGGGACCGCGGCCGAGCGGCTGGCCGACGCGGTCGGCTCCTTCGTCCGCTGGCACGCGGGGCGGCGCACCACCGCGCGGGTCGTGCAGTACGAGCTCGACGCGCTCGGCCCCGAGGCCCGCGCCGAGATCGTCGCGCTGCGCCGTCAGGTCGACGCGGAGGTGCGCGGGATCGTCGAGGACGGCGTGGCGGCGGGCGAGTTCGACGTGCTCGACGTCCAGGGCACGACGCTCGCCATCCTGTCGCTGTGCATCGACGTGGCCCGCTGGTTCACCGTGGACGGCCCGCGCACCCCCGAGGAGGTCGGCGCGCTCTACGCCGACCTCGTGCTGCGGATGGTCGGGGCGAAGTAGCCCCCGCCGCGGGGGCTACAGGTAGTACCGGGACACCGACTCCGCGACGCACACCGGCTTGTCGCCGCCCTCGCGCTCCACGGTGAAGGCGACCGCCACCTGGACGCCGCCGGCGACGTCCTCGACACCGGTGATCGTCGCGGTGGCGCGCAGCCGGGAGCCCACGGGGACCGGGGCGGGGAAGCGGACCTTGTTCGTGCCGTAGTTGACGCCCATCTTCACGCCCTCGACGCGGATCAGCTGCGGGCCGAACAGCGGGAGCAGCGACAGGGTGAGGTAGCCGTGCGCGATCGTCGTCCCGAACGGCCCCGTGGCGGCCTTCTCCGGGTCCACGTGGATCCACTGGTGGTCCCCGGTCGCCTCGGCGAACAGGTCGATCCGCTTCTGGTCGACCTCCAGCCAGTCGGTGTGGCCCAGCTGCTCGCCCACGGCCGCCTTCAGCTCGTCGGGGGAGGTGAAGGTCCTCGGTTCTGCCATGTTCCCGGCCTCTCGCTCGCGTCTCACTCGCGTCTCTAAGCGACTGCTTAGCATGGTCCGCTCCGGGGCGCCTGTCAACGGACCCCGGCCGGCAGCGGGCCGCTAGGCTCTCAGGAGTGCCGCAGATTCCCGAGAAGATCCACGAGCTGACCGTCGGACAGCTGTCCGCGCGCAGCGGCGCCGCCGTCTCCGCCCTGCACTTCTACGAGTCCAAGGGCCTGATCAGCAGCCGCCGTACCTCCGGCAACCAGCGCCGCTACAGCCGTGACACCCTGCGCCGGGTCGCCTTCGTCCGCGCGGCCCAGCGGGTCGGCATCCCGCTGGCCACGATCAGGGACGCGCTGGCGGAACTTCCCGAGGAACGGACCCCGACGCGGGAGGACTGGGCGCGGCTGTCGGAGAAGTGGCGGTCGGAGCTCGACGAACGCATCAAGCAGCTGAACCGTCTGCGCGATCACCTGACCGACTGCATCGGATGCGGGTGCCTGTCCCTGGAGAACTGCGTCCTGTCCAACCCCGACGACGTGTTCGGCGAACGGCTGACGGGGTCCCGGCTTCTGGCGGAGGGGCGCTGAGACCCCGCGTCGGCGCAGGAGAGCCCGTAGGGGCCCCTCCTCCGCCGACGGCGGCCTCACTCGTACTCCGTGCCGCCCTTGCGCGTCAGGTACGCCGGACTGACCGCCTTGGCGATCGCCCGTCCCCCGGTCACCGGGCTGTACCGCTCCACCGCGGGCCGGATCACCACGCCCTCCCGCAGGTGCAGCCCCCGCCCGGACACCGTCTCGCGGCCGCTCGCGAACTCCCGCACCCGCTCGATGTCGTACGGCCCCGCGTACAGCCGGGGCACCACCAGCAGCTCCCCCTCCAGCAGCTCCGCCGCGTCGAGCCAGCGCACGGTGCCGTCGATCTCCGCCGAGACGTCGAACGCCGCGTACCCCAGCGTCTCCCGCCGTCCGTCGGCCCCGTACGTCAGGTCCTGCACCCCGGCGCCGAACACCTCACCGAAGATGCCGACCCGGCGCGCCCCGAGCCGCTCGGCCAGCCGGGCGGCCGCCTCCGCGACCCCGTGTCCGCGCACCGCCCGCCAGTACAGGTTCCGTGAATCCTCCCGCAGCGCCAGGGACTTGGCGCCGAAGCCCTTGGAAGAGACATGGACCCGTCCCTCGCCGGCGACGTACGTCAGCAGACAGGCCGAGCCGTGCAGCTTCTCCGTGAGGACGACCGGCTCACCCGGAGCGAAGATGTCCGGGTAGCGCTGGATGTTCTCGATGTCGACCCAGGACAGCAGGCCGGGGGCGGACTCCACCTCGCCGTTCATCGTCGGCGGGACCGGCGGCACCCACTTGGTGATGCCCAGCCGCTCGGCGAAGTCCGCGCGCTCGGCCGCCGCCCGGGCCAGGTCGACGCCGGCCAGCTCCCGCGGCCGGCACACGATGCCCTGCGACAGCTCCCCGCGCAGCCGTACCGCCTTGACCCGGTTGGCCTCGCCGCCCGCGAGCCGCCCGGTCAGGCCCAGCTCCTCGACCAGCGCGGCCGGGAGCACGGCCTGCTCGGGGATGTAGACGGCGGCCTCACCGGTGCGGTACGCGCCCTTGGCGACGACGGCGCGGTACAGGCCCACCTGGGCCAGTTCGAGCGCGTCGGCGTTCGGATGCTCGTGGACGGTCAGCACTTCGGCGGTCACCCGCAGCGTGGACATGGGACTCCCCGTGTTCCTGGGTCCGGTTTCATCGCCTCCACTGTCCGGACGGAAACCGGCTGGAGCGAGGGGATTTGAGGCTGGTAGCGTCGCCCTCTTCGGCCGGCGGCGACGCCGTGCACGGAGTACCGGACGGGACCGTCTCCCATGCACACCCCCGCCCTCACCGCCGCACTCGCGGCCGTCGACACACTCTTCGACGGGTGCGCGAGCCCGAACGAGACCGGCTGCGACCGCTGCCACCTCCCCGAGGAGACCGCGTATCTGCGCACGCCGTCCGTCCGCGTGCCCCTGGAGGTGGTGAAGATGTACCTCTGCGAGGTGTCCGACCACTTCGACGACCAGGCCGCCGCCATGCGGCGCCTGCTGC
This sequence comes from Streptomyces sp. NPDC051133, assembly GCF_040682635.1. NCBI lineage: Bacteria > Bacillati > Actinomycetota > Actinomycetes > Kitasatosporales > Streptomycetaceae > Streptomyces > Streptomyces sp. NPDC051133. Next base: position 120,608 of record NZ_JBFBBK010000008.1, read on the forward strand.
CGGACGCGGCACGGGCGATGGCCGACGGCACCCTGGACGGCCTCGGCTGGGAGACGCAGGCCCTGAGCCTGGCGGACCGGCGCTCCTGGTCCGCCGAACAGGCCGCGGCCCTGGAGGCGTTCGTCCTCGCCTGGTGGCAGGAGGTGCTCGCGGCTCCCGAGCCGGCGTACCCGGTCGAGGACGTCTTCGAGGTCTGCGGCGCGATCCTGCGCACGATGACTCCGCTGCTCGACCGGTGGGAGCCGGGTCCCGTCGCCGACGCCCATCTGGTCGACTGCGCGGACACCTGGCTGTACGACCTGGTCGGGGACCAGTGGCCGTTCCGCTGGTGGAACCGGCACGACGAGGCCGCCGGAATCGCCGAACTCCAGTGCTGGCTCGCCCGGCACGCGGCCGGCCGCCTGCGGGCCCGGGGCGAGACGGACCTCGCGAAACGCTCCGAGCTGGTGGGGCTGCCCTACGACGAGCGCTGGGACGACCCGTACTGGGCCAGCGCCTCCGCCACCAACTGAGCGTTGGACACGGCCCGCCCGCCGTCCGGCAGGAGCAGCGTGTCCTCCAGGCCGATCCGGGTGGCGAGGCCCAGCCGGCCGGCCAGCCGCAGCACCGGCCAGGTGCCGCCCTCCTCGCCGTGCAACAGCACCGGCCGGCCGTGGGCGGCGCCCAACTCGGCCAGCAGGGCCCGCGCCGAGGCCTCGGCGGTCGCCGGGTCCGGGTCGGTCACCTCCGCCAGCACCCGCAGCACCCTCGGCGCCAGCGGCGAGGCCGCGAACCGGGCCGCGCCCCCGGTCCCGGACCAGATGCCCGCCTCCACCCCCACGCCACGGTCGAGCAGCGCGGCGGCGACCTCCTCGGCGCCCTGCTCATGCCAGTTGACCGAGGCGAAGTCGGGCAGCACCGACCAGCCGCGCACCCGGGCGAGGCGGGCCGCCGGATCGGGCTCCGCCCAGGCGCCCGTCGTCACCCCGACCGGCACCGGCACCCGCGCCCGTATCTCCTCCAGCGTCGGCGCGAGCACACGCGCAGAGAGGCTGTCATGCCCGCACGGAGTCCTGGGGTGGACATGCACCGATGTCGCTCCGGCCGTCACGGCCTTCACCGCCGAACGTGCCATCTCCTGCGGGGACAGCGGCACCGCCGCACTCTCGGCGGCCGAACGGCGTCCGTTGAGACACACCTGCACCTGCACCATGACCCGATGGTGCCAGGCGGCACCCAGGAATGGGGGCACGGCATCCCCTGCGCACCCCCGGTGAAACGCCCCGGTGGAACCCCCCGTTGCACCGCGGCGGCGGTCAGGCCGACATCAACAGCATCCCCCGCCGGGCGTACTGCAGCGCCCGCGGGGAGAGCACGGGGCGGGGCACGAGGATCCCGCAGTCCGTGCAGACCGGGCCGGACGACGGCGCGTGGTCCAGTCCGTACTTCCACAGCAGCCGTTCCCCGCCGCACACCGGGCAGCACGAGCCCGGCTCGCGCTCCAGCGCGGCGATCAGCCGGCGCAGCACGTCGGCCAGCGGCTCGACGGGGTGGATCCGCGGGTCGTCGCACCACGCGACCCCGAACCCGCCCCAGGTGAGCCGGTGCCAGTCGTCCACGCTGCCCGGGCGGCGCAGCCCGTCGTGCTTCTCCTTCCTGCGCCGCTCGGTGAAATCGGTCTCGTAGGCCAGCCAGACGGAACGGGCCTCCTCCAGCTCCTCCAGCGCGGCCACGAGCCGCGCCGGGTCGGGGGAGCGGTCCTCCGGGCCGAAGCCCGCCCGGGAGCACAGATGGTCCCAGGTCGCCCGATGCCCGTAAGGGGCGAATTTTTCGAGGCACTTGCGCAGTGAGTACCGCCGCAGCGCCAGATCACAGTCCGGGTCGCGAACCTGTCTCGCCAGACTCCGGAAACCGGCCATCGTCCTGCACCTCCGTCACACCTGCACCTGTACTTCGGTCACTTCGGCGTCTTGCACGGACGTCGCCGAATAGACGTATCGACAGGCGATTCGGCTCCATCTCTTCTCGAGGCTCTTCCTGCGGACTCCAAAAAGTGACGCATGTTCATCTTCAAACTCGGGGATACCGGCGGTAACGTGCGCCCACCCCTGTCGCTAGGAGCTGCCATGCCACGGCGAACCCCACGTACCGCCCTTGACAGACTGAGAACGTCCCGCCGCTTTCCCGGGTTCCTGAAGACGGCGTCGATATGCGTCCTCGTCGCCGGACTTCTCTCCCCACTGACCCAGACCGCCTCCGCCGCCCAGGCCACCGCCTCGAACGACTACTGCGGCGGCCAGTGCTCGGACATCCTGCCGCCCGGCGAGAACGGCAACGCGACCCTCGCCCAGATCCTGCTCAACCAGGCCTTCGGCACCCAGCCCTCGCACGCCGAGGACCAGCTCGGCCCCTACGCCAACCTGGCCAAGGGCTACCCGGGCCTGACCGACGCGACGGTCAACTCCTTCTTCGGCGACGCCTCCTTCGGCGTCCCGTCCGACCAGGTCGCCTCCACCGAGAAACCAGGCGGGCGCAGCGACGTGACGATCGTCCGGGACAAGAAGAGCGGTGTGCCGCACATCACGGGCACCACCCGGTACGGCACCGAGTACGGCGCCGGATACGCGGCGGCCGAGGACCGGCTCTGGCTGATGGACGTCTTCCGGCACGTCGGCCGCGGCCAGCTGACCTCCTTCGCCGGCGGCGCCGCCGCCAACCAGGGCCTGGAGCAGCAGTTCTACCGCAGCGCGCCGTACACCGAGGCCGACCTCCAGGCGCAGATCGACAACGCCGTCGCCAGGAACGGCGCACGCGGCCAGCAGGCCCTCGCCGACGTCAACGCCTACCTCGCCGGCGTCAACGCCTACATCGACGCCTCCGACAGCGGCCGTTACTTCCCCGGCGAGTACGACCTGACCGGTCACAAGGACCCGATCACCAACGCCGGCACCATCCAGCACTTCAAGGTCACCGACCTCGTGGCGCTGGCCTCCGTCATCGGCTCCCTGTTCGGCTCCGGCGGGGGCGGCGAGGTCAACAACGCCCTCTCCCTGATCGCCGCGCAGGCCAAGTACGGCGTCGAGGAGGGCACCAGGGTCTGGGAGTCCTTCCGTGAGCGCAACGACCCCGAGGCCGCCCTCACCGTCCACGACGGCCAGAGCTTCCCGTACGCCACCAAGCCCGCCGACGCCCAGGGCCAGGCCCTGCCCGACGCCGGTTCGGTGACCGAGGAACCGCTCGTCTACGACCGCACCGGCAGCGCCGGCACCTCGGCGGCGAAGAACGCCTCCGGCGGCGCCGCCAGGAGCGCGCTCGGCTCGGCCAGGCGCGGCATGTCCAACGCCCTCGTGGTGAGCGGACAGCACACCGCGAGCGGCCACCCGATCGCCGTCTTCGGACCGCAGACCGGCTACTTCGCCCCGCAGCTGCTCATGCTCCAGGAGATCCAGGGCCCGGGCATCAGCGCCCGCGGCGCCTCCTTCGCGGGGCTGAGCATGTACGTCGAACTCGGCCGCGGCCAGGACTACTCCTGGAGCGCGACCACCTCCGGCCAGGACATCATCGACACCTATGCCGTCGAGCTGTGCCAGGACGACTACCACTACCTGTACCACGGCACCTGCACGGCCATGGACAAGCTCGAGCAGAAGAACTCCTGGTCGCCGACGACGGCGGACGGCACGGCCGCCGGGTCGTACACGATGCGGGTGTGGCGCACGAAGTACGGGCCGGTGGAGTACCGGGCGACCGTCGGCGGCAAGAAGGTCGCCTACACCAGCCTGCGCTCGTCGTACCTGCACGAGGCAGACTCGATCATCGGCTTCCAGATGCTGAACGACCCCGGCTACGTCAAGGGGCCGCAGGACTTCCAGAGCGCGGCGCAGCACATCAACTACACCTTCAACTGGTTCTACGCCGGCTCCCGGCACACCGCGTACTACAACAGCGGTGACAACCCGGTCCGCGCGTCCGGCGTCGACGCCGAGTTCCCGGTCTGGGCACAGCCCGCCTACGAGTGGCGCGACTGGGACCCGGCGGGCAACACCGCCGACTACACCCCGGCCTCCGCCCACCCCAACTCCGTCGACCAGGACTACTACATCTCCTGGAACAACAAGCAGGCCGAGGACTACACGACCGCCTCCTGGGGCGACGGCTCCGTGCACCGCGGCAACCTGCTCGACGACCGGGTGAAGAAGCTGGTCGCCGCCGGCGGGGTGACCCGTACGAAGCTCGTCCAGGCCATGGCGGACGCGGCCCTCGCCGACCTGCGCGCCGAGGACGTGCTGCCGAAGCTGCTCAAGGTGATCGGCTCCTCGGCGGTGACCGACCCCACGGCCGCCGACGCGGTGAGCAAGCTGCAGGCCTGGGTGACGGCGGGCGCCAAGCGCACCGAGACCTCCGCCGGTTCGAAGACCTACGCGAACGCCGACGCGATCCGCATCCTGGACGCCTGGTGGCCGCTGCTGGTCAAGGCGGAGTTCGAACCGGGCCTCGGCAGCGACCTGTACACCGCGATCACCAACGCCATCCCCGTGGACGAGGCGCCGTCCGCCGGGCACGGCCCGACCGGCTCGCACGCCGGAAGCTCCTTCCAGTACGGCTGGTGGAGCTATGTCGACAAGGACATCCGGGCGGTGCTGGGCGAGTCCGTGCGGGGCGGCCTGACGCACGAGTACTGCGGCGGCGGCAGCCTCGGCGCCTGCCGGGACCTCATGATCAGCACCCTGAAGCAGGCGGCCGGCGCGACCGCCGCCCAGGTCTACCCGGGCGACGACCAGTGCTCGGCCGGCGACCAGTGGTGCGCCGACTCGATCGTCCAGCGCACCCTGGGCGGCATCAAGCACGGCAGGATCGGCTGGCAGAACCGGCCGACCTACCAGCAGGTCGTGGAGTACACGTCACACCGCTGAGGTGACCCCGGCGGCGGGTCAGGCGATCCGGCCCGCCGCCAGGACCACCCGCGCCAGCTCGGGGTGCAGGATGTCGCTGTGCGCCCCGGCCGGCGGGCCGCCCCGCCGGACGACGGCCGCCGCGTCGACGTTCACGCACCCGGACGCGGGCAGCGCCCCGCCCAGGGCCGCAGCGAGGTCCATGCGGGCGGTGCCCGGCACCGCCTGCACCCCGTCGTGGCCCATGGCGCCCCACCGCGGACCCAGCACCGCCGCGATCTCGCCGCCCGCACACGACCGGTCGTCCCCGGACAGCCGGGAGGCCAGCGGGTAGAACGTGCCGAGCGCCGAGTCGAAGTGCGAATGGCAGCACACCAGCGGACCGTCGATCCGCCGCTGGCGGTCCTTGAGCGCACCGGCCCGGTGCGCGTCCTGCGGCAGCCGGTCCGCGAACGCGTAGTGGGAGAACGCGCCCTGCAGGAGCGTCACCGACTTCACCGTACGCACCCCGTCCGCCAGCCCGAGCAGCGCGAACGCCACCAGCCGCCCGCCGAAGCTGTGCCCGGCCAGGTGCACCCGCACCCCGGGCGCCGCCTGCGCCAACTGCCCGAGCACCGGCCCGAGTCCGTGCTCGCCGACCGTCCCGGCACGCCGCTTCATCGTGTAGTACGTCGCCTGGCGCAGCAGCTCCTTGGCGCCGTCCCAGGGGTTCGGGATGCCGAACCCGGCGGCCGGTGCGCCCGGCGACTCCACCGCGGCGAGCGCCGCGGCGAACTCGTCGCACGCGCCCGCCGGGTCCCCGGTGAGGACGGACGGCTCGCCCTCCTCCCCGGTGTCGCCCACACCGGCCCGCTCCCCGCCCGCCAGCAGCCGCACCAGCCGCCCGAACTCCGTCAGCCCCTGGTCACCGGCGGGCCGTTCGTCCAGCATCCGGGCCAGCTGGTCGATCACGGGCGCGCGGCCGGGGAAGGTCTCCAGCAGGGCGCGCCGGGTGTCCTTGTCCAGCGCCGGGCGCGGTACCGCCTCCGCCTCCACGGCCGCCACGGACTTCGGGAAGTCGGGGATCGGCTCGTCGCTGAACCGCATCGACGGCCAGATCACGCCCACGTACCCGAGGCGGGCCCGCGGCGCCAGCCCGGGGACCGGTGCGAAGAACCGGCGGTAGAGCGCGGTCGCGCCGGAGCGGTCGTTGTTCCAGCCGTGGGCGAAGACGATCAGGTCACGGACGCCGTGCTCCGTGACCTGCGCCACCAGCCGGTCGCGTTCGGGGCCGTCCACGTCCCCGTCCGCGTCGAAGGTCAGCTCCCAGTAGGGAGTCACGCTCATCCCAGGATCCGCCATGCCAGGCTCCCTCGTCCCGCCTGAAACGATGCGTTACGGGCGCATCGTCCTGCGGCGGGACGGAGTTGGCCATAGACCGCGCCTCACCGGTACAGGAGATAGCCCTTTCGGGTGCGCCGGAACGCGGCCAGCTCCTCCTGCCAGGCTCCGGTCACCTCGTCCGTGGCCGCGCCCGCGTCGATCATCGTGCGGACCCGGTCGGAGCCGGTGAGCTTGTCGATCCAGTTGTCCGGCCGCCAGGCGAACCCCTCCCACACCCGCTTCGCGGTCACCAGCAGCCCGATCCCGGTGCGTACGGGGTCGAAGGCGCCCCGGTCGGTCACGTGGATCTGCACCCCGCCGACCGTCTTCCCCTGGAACTTGGAGAACGTGGGCGCGAAGTACGCCTCCCGGAACCGCACGCCCGGCAGTCCGAGCGCGTTCGCGGCGGCGGCCCACCGCCCGTCGATCCCGTCCGCGCCGAGCAGTTCGAAGGGCCGGGTCGTGCCACGCCCCTCGGAGACGTTGGTGCCCTCGAACATGCAGGTGCCGGAGTACACCAGCGCCGTGTCCGGGGTCGGCATGTTCGGGCTCGGCGGCACCCAGGGCAGCCCGGAGCCGTCGTACCAGTCCGACCGCTTCCACCCGGTCATCAGCACGGTGGCCGGCGCGACCGACCTGTCGAAGAACTCCCCGTCGAACAGCGCCGCCAGCTCCGCGACGGTCATGCCGTGCGCCTGCGCGATCGGCCGCCGGCCGACGAACGTGGCGAACTCCTCGTGCAGCACCGGGCCCTGGGCGTCCCGCCCGGTGACCGGGTTCGGGCGGTCCAGCACGACGAAGCGCCTGCCCGCGAGCCGCGCGGCCTCCATGCAGTCGTAGAGCGTCCAGATGTACGTGTAGAAGCGGGCGCCCACGTCCTGGATGTCGAAGACGACCGTGTCGACACCGGAGGCGGTGAAGACGTCGGCGAGCGGCTTGCCGCTCTTGAGGTACGTGTCGTAGACCGGCAGGCCCGTCGCCGGGTCGTCGTAGCGGCCCTCGGAGCCGCCGGCCTGCGCGGTGCCCCGGAAGCCGTGTTCGGGGCCGAAGACCGCGGTCAGCTTCACCCGGGGGTCCTCGTGCATGACGTCGACGATGTGGCGGGCGTCTTTGGTGATGCCTGTGGGGTTGGTGATGATGCCGACGCGTTGTCCCTGCAACAGGGAGTAGCCGTCGGCCGCGAGTCTCTCGAAGCCGGTGCGCAGCCCTTCGCGGTGTGCGGGGGCGGCCGGGAAGGCGGCCATCGAGGCCGAGGCGAGGAGGTTCCGTCGGGACAGGTCCATGGCTGGAGGTTGGTGCGACGGCCCTTCCTTCACACATACCGACCGGTTAGTCTGGGCCGGTCAGAGCCGATGCGCGCCGCGCGATTCGTGTCGAAGGAGACCGATGGTGGAAGCCGTGCAGGATGCGGGAGTGGTCGTCACCGGGGCCGGCGGCGGGATCGGGGCCGCGCTGGCCCGGCGGTTCGCCGCGGAGGGGGCCCGGGTCGTCGTGAACGACCTGGACGCCGAGAAGGCCAAGGCGGTGGCCGCTGAGATCGGCGGGATCGCCGTGCCGGGCGACGCCTCCGCGATCGTCGGCGACGCCCGCGACGCGCTCGGCGGCACCGTCGACGTCTACTGCGCCAACGCCGGTGTCGCCTTCGAGGACTCGGGCGAGGGCGGCCCGCTCGACGAGACGTCCTGGGCGGTGTCCTGGGACGTCAACGTCATGGCGCACGTCCGCGCGGCCCACGAGCTGCTGCCGCACTGGCTGGAGCGGGGCGCCGGGCGGTTCGTGTCCACCGTGTCCGCCGCCGGCCTCCTCACCATGATCGGAGCGCCCTCCTACAGCGTCACCAAGCACGGCGCCCTGGCCTTCGCCGAGTGGCTGTCGCTGACGTACCGCCACCGGGGCCTGAAGGTCCACGCGATCTGTCCGCAGGGCGTCCGCACGGACATGCTGGCCGCGACCGGCAGCGCCGGCGACCTGGTGCTGCATCCGACCGCGATCGAGCCCGAGGCCGTCGCCGACGCCCTGTTCCGGGGGATCGAGGAGGACCGCTTCCTCGTCCTGCCGCACCCCGAGGTCGCCGAGTACTACGCGGCCCGTGCCGCCTCCCCCGACCGCTGGCTGGCCGGCATGAACCACATCCAGCGCAAGTGGGAGGACGCCCGGTGAGCACACTCCGGTACGCCGACCGCCCCTGGCTGGCCCTCCTCGACGACGTCCAGCGCGGTCCGGTCGACCCCGCCGACTCCCTCGTGCACGCCCTGCGGGCCGCCGTCGCCGAGGCCCCCGAGCGCACCTTCCTCGCCTATTTCGACGCCCGGCTGAGCTATCGCGAGGTGGACGAGCTGAGCGACTCCGTCGCCGCCCACCTCGCCGCGCGCGGGCTGGAGCGCGGCGAGCGGGTGGCCGTGCTGCTGCAGAACTCCCCGCACTTCGCGCTCGCCGTCCTCGGCGCCTGGAAGGCCGGCGCGACCGTCGTCCCGGTCAACCCCATGTACAAGTCGGCCGAGGTCGGGCACGTCCTGCGGGACGGCGAGGTGGCCGCGCTGGTCTGCTCCGACCGGGCCTGGGAGTCGTATCTGCGCGCCACGGCCGCCGACTCGCCGGTGCGGGTCGTCCTCACCGCGTGCGAGCGGGACTTCCAGACCCGCGACGACGCGCGCGTGCTCGGCTTCGAGCGGCTGCCGCAGGCGCCGGACGCCGACGACCTCGTGGCCGTCGCCCGGCAGGGCGGCACGGCCCCCGGCGGCCGCGCCCCGCGACCGGACGACATCGCGCTGATCAGCTACACCTCCGGCACCAGCGGCACCCCCAAGGGCGCCACCAACACGCACGGCAACATCATGTACAACGCCGAGCGGCAGCGGACGGGGCTCGCACTGCCCGACGCGCCCGTCTACTACGCGCTCGCGCCGCTGTTCCACATCACCGGCATGGTCTGCCAGTTCGGCGCCTGCCTGAACAGCGCGGGCACCCTGGTGCTCACGTACCGCTTCGAAACGGGACTCGTCCTGGAGTCCTTCGCCGAGCACCGCCCGCACTACACGGTCGGCCCGTCCACCGCCTACATGGCGCTCGCCGCCCACCCGGACGCCACCCGGGAACACTTCGCCTCCTTCGTGAACCTGTCCTCCGGCGGCGCGCCCGTGCCGCCCGCCCTGGTGGAGAAGTTCCGCGGGCTGTTCGGGCCGTACATCCGCGTCGGCTACGGCCTCACCGAGTGCTCCGGCCCGTGCGCCGCCGTCCCGCCCGCCCTGGAGGCCCCCGTGGACCCCGTCTCCGGGACGCTGTCGGTGGGCGTGCCCGGCGCCGACACGCTCGTCAGGATCGTGGACGAGCAGGGCGCGGAGGTGCCCTTCGGGGAGCAGGGCGAGATCGTCGTACGCGGGCCCCAGGTGATCCCGGGCTACTGGCGGCGCCCGGACGCCACCGCCGAGACCTTCCCCGGCGGGGAGCTGCGCACCGGCGACATCGGGTTCATGGACGAGCGGGGCTGGCTGTACGTCGTCGACCGCAAGAAGGACATGATCAACGCGTCCGGGTTCAAGGTGTGGCCCCGTGAGGTCGAGGACGTGCTGTACACCCACCCGGCGGTGCGCGAGGCGGCCGTGGTGGGCGTCGCCGACGGCTACCGTGGCGAGACCGTCAAGGCCTACATCAGCCTGCGTCCGGGCGCGGAGGCGGACCCGGACGAACTCGCGGTGTACTGCAAGGAGAGACTGGCCGCCTACAAATATCCGCGTCAGGTGGAGATCCTGCCCGACCTGCCCAAGACGGCGAGTGGCAAGATCCTCCGTCGGGAACTGCGTTCCCGCGCGCACGACACCCAGTAGGCAACACGGAAAGGCAGGTGGCGGCAGTGCCCAGGACGACGGACACCGAGGGAGCACCTGTTCCGCAGCGGCTCCTCGCCGCCGCCACCCGGCTCTTCGCGGAGCAGGGTTACGACCGCACCTCGGTGCAGGAGATCGTGGAGGCGGCCGGCGTCACCAAGGGGGCGCTGTACCACTACTTCGGCTCCAAGGACGACCTCCTGCACGAGGTGTACGCGCGCGTGCTGCGCGTCCAGATGGAGCGGCTCGACCACTTCGCGGACATGGACGCGCCGGTGGAGAAGCGGCTCAGGGGCGCGGCGGCGGACGTGGTCGTCACGACGATCGAGAACCTCGACGACGCGTCGATCTTCTTCCGCTCCATGCACCACCTGAGCCCGGAGAAGAACAAGCAGGTCCGCGCCGAGCGCCGGCGCTACCACGAACGCTTCCGCGCGCTGATCGAGGAGGGCCAGCAGGCGGGGGTCTTCTCCACGGCGACCCCGGCCGACCTGGTCGTGGACTACCACTTCGGCTCGGTCCACCACCTGTCGACCTGGTACCGCCCCGACGGCCCCCTCACCCCGCAGCAGGTCGCCGACCAGCTCGCCGACCTGCTGCTGCGGGCGCTGCGTCCGTGAAGTGACGCACGAGGGCCACGGCCGCGGGATTGCGGGGCCGTGCGCCGCGTCCCGCGAGGACGACCGTACGGCCGGGCTCCGGCTGCCGTATCCGCACACACGGCAGCCCGGCCCGCTCCCCGATGGCCCGGGGCACGAACGCCACCCCGATCCCGGCCCGCACGAGCTCGACCAGCAGCCCGATCTGGGTGACGTCGCAGGTGATACGGCGTTCCAGTCCGCAGTGGGCCGCCAGGCGCCGTACGGCCGTCTCCAGGCCGGTCCCGGCGCGGAAGTCCACGAAGGGCTCGTCGGCGAGGTCCCTGATGAGCGTGCGTCCCGCCTCGGCCAGCGGATGCCCCGGTGCGGTGATGAGCACCAGCTCCTCGTGCCAGTCGGCGTACCCGTGCAGCCCTTCGGGCGGCTCGTGCGCGTCCGGGGCGAGAAAGGCCAGGTCCAGCTCGCCGGCCCGCAGCGCCTCGGTCAGCTCGCCGACGGTCGCGTCCCGCACGGACACCTGGATGCCGGGGTGCTCCTCGTGGAAGGCGGCGAGTTCGGCGGGCAGGTCGACGCAGGTCAGCGTCTGGATGGTGCCGATGGACACCCGCCCCGTGGAAAGACCGGCCACGGCGGCCACCGCGTCCCGGGCCGCCTGCGCGCCGGCGAGCAGCGCACGCGCCTGGGGGAGAAGGGCGCGACCGGCCTCCGTGAGCACCACCCGGCGGCCCGTGCGGTCGAACAGGTCGGCGCCCAGCTCCCGTTCCAGGTTCTTGACGGACGTACTGAGCGCCGACTGGACGATGAGTTCGGCGCGGGCGGCGGCCGTGAAGCTTCCCTCGGTCACCACCGCCATGAAGTGGCGCAGCTGACGCATCTCCATCCATCCATCTTAGAGATGGCGGTCAGCGAAACCATCTGTTGGACCGGTGGGCGGCCTGCGGGCCACGCTGGTGGCATGACACGCAGACCCCCTCTCCTGCACCGGTTCCTGGCCTTCCTCCGGGCGCTGGCCCGCGAGGATCACCACTACTCGGGCGGCTATTAGAGGTACTTCTTCAGCTCCCGCCGCGCCAGCGACCGCTGGTGGACCTCGTCCGGGCCGTCGGCCAGCATCAGGGTGCGGGCGCTCGCGTACAGCTCGGCCAGCGGGAAGTCCTGGCTCACGCCGCCCGCACCGTGCAGCTGGATCGCCCGGTCCAGGATGCCGACCACGGCACGCGGGGTGGCGATCTTGATGGCCTGGATCTCCGTGTGGGCGCCCTTGTTGCCGACGGTGTCCATCAGCCAGGCCGTCTTCAGCACCAGCAGCCGCAGCTGCTCGACGGTGACCCGGGCGTCCGCGATCCAGTTCTGGACCACGCCCTGCTGGGCCAGCGCCTTGCCGAAGGCCGTACGGGACACCGCCCGCCGGCACATCAGCTCGATCGCCCGCTCGGCGATGCCGATCAGCCGCATGCAGTGGTGGATCCGGCCGGGACCGAGCCGGGCCTGGGCGATGGCGAAGCCGCCGCCCTCCTCGCCGATCAGGTTCGACACCGGCACGCGCGCGTGGTCGAAGATCACCTCGGCGTGGCCGCCGTGCGAGTGGTCCGCGTAGCCGAAGACCTGCATGGCGCGCTCGACGGTGACACCGGGTGTGTCGCGCGGGACCAGGACCATCGACTGCTGGCGGCGGACGTCCGCGCCGTCCGGGTCCGTCTTGCCCATCACGATGAAGATCTTGCAGTCCGGGTTCATCGCCCCGGAGATGTACCACTTGCGGCCGGTGATGACGTACTCGTCGCCGTCCCGTTCGATGTGCGTGGTGATGTTCGTCGCGTCCGAGGAGGCGACCTCCGGCTCGGTCATCGCGAACGCCGAGCGGATCTCACCGGCGAGCAGCGGCTCCAGCCACTGCTTGCGCTGCTGCTCGTTGCCGAACTGGGCCAGCACCTCCATGTTCCCGGTGTCCGGCGCGGCGCAGTTGGTCGCGGTGGGCGCGAGGTGCGGGGAGCGGCCGGTGATCTCGGCGAGCGGCGCGTACTGCAGGTTGGTCAGCCCGGCCCCGTACTCGGCGTCGGGCAGGAACAGGTTCCACAGCCCCTGCCTGCGGGCCTCGGCCTTCAGCTCCTCGACCACGGCCGGGGTGTCCCAGGGCGAGGCGAGCGCGGCCCGCTGCTCCTCGGCGACCGCCTCGGCGGGGTACACGTACTCGTCCATGAAGGCGAGGAGCCTGGCACGCAGCTCCTCCGTGCGCGCGTCGAACGCGAAGTCCATGTCCGGTCAGCCTTCCTGAAGAGTGGTCAGTCCGTGGTCGATGAAGACGGGCACGAGGTCGCCGATCCGGTCGAAGCCCCGCCCGACCGTCTGGCCCAGCGTGTACCGGTAGTGGATGCCCTCCAGGATCACGGCGAGCTTGAACCAGGCGAACGCCTCGTACCAGGAGACGGCCGAGACGTCCCGCCCCGAGCGTTCGGCGTACCGCTCGATCAGCTCCTGCGGCTCCGGATGCCCGGCGGCCTCGGCGGTGGTGGAGACAGGGGAGTCCGGCATGCTCAGCGACCGGCTGTACATCACCAGCAGGCCGAGGTCGGTCAGCGGGTCGCCGAGCGTGGACATCTCCCAGTCGAGGATCGCCTTGATCGTGTCGTCGGCGCCGATCAGGACGTTGTCGAGCCGGTAGTCCCCGTGGACGACGGCGGGTGCGGGCGAGGCGGGCAGCTGCCGGCCCAGCGTCGCGTGCAGCTCGTCGATGCCGGGCAGGTCGCGGTTGCGGGAGGCGTCCAGCTGCTTGCCCCAGCGGCGCAGCTGGCGGTCCAGGAAGCCCTCGGGGCGGCCGAAGTCGGCGAGGCCCACCTCGGCGGGGTCCACCGCGTGCAGCTCGACCAGCGTGTCCACCAGGGACAGCACCGCGTTCCGGGTGCGCTCGGCGCCGAGCGGGGCCAGCTGCTGGGCGGTGCGGTACGGGGTGCCCTCGACGAACTCCATGACGTAGAACGGCGCGCCGAGCACCTCCTCGTCCTCGCACAGCAGCACCGGGCGGGGGACCGGCACGTTGGTCGGGTGCAGGGCGCTGATCACCCGGTGCTCGCGCTTCATGTCGTGCGCGGTGGCGAGGACGTGGCCGAGCGGGGGCCGCCGTACGACCCACTTCGAGGTGCCGTCGGAGAGCGCGTAGGTGAGGTTCGACCGTCCGCCTTCGATCAGCCGTCCCGTCAGGGGGCCGTTCACCAGACCGGGGCGCTCGCGGTCGAGCAGGGCACGCAGCCGATCCGGGTCGAGACCGGGCGGGTGGTCGGCGCTCATACATCACTCCCTAGGGGCGGGTGGACTGGACCCGACTAATGATGCCGACCGGTCGGTATGTCGTCCAGTGCGCAGGCCGAACACGGTGCTCAACGTGACCGGAGCCACGATAGGCCGACGGCTCCCCGGCGCGCCCGCGCTGGACGACGTCACCCTCACGCTCCCGCTGGGCCGGATCATCGCGCTCGTGGGCGAGAACGGCTCGGGGAAGA